>CAZLTI010000141.1:1547-2542 GCA_964562335.1 uncultured Pseudomonadota bacterium | reverse complement strand
GTAAACCTCCAGTGTATCGGTAGCGCCAAGCATCCTTTTCTCCCGCGATGTGAAAGTTTGTGCATTCGGCGAATATCGAACGTAAAGACAAATCGTCGAGACGCGACAAATCGCCTCTCTCTACGCCAAAATAATAGACCGATCCCGTTGGTAGGGCAAGCCGAATCGAGCGGCGTGTTTCGGAATAGTATGTCGCCCAGTATCCCCGTCACTCCCGCGATCCCCGTCACTCTCGTCCAGTACCCCCTTCACTCCCGCACGTTTCGTCACTCCCGCACGTTTCGTCACTCCCGCAAAGGCGGGAATCTGCACAAAGAACGGGAATCTGAGCAAAGGACGGGAGTTCTGAGAATGGATGGCACAAACATCACAGACCGGCCATCCTGTTGTTTGGTTATAGGTAGTATTTAAATTTAGTTTTTTACCGCATAAAATAGAATTTTAAGGAATAAATATGACCAATATATAAATTAAATTTCAGTATTATCAGCTAGATAAATTGGTCCGACTCCAAACTGCAATTTTTACGCAAAAAAAAAGCCGTCTCCCGATGGAAGACAGCTAGATTTCGGTCTGTCTGGATTCCTCCACCGGCATTATCCGGATCAGGTTCGACGGTCGGCTTCAATCCCTCTCAGCCCGTTTCCGAGCTCCCGTGCAAACATTCTCTCTGTATGACTACTGCTAAAAAACCGGAGTCACAATGTCAAGGCAAATTCCTCGGTGGCTCCCGGACGCCCATCCGAGAAGTTTAATGCTAACCCCATGCGAAAGGGTTGCAATCGGGATTGTCTTGCCAGAACCGAATTCCGCATCCTAGTGATTCGCCTATCCAATGCGGATTGAAAATCGGCGTGGACAGGCAGTTCCAGGCGATATTTTGCATAGGTACCTGCGAGCGAGCACCTTGCGCGAGGAATGAGCGAAATTGCTAGAGAGACCGACTTGAGCCGTCAGAACCTTTACAAAGCTTTGTCGCCAAACGGATCTCCTCA
>CAZLTI010000141.1:0-1537 GCA_964562335.1 uncultured Pseudomonadota bacterium | reverse complement strand
TGCTAAAAAACCGGAGTCACAATGTCAAGGCAAATTCCTCGGCGGCTCCCGGACGCCCATCCGAACAGACAGTTGCTAACTATTGCCTGCCGACGTTCGTTCGAATGCCCTAGCGGAAAAGCGGGGCAGCGCAGAATTTCCGGGCGGGAACCGGGGTCAAGCCAATCTTGGGCGGGCGCAAAATCAGGCCGTGCTTGGTCGGGCTGTTTGGGGAAACTTCAATATGAATTCGGTATGCTTCCCCTCAATTGAGCTGCAAGCGATATCGGCGCCAAAACCCTCTATTACGCGCTTGCAAAAGGGCAGACCTAGACCGGTACCTCCTCTTTTTCCTTCGGTCACAAACGCGTCAAAAATATGCGGTAGTTTGTCATGCGCAATTCCACGCCCAGAATCGTAAAAAAACAATCTATTATGCCGATCGCCTGTTTCCAGTTTGATCCTGATTTGTCGATTCGATTTTCCGACCAAAGCCGACAAAGAGTTTTTTAGCAAGTTAAATAAAGCAAATTGCAGTAACTCCTTCGATCCCCAAACAATAAAATCGTCTTGTAGATTTGTCGTCAAATAATTTCTTTCCTTATGATTATGGAAAGGATATAAATCGATTGTTTCTGTGATGCATTTGCGGACAGGAAAATGATCAAAACAGGAACTGTCGACCTCCCTATGCATAATGTTCTGGAGGATCATATCTATAATAAAATTTGCATTTTTTATCGATCTTTTTACCGATCTAAACACCATAAAAAAAATTCTTGCGTCCAATGTATCCAAAGCTTGTTTGTATTTTTCCAGCCGAGATTCCACTGCAGAGCAACCCATTGAAACCGATGCCAAAGGATTTCTTAGTTCATGAGCAATACTGCCTCCCAACGATCTCAAGTTTTGTGTAACGAATTCAATTTCATTATAATTGCGAAACTCATTTAAGACGGAGGGGAGCAACTTTTCTTTGAGATGACGATCTTTTAATAAACAACCCTGAACATTTAGCTTTTTTTTCATAACTTCATCGAATGTCAGTTCCGAGTGATCCAAATAAAGTAGAATACGTAGGCTTATATTATTTTTTTTATGACGAATAAAATTTATAAAATCCAATTTTGAAGGTTCCTTTTCCAAGGCAACATCAAACAGCAACAATGCAATATCGGGATGCCTTTCCAATATTTCCGTTCCTTGATCGCAGGAGGTCGCCGTTAGAATAGAGACCGGTCTTTGCATAAACGTAATATCTTTCAAAACAGCTTCAGTCAATTTATTTAGCGAAACGAGTCCCTCCATGGTCAAAACTTTCCAAGGAGTCGAGTTTTCACTTTGCTCTTGATTCATGATAAATATAGAAGGCAATTGATGACGAAGCGGTAAAAAATCCCATGGCATGTTATGATAGGATACAGGTTTGTAATCTTTCTTTCGTAAGGTTTGGCAATATTTTAATATTGGAAAAGTTTTTGACGGCAGAATTGATCATCGATAAAATCTCCTCTTTCTGCGATTGGTACTCCTCTTCGGAAAATTCTTTGATAATATT
>CAZLTI010000140.1:0-8366 GCA_964562335.1 uncultured Pseudomonadota bacterium | reverse complement strand
CGCGGTTCCGCCGAAAGCCGAAAACCAGAACATGGAAAAAAGTGTGGGAACTAGGATAACACCCAGAATGAATTGGCGAATTGTACGTCCCCGGCTGATGCGTGCGATGAAGATTCCCACAAAGGGACCCCAAGCCACCCACCAGATCAGATAGGTCAGCGTCCAGCCGGCAGTCCAACCACCCAAACCTTTGTAGGGAAACATTTTGAACGACATCCTGACAAGCTGCGTCGTGTAGGTTCCCAAAGTATTGACGAATACTTCGAAAATAAATTGGATGGGGCCAAGAAAGACCACAAAGAGCAGGATAAACAGAGCCAGCAGCATATTCAAATTGCTCAAAATCTTAATACCCTGGTCGAGGCCCGTACTGGCGGAGGTCATAAAGGCCACACTTACCAAAATCAGCAGGCCGATTTGTACTGTGGTCGAACTGCCGGGAATCGCATCGAAGACAATGTGCAGCCCCGTGTTCATCAGCATGATCCCCATTGCCAGGGAACCCGCTACGCCAAAAATAACGGCAAGAACCGCAATAACGTCGACCGTTTGACAAACCCTGTTGATCTGCTTTGGCCACAGCGCCGAAAACGATTTGCGGATAGGAGTGGAAAGCAGATTCGGCTCGCGTCTTCGGAATCCGAAGTAGGCGATGATCAGAGCGCTAACCCCGTATGCCGACCAGGCATGAAGACCCCAATGCAGATTGGTGATGACCATCGCCTGGATGGCCGCTTCCGGCGTTCCTCCCTCCATGCCGGGAGGAGACATGAAGTGGTAGATAGGCTCCGCAACTCCCCAAAAAAGCAGTCCGGCTCCCATACCCGCCGCAAACAGCATGGCAAGCCAGGAACCAAGCCCGAATTCGGGTTTCTCGTCGTCCTGTCCCAATACGATGTTGCCGTAGGGACCAAAGGCGAAATAACAGGCAACGACCACGAGGAAGGTGCACAGCAGCAGAAAAAACCATCCGAGTTTGGTCAAACAGAAGCCTGTCAACGCCTGTGCCGAACTGGACAGGGATTCGGGAGCCATTACCCCCCAAATTCCTATGGCACCGCACAGGACTGCGGAAATGACGAATACCGCCCTCCCCACATTTTTGTTTTTATTTCTATCCATAGTTCTCCTCTTTAGATAGGTGGTTTCGCTACAGGAAAATCGTGTTTCGATTCCGCCCCTTAAATACCGCGCCCCTTTCTACACCGTTATAAAAACCAATTTCAACCCAAAAGTGAATTGATCGAAAGAAAAGCGAAGGGATCAAGGACAACTTTCGCTAAACGTGCCACCCTTAGCCCTTTTTTCAGCTTGACCGTGATATTTCGATTATATATATGGCGTCTGTATGGAATTCGAGTGATTGGTCGTTTTCACGAAGCGGGGAAATAAAACGCGTATCATTTCCGCAAGAGGGTTGAATGAGCGAGAAAGAGTTAAATATAGAGCAGTCCTGGCGAAAATTCGAAAATCAACAAGACGAGGATATTGATTATTCCGACGTACCGGAATTGAACGATCATTTCCGGAAGAATGCAAAACTTGTCAAAGCAATCGAAAAAAAACCGTTTCGGAATCGCAAACGTGTAGGCAACTCCCCTCTCGATCTTCCTTAGCCCGTCAATCGATCTCTTCGATAAATTGCTATAGTCACAATTCAGGAAGTGTTTACTTAAATAATGAAAAAAGCTATTTCTTGCGTTTTCGAATACATCCCCGTTTTGGATATCAAACCAAAGCTTGACAGCATCGTTCACCAATTCATCTTGCAGTCCAAACGAAGCTTATGACTATCCAACTAACCCACCGTCCGCGCCGCAACCGCATATCGGAAAGTGTACGCTCTTTGGTGCGGGAAAATTCCCTTTCGGTCGCGGATCTCATCATGCCCCTTTTCGTTATGGAGGGAGAATCCCGTCGCCAGGAAATCCGCTCGATGCCCGGAATCGCCCGCCTGTCTCGGGACTTGGTCGTGAAGGAGTGTAGGGAGATATACGATTTGGGGATTCCCGCCGTGGTATTGTTTCCGGCACTCGGAGAGGAGAGGAAGGACCCGAAGGCTTTGGAGTCCTGCAACGATTCCGGCCTTTATCAAAAGACCTTGCGTGCCGTAAAGGAGTCCGTTCCGGGTCTGACTCTGATCACCGATGTTGCCATGGACCCCTACAGTTCCGACGGACACGACGGATTCGTAAACGAGAGAGGAGAGATTGTAAACGACGAGACGCTTCCCATTCTTGCGGAAATGGCCCTTTCGCAAGCAAGGGCGGGTGCCGATATCGTGGCTCCTTCGGATATGATGGACGGCAGAGTCGGCTATATTCGCTCTCGAATGGACGAAGCGGGATATGAGAATGTAGGGATCATGTCCTACAGCGTGAAATACGCCTCCGCCTTTTACGGACCCTTTCGCGACGCGCTGGACAGCGCCCCGAAGCGAGGCGACAAAAATAGCTATCAGATGGACCCTGCCAATGTGCAAGAGGGTGTACGGGAGGTTCTGCTGGATATCCAAGAGGGGGCCGATATCGTGATGGTAAAACCGGGACTGCCCTATCTTGACGTGGTTCGGGCCGTTTCCGAAAAATCCTCGGTACCTGTAGCCGTTTATAACGTATCGGGCGAATATGCGATGGCAAAAGCGGCGGGACAAAACGGCTGGATCGACTACGAGAAGGTTGTGCTGGAAACGCTGCTCGGCTTCAAAAGAGCCGGAGCCAGTATGATTCTTACCTACCATGCCAAGGAGGCAGCCAACTGGTTGCAGCAGTAATTGGAGGTTTCGCGGAACGGTACGCGACAATCCGGCTCGATGGCCGATGGAATCGACAACAAACTTATAACGAAAAGGAAATCAGGATGCGAAAAGCGCTATCCCCTACATTGCGGTGGCTGTTGGCACTGTTATTCGCGACGATGGCACCGACAGGCGCGTTCGCATCTTCGCCCGCTCCGGGAATCGGAAAAATTGTGGTAAAGGCGGATCCCGTCTATATTTTGCGCAACGGGAAGACGCTGAAGTTGGGCGTGCCCAGCATAAATCTCCGTCATGGCGACGAAGCGATTACCGGATCGACGGGCAAGGCTCTAATTTTATTAAAAAATGCGGATGCCGTGTCCCTGAGTCCCTCTTCAAGACTGAAATTGACCCAACAGACGGTTCCGGGAGTTTCAGTAAAAATCAGCCGTTTTATCCTGAAGCTTTTCGGCAAACTGCGGGCCAGAGTGAGAAAATCCGAAGAGACAAGTGTCGAGGTGCATACTCCGACATCCGTGATCGGTGTCAAAGGAACCGATTTCATCGTGGAATTCCTCAAAGGAAATACGCGAGTTGGCACATTGGAGGGTTTGGTCAGGCTACAGTCTTCGGTTACAAAGGGGAGCATCGATATACCTCCGGGGAAGATGGGTTCCGTCTCGCCTGCCGGAGAGGTTCTGCCTCTAAGCGAATTCGCGGGGGAGTTGATGAAGGATGTGGATTTTATCGGCGAAAAAATGGACGATTCCGACCATTCCGGCAGCAAAATGGAGATGTAGAGGGGAAACGACAGTCGGAGCCGCGTCTATTCCATCGCTTCTCCGTATACCACTCGAAGAACGTTCGGCTGGTTTTCCAGATCTTTTGTCCCCGCTCCATATCCGATTCTTTCCACCTGCATCTTTGGAAGCTTTTCCCGATAGTCCGTCGCAATCGTTTTGATAATGGCAGCTCCCGTAGGTGTCGTCAGTTCGCATTCGTGCTCGCCCCCGTAGACCGGGATCGATTTCAGAAGCTCAAGAGTCGCCATGGCCGGAACCGGATAGGTTCCGTGTCGGCATCGAACCGACCCGTATCCCAAGGCGATCGGAGAGGCAAAAACGTTCCGAATGTCCAACGATCGAAATGCGATCGAAAACCCTACGATATCGACGATGGAATCGAAAGCGCCGACTTCGTGAAAATGGACCTTTTGGATGGGAACGCCATGAATTCGAGACTCCGCTTCCGCCAAGTTGCCGAAAATAGCCAATGCGAGTTTTTTCACGTCGGCCGCCAGTTCCGAAAGCTCGATAAACGATCCGATCTCCTGGAAGCTGCTTAGATCGGTTTCCAAATTGGGAGGATCGACGTCGAATTTCAATGCGGATACGCCGCATTTCACCGTTCTAGCGATAGAGAGACCGATCGGTCGCTCCTTGGCAAACAGTCGCCCAAGTTCGCTCTTTAACGACTCGAAACTGGCGCCGATATCGATAAGCGCCGCTACGGACATGTCTCCGCTGATGCCGGAGAAGCAATCGAAATAGAGTGTTTTTTTCAATGGTTGCTACGAGCTTCGGTTTTCCACGTGTTTTGATGAATCAAGAGAGAAAAGCATCCCAGCGTCGGACGCCGTTTTTTCCGGTCTATTTTTTATGCCGCAACCGCAAAAGTAAAGCGAAAATCGGTTCGTTAACGCTTTGCCAAGTGCAGCTTTAAACTGTCCCTTCCGGCAGCAAAAAAGGGGTAGACGTATATCGTTTATCATCATACCTATTTTTTATCGAAACCCAACTCATCCGTCGCTTCAACTATGGAAAGCCTATGAAATTCATACCCAATAGCCCGGACGCTCGCGCGTCGATGCTGAAAGAGATAGGTGCGGCATCGGTCGAGGAGCTGTTCGGGAGCATCCCCGAAAGTGTCCGGCTCAAAGAGCTGCTCCGCATTTCTCCTCCCGTCAGCGAGTTTTCCCTCATGAGGGAGATGAAAAAGCGTTCTGCCGATATGCCCACGGACACCATATCGTTTCTGGGTGCCGGTTCGTATCGCCGATATATACCCGAGGCGATCGGAGCGATTGCATCCAGAGCGGAGTTTTTGACCTGCTATACCCCCTATCAGCCGGAGCTTAGCCAGGGGTCGCTGCAGGTGATGTTCGAGTTTCAGACGCTGCTGTCCCAGCTGACGGGAATGGACGTTGCCAATGCTTCGATGTACGAAGGAGCCACTGCCGCAGCCGAAGCCCTCTTTATGGCGCAGCGCATCAAGAAAAAAAGAGACAGGGTTCTCTATTCCGCCGCACTGCATCCCGAATATATCGAAACGTTAAAAACCTATACGCGACATCAGGATATCGAATTGGCGGCAATTCCATTGGCTGAAAACGGACAGACCGATTTGGCTGCTATGGAGCGGGCGTTGGACGACAAAACGCTATGCGCTTTGCTTCCCACCGTCAATTTCTATGGAGTGATCGAAGACCAGAAGAAACAGGGAGAACTTCTGACCGGCAGCGACATTCTGTTCGTTTCCGTCGTTACCGAAATGTCGAGTCTCGGTCTGTTGACGCCTCCCGGCGACTTCGGTGCCGACATTGTAGTAGGGGAGGCGCAGTCTTTGGGTTTGCCGATCTCCTACGGAGGTCCGAACTTGGGCATTTTCGCCTGTGCCCAAAAATATGTCAGACAGATGCCCGGGCGGTTGAGTGGACTGACCGTAGACAAGAGGGGAAACCGGGCCTTTTGTCTGACTTTGTCGACAAGGGAGCAGCATATTAGAAGAGAAAAGGCGACCTCCAATATCTGTTCCAATCAGGCGCTGTGCGCTTTGTGGGTGACCGTCTACCTGGCATTGATGGGAAGACAGGGATTGAAACGGCTGGCGGCTCTGAACGGTAGCAAAACCCAATATGCCATACGGCAAATAAAGGCCATCAAAGGCATCGATCTCCGCTATGCGGGAGCAGTCTACAACGAATTTGCCATCGAAACCCCCTTAAACAGCTCGGACCTTTTAGCCGGATTGCGGAAAAGAAACATTTTGGGCGGAGTGCCGCTATCCAGGTTCGATGCAAAAGATACAAAAGGAGTATTGGTGAATGTCACGGAAGTGAATACGAAAGAGGAAATCGACTGTTTAGTCAATAGCTTAAAGGAGATATTGAGATGAATACTCGGCCTCCGGGAAAAGAGGGATTGGTATTGAACGAAGAAATTCTGTTCGATTTGGAGCGTACTGGGGATATCGGGGTCGATTTGCCGGAGATGGATGTCGATAACTTTCGGCCGGAGGAATACCTTCCCGAAGGGACAATTCGTCGAGATTTCGCCGATTTGCCCGAATTGACCGAACCGCAAGTGGTCCGGCATTTCACAAGACTTTCGACATGGAACTATTCGGTGGACGGCGGATTCTACCCTTTGGGCTCCTGCACCATGAAGTACAACCCGAAGGTCAACGAATCTGCGGCAGGTCTGGAGGGATTTGCCACTGCCCATCCCTATGCACCGGACGACTCCTCCCAGGGACTGCTGCGTATCTTATGGGAACTACAGCGGGATTTGATCGAAATCAGCGGACTGCATACGGTCTGTCTGCATCCCGCCGCCGGATCGCACGGGGAACTTCTCGGCATGCTGCTGATCCGCGCATACCACGACGACAGAAACGACCGAAGAAGAACCAAAATCGTCATTCCCGATTCCGCACACGGCACAAACCCCTCGAGCGCAGCCGTTGCTGGATTGCAGCCGGTGGAGCTGAAATCGAACGGGCAGGGTCTGATCGACCCGAAGGCACTGGAAGAGCTGATGACCGACGAGACTGCCGGAATCATGATCACCAATCCCAATACTTGTGGCGTTTTCGAAAAGGACATCGTAGAGATTTGCCGACTGGTGCATGCGAAGGGCGGTATGGTCTACATGGACGGGGCCAATATGAACGCTCTGGTCGGCAAGGTAAAACCGGGGGAAACGGGAGTGGATGTGCTGCATTTCAATACGCACAAAACCTTTTCAACCCCCCATGGAGCCGGAGGACCGGGTGCGGGCCCTGTGGCGCTTTCGAAAGAGCTGGAGCCCTTTCTGCCCAAACCGGTTTTGACGAAACGGGACGGCATGGTGTTTTGGAATTACGAAGTTCCCAAAAGCATCGGCCAAATCCGCTCCTTCTACGGCAACATAGGCGTATTGATTCGAGCGTATGCATATATCAAAACTCTGGGCAACATCGGACTCCGCCAAGTGGCCGAAGCGGCCGTCATCAATGCAAACTATTTGAAAAAGAGATTGGAACCGCACTTTCACGTGCCGTTTGCGGACGTTCCCTGTATGCACGAGGTGCTGCTAACGGAGGAGGGATTGGAACGGGAGCACATCACTACCATGGATATCGCCAAAGGATTGATCGAGTACGGTTTTCATCCGCCGACGGTCTATTTTCCCTTGATTGTCGATGGCGCCATGCTGATAGAGCCCACCGAAACGGAATCCAAAAGTACGATGGACCGGTTCGTCGAAGCCATGATCAAGTTGAAGGGAACGGCGGCGGAGACCCTGCACGAATTTCCCCAAAAGACCGTCGTAACGAGAGTCGACGAGGTTCGGGCCGCACGCAAACCGGTATTGAGATGGCGAAAACCCGAATGAGCGCCCCGCAAGTATTGAATAGACGGCCATCAAGCCATGCCACATTGGATTAGAGGGAGGTATTTCTCCACTAGCTCTGTGGTGATGTGTCCGGTTTTGAAGAATTGTGTGTTTGCCATACCGCAGGCAATCCCCAACCTAATGCTTTCCGTGTCGGAAAGATTTCTCGCCAATCCCACCGAAAACCCTGCGATGAATGAATCCCCAGATCCAACAGCGTTTTTGGCTTCCAATCTCGGATGGGAAAAATGGCAAACCTCATTGTCTATTATCGTTAGACATCCTTTACTCCCCATGCTGACGACAGGAAGTCGAATCCCCCCTTTTCTAAAGTCCGTCAAACAATCGACCAGCGACTCCAGGCTTGCGCTCGACATTCCCAAATAGTCGGATATTTCCTCCGTATTCGGTTTAATTAGATACGGCGCGGCTTCCAGCGATTTTCTCAAGGCATCGCCGCTGGTATCCAAAATGAACGGAATACCCTTTTCCTTTGCTCTTTCTATTAAAGCGTTGAAGAAATCGCTTTCCAGTCCATTGGCCAAACTTCCAGACGCAGAAACCAGTCTGCAACGATCCAATAGAGCTTCATACCGATTTACAAAAGCTTCCTGTTCGTCGGAAGCGATATGGGGGCCCGGCTCCAATATTTCGGTAGACAGGCAGCTGCTTTTGTCGAATATGTTGATACAACTTCTGCTTTCGCCCTTTATACGAGTGAAAGCGGTGCGGATACCGATTTTTTTTAGCTCGCCTTCGACAAAGTCCCCCGCGTATCCTCCGATAAAACCGCAGACGCTGACCTCTTCTCCCAATAGCCTGGCTACTCTCGAAACATTCGAGCCTTTGCCTCCGGCGTTGGCCGTCAAAGCGTACGGTCTGGCCACACCACCGATAGTAAGCCGTTCGACTGCATACACGCGATCAATGGCCGGATTGACATGCACGACGAGAATCATCGTTTCTTTTTAGAC
>CAZLTI010000139.1:0-8518 GCA_964562335.1 uncultured Pseudomonadota bacterium | reverse complement strand
TTATTTAATTTATAAATCTATTATGAATAATTTTTGTCCTTAAAATGCTATTATCCCTTTATATTTTTGACTTTTTACCGCTTCGTCAATAATGCGAGAGCAAAATCGAACTTCCCTGTCGGGAGCAAGACGGCATACTGCTCGACGAAGTCGCAAGCGGGAATTTTAGCCGAAGTTCACAATAATTGGTTTGATCCAAGTGTATTTTTTTTAAAGTCATATTTTTAGGTAAAAAATAACGATTTAAAAGTAAATATTCCTTATATTATGATAAAAAATATAATATTATCAATATATTAACTTGGTCCGACCCCAACATCCCCTTGGCTCTTTCCCCGTCCGTTTCGGAATTTGATCGAAAGACAAAGGCGGTCAGTTGCCCTTCCGTTTGCGGTTTTCCCTGACCGCCTTGCCAAACCAGGAGAAGACCATCTCGAAGGGCGGGGTAAAATCCCCTTTGTCGTTGATATAGGTTTCGATCTTGTCGTGCCGTTCCAGAAAGTCTCTGATATCGTGTATCATATCGTCCAGCGTTCCCATTTTCTCCTCTTTCAGAACGTCTTCGATTCCGTTCATGATTTCGTCCCACTGGCCTTCCAGTTGACCGCTGGTGAGTTTTCGCATCAGTCGGTCGAATTTGCTTTCTGCCATTTTTTCGGCTCCTTTTTTCTACGGGAGAATGACGGGCCGGTCCGCCCGCCTGGGCTATTCGGGTAGGGTCGGGCTGGGCATTCGGTTCAGGTACCGGTCGAATTTGAGTTCGTTCACAAGCTCCTTGTGGCTCTCTTCGGCCAGAGGACCCCAGAGTGCGTCCGGGTTGCTCTTTGCGGTTTGGATCAGCCCGGCGAATATCTCCATGGCCTTCCTCTTTTGTCCGGTTTTCAGGTAGATCTGTCCGATCTGAAATTTGGCCCAGGGAGCCTGCTGCGATTCCGGAAAAAGAGCGATGGCGTCGGTGTAGGATTCCCGCGCCTCGGGAATCTGGTTCAGCTCGAAATAGAGGTTGCCCAGAATAAAATGGGTCTCCAGCACGTACTCCTCTACGTCCGGATCCTGGAGCGGGTGCTCGTATGTCTCTATCACGTTTTTATAGGCGTCGATGGCATTGTCGTACTGACCGATATCGCGGTAGAGGTTCGCCAGGGCAAACCAGCAGGAGGGCACGATTTCGCGCTGCAGCATATCGTCGGAGTTCTGATAGTCCTTTATCGTCTGCTTGTAGATGCGGATCGCCCTGGAGATGCGGTCGGATTTGTGGACTTTGAAGTAGGAGTCGCCGAGCGCCTTTTTCACGAGCGGGGTCAGGATGTCGTCGGGATAGGAGTGGATAAACTGCTCGTAGATTTTTTGCGCCTCTTCCGGCTTTTCCTTGGAATCGTATATCTTCCCTTTGTTGAAGGTCACCAGCGGCTTCAGGGGGTTCTCTTCTTCCCGCAGGATGGCGTCGTAGGTTTTGAGGGCCTTGTCCTGCAGGCCCAGCCGGTCGTAGGAGTCGGCGATCAAAAAGAGGGGGGCCTTGTGGATCAGTTTCCTCTTTGCCTCCTTCGGAGTTTGGTTTTCCTCCAGTTGAAAGCAGGCGCTGTATTGCGGATGCGTATAGTACTGCTTTTCGTACTGCTCGAAAACTCCGAGAGCCTTCAGGTATTCCCCCCGGTAGTAAAAGTGTTCGATGTGGGATTGGATCGTCTCCAAAATCCGTTCGTGGACGATTCCGTACTGTACGTAGACGTTTTTGGGAAATTTGCGGCAAAACGCTTCCATCGTGGAAACGGCCTGGGAATGCTCCTGAAAGAGGGAGAGCGTCAGTCCCTTTCTCAGTTGCGCCTCTTCGGCCTGTTCGGACAGGGCGTTTTTCGTCAGGATGAAGTCGTAGATCTCGATGGCTTTTTTATGATATTTGTTGTCCGGCCTTTCCGACAGTATATTGGCGATTCTCAGCTTTCCCACTAGGGAAAGCTCTTTCGGATAGCGATCGATCGCCTTTTCGTAGGCTCGAATGGCGTCGTCGTATTTGTCTTCGTCCCGCAGGAAGTCCCCGATGCGGATGGCCGTCAGGCTGCTGAAGCTCTTTTCGGGATAGAGGTCGATCAGCTTTTCGTAGATGGATCTGGCTACTTGAAGATCGCCGTTTTCGAAATAGGTTTCCCCCATATGGAACATCAGTCCGGCATCTTTTTTCATGTAGTCGGGATCGAGACTCCAGCCTCGATCGAAGTTCCTTTTGGCGTCCGCATATTTTTTCAGTTGAAACTCCGCCTCTCCGATTTTGTAGTAGGCTGCCGGAATTTTGGGACCTTTGGCGTTCTCCTCCACGTACTTTTCCAGGGTTTCGATCGTTTTGCGATATCGCATCATATTGAGGTGAATGATCCCCTGATGGAACAGTGCCGTTTTGGCATAGGGCGATTCCGGATAGAGATCGATCAGGATTTCGAACTGGTTGAAGGCGTCCCCGTAGTGGCCCAGATTCAGATAGCTGCGTCCGATGTTGTAATATGCCCTTGGAATGTGGTCGTAGCCCAGATCGGCATTCAGCGCCGCGTTGATGGCGGCCTTGTACTCCTGGATGACGAACTCGTCGCCGTTTCGTTCCCGCTTGGCGAGCTGATACTGATAGAGCGAATCGGCCGAGCGGAAGTTGGCCCAGATGCCAATGTCGAGGTTTGGGGCCGCGTTGAAGATATTGCGAAACAGCAATGCCGCCGTTTTGAAGCGGCCAATCCTGAAATGGCGTTCCGCCTCTTTGAACTTGACGGTCAGAAACCTCTCCCTCTCCTGCGTCTTTTGGTCTTCCCGTTTTGCCTCCTCTCTCCTCCGCTCCTCCTCTCTTTTCAGGTCGGAGAGCGATCTGTTTCGGTCTTCCGACAGTTCCAGAATCAGGCGAAGGGGGTCCTGCGCGATTCTTTTTCTCACATTCAGCACGAACCTCTGCGGAACGATTTGCAGAACCAGGTACTTCCCCCTCCTTTCCATGCGGATACCTTTGATCATATCCGTTGCGGAGGAGGGGATCGCGACATGCTTTCCCAGTCGGGCATTGAGGAGGCGGACCCGCACGGGCCTTTCCGGGAGGGCGTCGCTCCAGACGATTTCCGTCTGGATGGGCCTGTCCGAATAGATGAACAGCGTCTCCCTTTTCTGCGCAACTTCGCGCAGAATGTTGGAGATCTCCGGTCCCTTTTTTTCCACGTCCGTCAAATTCAGCCGATAGAGTTGCAGTCCGACGATATTCGGAGCTTTGGGGTCTCGGACGACCCGAAACAGCAGATCCTGAAAGTTGGTCTTGATCTTCACCCAGTGCTCCGCATCGTCGATGGTCTGGATGCCGAATCCCCGTATCAGAGGATCGTCCAACCGCAGGTTTCCGGGTAGCGACGACCCCAAAGCGGTGGATCGAAACTTGACGATGATAATGTTCGATTTGATATTCTCGTAGATCTCGTAGTCGGGCGTTTTTTCGCTTTCGAACTCCAGCAGCGTCCGATACTGGTCCTGGGGTATGTGCCGTATGCCTTTCAGGGTGTTCGTTGCGGCTGCGAAGAGAGAGAGAGGAAAAATAGCAACCAGACCGAGGATCACGATCCACCGGGGAATGGGAAGAGGCGGCTTTTTCTTTCGCATGGGAGATATCCTGTGAAGTTGCGGCGTCGTTCTCCGTCCGCTAACGGGAGCAAAGCAATTATCCTGCCCTTCGTTTTGTTCCCTCCGGCTCTTTTTCCGTTTTGCGCCCCAATTCCCGGCACGACGGAAGGCGAGCGGCCTGCGGCCGTTTCGGAATCCGCTTGAAAGTCGACTGCGAATATGCGAAAGGTGGACTGAAATTCGACGTCGACAAAGAGTTGACGCAATCGCTTGGGAACTTCCGCAAGGCGCTGAAGAAAAGGTTCCCCGGCTCTTCCGGCAGGCGTTCCATGGTCTATTTCCTTCATCGCGGAGTGATCGTTCCCGACCGTCCGTTTGTGATGCGCGGAGAGGAGGCCGACCACATCGTCAGGTCGAGAAGGACAAAAAGGAACGAGCTGATCCATGTGCAGGACAGCGCGTACAGACGGTACGGCGCTCGGGTGGTCGGAATCGCCAAGCACGGCATCGAACTGCTTGCCGAAAACGAGCTTCCTCCGATTCCCGAATCGCATTTCGAAATCAGTCTGTTTCAGGCGCTGACCAAAGAGAAGGCACTCGACAACATCATACAAAAAACGACCGAACTGGGAGTGTCGAGCATATTCCTGTTCCGCAGCGGATATTCGCAAACGCCCAAAAAGGGAAGCGATTTGAGCAAAAGACTCTCCCGCTGGAAAAGGATCGCCCAGGAAGCCTGCAAACAGTCGGATAGAGCGAAACCTCCGCCGATAGACTATTTGGGTCGGTCGGTCGATTTTGCCAAGAAAATGGGGCAGGCGGATTTGTCCGACTTCCCTCTCCTGCTGCTGGATCGGTCGGGTCCTCCGTTAGGCGAAATCGAGCTGAAGGCGCCGAAAGGGTGCGGCATCGTGATCGGCCCCGAAGGGGGTTGGCAGGGAGAGGAGATCGACTGCGAGAGGAGGATCAAAGTATCGGTCGGACGCAGGACCCTGCGGGCCGATACGGCAGCCATTGTGGCGACGGGCATCCTGCAGTATCTGTACGGCGACCTGCGAAGCTCCATTCAATCCCCCCAACTGGCACAAGAGTGAAAAACCGGGTTACCCTACTGGGCATCGGTCTGCGGCGCAGTTTCTGGGTTCGCTTTGTCCGCAAGCTGTCCGAGTTCGTTGCGGAAACGAACTTGACCCTGGAGCCGAAAAGTATCGGAGGGCCTTTTTTCTATTATGAAAAAAGGTGTGCCGCGAAGATAGCCGAATTCAAACCGGACGTTATCCTGTTCGGCGACAGTGTGCGGGATCTGCTGCAAAACGACCGTCTGCTGGAAAGCATCCGCTACGGGAAGGGAGCGCTCTCTCCCCCTCCTCTTTTGTTTGCGGCCGTTTCCAATGCTGCGGAAACCTTCGCCGAGTATTTAAAGGGGGAGTTTGTCACAAGAGCGGTCATTTCGGATTTGGGAGTGGTCGACCGATTGAGTGCGGACCATTTTGCCACGGATCCGAATTTCAACACCCCGTTTCATCCGATCGAACCGACGCCCGAATTTCTCTTCCGGAAAGCTGTCGAGGAGGATTTCGCCCGCAAACTGATCGGCAGAAAAGAGATATCCGCCGTAACGTGGAAAAGCAGCCGGTTCGAGGCCGACGCCTTTTTCAAGCTGCAGAGCGACTACCTGGATGCCGCCAAACCTCCCGGCGCTCCCGAACCGACCGTTTATCTTCGGGAGGATCAGGCCCTGTTCGTCAGTGGCGTCCGCCTGTCCGACATTGTGCAGTTCCGTCTTCACGGCGTGCCGGTCGAGCGGTTGATCGACCGTGAGGAGATGTTGTCCGACCGAATTCTGTTCGATTCCTTCTGCAGGAAGTTCCGCCGATTGCTCCACTCCCGCCGAAACTCCGCATATCTCGCGTTGTTGCGATCCGACCCGGATGCGATAAAACGCAATACGCCCGTTCGGATCCACTCTCCCCATCGGTCCGTCAGACAAGTTTTCGCCTCCCTGCTGCACAGGGACGGATTTCGCAACATCCTGTCCGATCGGGGCCAAATCGCAGGGGATGCGTTCCCGCTGCATCTGCGGGAAGAAAAAGAGGAGGCCGGGAAGAGCGACGAAAAGGGCTATTCCCTTCTCTTTCCGGAGAGGATCGGTCTGGAATGGAACGTAAAGGAACTCGACCGATACGTGGCCGAGCACGCCGTCGATCCGGAGAAACTCAAAGGGACGGAGGATATCGACTATGAACAGTCGATGCTGCGCAGAAAAATTCAGAACCTCGAAGATAGGAGGAGACTCCTTCGAAGCAACAAAGCGTTCGCCGATCGGGAACGGTATCAAAACTTCGTCGTGCTGCGAAAACTCGACATTCTTTCCAGTCTGCTCGAACGGGCGGTGGTTTGGGACGAAAAAAAGAACGAATCCATAGAGTTCGACGAAGACAGCGCACTGATTTTTTACGACGGCATGGTGCAGGGATGTCAAATTGACAGACAGCTTAGGGGGATCAAAAAAAGGAAGCTGTTTGTCGACATAACGAAAAAAATGGACGGACTGAAACGGATTGCCAAAGTCGACACGGATGTTTACGAGCCCTTTCTTGACAGCGGCATTGTCGTTTGTAGCGCCACAAGCAGGATTATCCTTTCCAGAAATATCGGAATGTATCGCCACTATATTAGCCAGGATTCCGACCGATCTCCGTCGGAAGAGGAGATGCGGTTGAACGGACAACTGGCGAAACTCGAAAAAAGAGAGACCGAACTCTCTCTCCTCCGTCTCTACCTGGCTGCCGAAAGTGCCTACCGCAAATATAGAGGTCCGATTCTCGAAGCGATACGGGACCGTTTTCAACAGGGCCAATTTGAAAAAATCGGGGCGGCGGGCATCCGAAAAGTGTCGATCGCCGCCAGAGAAAAAAAGGTCGGCGGCGAGATAGGAGGCGCCGTGAAGCGACTGTTCAAAAAGAGCTACGGAAAGGAGATAGAGATTCGTCTTGCCTGGACGGATATAAAGCTGAAACTCGAACATACGAAAGAGGAGAGGAGACAATTCGCGAGAGCATCGGAAGATGTCCGGGAAAGAAAAAAAAGGATCGCGCGGGATCTTGCCAGTCAAAACGCCGCCATTCTGTCG
Organism: uncultured Pseudomonadota bacterium; assembly: GCA_964562335.1. Classification (GTDB taxonomy): domain Bacteria; phylum SAR324; class SAR324; order XYD2-FULL-50-16; family XYD2-FULL-50-16; genus CAZJUM01. The sequence continues at coordinate 1,803 of CAZLTI010000139.1, read as the reverse complement.
ACCTTTTTCAACCGGATCATACACCAGATCAAACACTTCGAGGCGGACCTGCTGATCGTCGAATATGAAGCGGAGGCCGTCGGCGTTCTGATTCGCATGATACGGCAGGAGCTGCCGAATTTCGCTTCGGTTCCGGTCGTTGCCATAGTGGCCACGGAATCGACGAAAGAGAGCCTGGAGGAGCTGTCGAAACTGGGGGTCAGGATGGTGAGTTCCGATCGCTACAAAATGCAGGACGGGGAGACGATCGGGAAGTCGATAGGCGTTCATCTCCTCTAGTGCCGCGCCGACTTCCTATCGGCGTACCGCGCCAGTCCCGCCTTTCGGATCGGTCGATCAGCACCAGAAGCTCTCCCGCAGGGAAATCGATAACCGCAGAAGGCTGCGAAAAGCGATTGGATATGCTGGACAAACCTCCGAGTTCCAGGAGATCGTCGGCAAGCGGATAGAGCAGACCTCTCGTAGACACGCCCTGCACCGGCCCGAAAACGGGCATCAACGATATGCCGGTGCCGATTTTTTCGTGCAGCTCGATATGCCGCCGGACCAGCAGGATCTCTTCGCTATCCGAAAGCAAGCGCAGGCGCAAGGCCGCAAACCGCTCCTTTCGCAGCAGTCCGATGTTGTACAGGCAATGGTCGGTGCGTCCGCCCAGGGCTCCCAGCACGTAGACACTCTCCAGACCGCTTTCCAGGCAGAATAGCAGCGCCTTTTCTCCATCCGTCCTGTTTTGATCGGGATTTTTCAGAATTCGGCTGCCGGGAAAAGCTCGAATTGCGGAGGGGTCGATGGAATCCATATCCCCCAGCACGATATCCGGCGCCAGATCGTATTCGAGCAGCGTCTTCGCCGCTCCATCCGCGCAGACTCTACAATCGACCCGGTGCCAAAAGCGGAAGAGAAGCTCTTTCGAAGGTGGGCGCCCGTTGAGCAGCACCAAAGCGGATTTGCGGGGAATTTGCGTCATGTCGGACCCCTCCGCCGGCCTTCGTCGTCCCGCCTGGATCGACGGGCGGTACCTTTACCGGTAGCTCTTTTCGACAACGATACCGACATGGGAGAGCGGGTAGGGAATCGGAGCATGGGGCTTTTTGATGCGGATTCTGGCGTGGCGAATCCGTCCGAAGGCAGCGAGATCCCTAAGTATCGCATCGGCAAGAGTTTCCAGCAGTTTGTAGGACTTTGCGGAGAAGGTGTCGCACACGCGCTCCACAATTTCCGCATAGGAGACGACGCTCTCCGCATCGTCGTCCATTTTTCGTTCGGCCCGGTCGACCGTCACGGTGAGATCCATCCGGAACGTCTGACCCAGCTTGTTCTCTTCCGGGTACACGCCGTGATATCCGTACAGGCTAAGGCCATGGATTTCAATTTGATAGCTCTTCGAATCGGACATCTTATCCGGGCGACGGGATATTGCTAATCGATGGATCGCAGGTTTTTGATGCGCCTCACAAATTCGGCGGAAAAGGACTTTCGAACCTTTTGGGCAGTCGGCCCCCCGGTCGCCCGCTTTTTGGCCGAGCGATAGTCGGCGTACTCCTGCCTCAAACGCGCAAAATCCACCCCGTTATCCGAAGGGATCTCCGCCGAATCAAGATAGTCCTCGAACGATCCGCCGGTTATTCTGGCGATAACGTTTATGCTGCCGGGAGAGATTCCACATGCGTACCGGACATCGTCGATGCTCAAAACGGCGATCCTCTGTCTGGGAGCAATATGGTGGCTGGAAACCATTTTGATGGTATGCCCCCCCTTTTTGCGGTGAAAGCGGGCAAGGAAGAGCTTGTTGTAGAGCCACAG
>CAZLTI010000138.1:0-8563 GCA_964562335.1 uncultured Pseudomonadota bacterium | reverse complement strand
ACCGACCGCCTGATTCTGTCTCGGCGAAAGAAATGATTTGCCTGATACGAACAGCTATCGAATAGGAGAGCCTGTGCCTAGATCGTTAAAAAAGGGCCCTTTCGTCGATGCGCACCTTGAAAAGAAGTGCCTTGGGGCGAAGGCGAAGGGGGATCGTCGGGTGATTAAAACCTGGTCTCGAAGATCCGTCATCCTGCCGGAATTCGTCGGATTGAACGTCGCGGTCCACAACGGAAACAAGTTCATACCGATTTTCATCACAGAAAACATGGTAGGACACAAGTTCGGCGAGTTTTCGCCCACGCGCACCTATCGGGGTCACGTTTCCAAGTCCGACAAACGCAGTAGGAAAAAGTGATGAGAGCAAAAAAGAGAGCTCAAAAAAGGACGGCTCTTGCCAAGGCTTCGAAACGCAACGCCAGGGTGACACCCAGAAAAGCGAGACTCGTAATCGACCAAATTCGCGGACTGAAGGTAACGAACGCACTGGCGATACTGGAAAACACGCGGCGAAGTTCGAATCCGATCATTTCCGCCGTGCTGAAGTCGGCCGTTGCCAATGCCGTCGAAAAGGACGGAAGCGTCGATCCGGACGCACTGAACATCGTCGAAGCCAGAGTCGACGGCGCCAGAACTCTCAAGCGCATCCGACCGAGGGCAATGGGCAGAGCGGCGCGAATTCTGAAGCGCTCCTGCCACATACAACTTTCCGTCGGCTAACGGTTTCGACCGCCACGGGAGTGGCTCCACCCGCAGAGAAGGAGGAAGAGTTTGGGACAAAAAGTGAATCCAATCGGACTGAGGCTGGGAATTACCAAGACCTGGGAATCGAACTGGTATGCCGAGAAGAACTACTCTTCGATTCTGCAGGAGGATATACGGATCAAGGAGCACATCCATAAAAGCCTCAAACATGCCGGCATCGCTTCGGTCAACATCGAGAGAGCGGCAAAAACGCTGAAGATATTTATCAACTCCTCCCGTCCGGGGATCATCATCGGCCGCAAGGGCGAGGAGGCGGAAAAGGTTCGAAAGCAGATCGTCAAAATCGTGAAGAACGAGGATCTGACGGTAAACATACGGGAGGTGCGGCGTCCGGAATTGAATGCTCAGCTGATTTCGGACAATATCGCCATGCAGCTCGAAAGACGGGTAGCGTTCAGACGGGTGATGAAAAAGTCCATGCAAAACGTAATGCGATTCAACGTGACCGGATGCAAAATCATGATTAGCGGCCGCCTGAACGGGGCGGAAATGGCCAGAACCGAATGGATCATGGAGGGGCGCGTGCCCCTGCACACTTTGAAGGCCGACATCAATTACGCCATGACCACCGCCAAGACGGTATATGGCATCCTGGGGGTAAAGGTTTGGGTATACAACGCGAACAAGCCGCAATCTTCGCAGAGAAGGAGAAGGCGCAAGTTTAGCAGGGAGAAGTAACCGATGTTAATGCCCGCGCGCACGAAATACCGCAAACGACAAAAAGGAAGACTGAAGGGCGAGGCGAAAGGCGGAACGCAAATCGATTTTGGCTTTATGGCTATCCAGGCGATAGACAGAGGCTATCTGACCTCCCGCCAAATCGAGGCAAGCCGCCGCGCCATGACCAGATACGTCAAAAGAGGCGGAAAGATCTGGATCAGGGTCTTCCCCGACAAACCGATCACGAAAAAGCCGGCCGAAACCAGGATGGGGAAGGGAAAGGGTTCGGTGGATCACTGGGTATGTCCCGTCAAGCCGGGAAGGATCATCTTCGAAATCGAAGGCGTCACGCCCGAAGTGGGCAGGCGGGCCTTCAAATTGGCGCAGTACAAACTGCCGATCAAAACGGCTATCATTACTCGGGAGGATCAGACATGAAAGCCAGCGAATTTCGCCAGCTTTCCGCCGAGGAGCTGCGGGCGAAAATTGTGAGTTTGCGGGAAAATCTCTTTCGACTGCGCTGCAACAACACCATCGGACAGCTGGAGGACACCTCGGTCATAAAAAAAACGAGAAGGGACATCGCCAGAGCGAAGACCGTTCTCAACGAGCTGAAAAAGAGCGATGCCGAATCGGCGTCCGTTTCATAGAGGAAGACAGGGGAACGCATGACACAAAAGACCGCAAGAAAGCAGCGGAAGATTCTGCAGGGGGTAGTCGTCAGCGACAAAATGCAAAAGTCGGCGGTAGTTCTGGTGGAAAGAACCGTTCAGCACCCCCTGTACAAAAGAACTCTAAAGAGAAGCAAGAGGTACCAAATCCACGACGAAAGGAATGTCTGCCGCGTCGGGGATTCCGTAAGAATGGTCGAATGCAGACCGCTCAGCAAGCACAAACGCTGGAGACTGCTGGAGGTAGTCCGCAAGGCGATTTGACGGATCGGGAACCGTTTTGAAGACAAAATCGGAGAGGTAGTAATGATCCAGACACAGTCTCGAATGGAGGTGGCCGACAACTCCGGGGCCAAGGAGATCATGTGCATCAAGGTACTGGGGGGATCGCGCCGGCGCTATGCCAGGATTGGCGATATCATCGTCGCTTCCGTCAAACAGGCGGCTCCCAACGGAAAGGTGAAATCCGGAGAGATCGTCAAAGCCGTCATAGTCAGAACCGCATATGCCACGCAGCGTGCCGACGGCACGGTCATACGTTTCGATTCGAATGCGGCGGTGCTCTTGGCCGCCAAGAACGAGCCGGTCGGAACCAGGATCTTCGGACCGGTCGGGCGGGAATTGAGAGCGAAAAACTTTATGAAAATCGTCTCGTTGGCCCCGGAAGTTCTCTGAAAATAAACCATGGGAAGAAAAAAAGGAAAAAAAAGAGATACTGCTCCCAAAAAGAAAAAGCTGGCGTTGAAAGTCGGCGATAGGGTGCAGGTGATCACCGGCAAGGACAAAGGAACGGTCGGCAAAATATTGAGTATCGACCGCTATCGGGAACGCGTGATCGTCGAAGGCGCGAACATTGTGACGAAGCACGTCAAACCGAATCAGCAGAGCAAAGAGGGCCGCATCGAGAAGTTCGAGGCTCCCATCCACTATTCGAACGTCCTGCTCTACTGCGAAGAGAGCAAGAGGGGGGAACGGATCAGGATCAGAGTGAACGACGACAATACGAAAACCCGCATTTTCGTCAAGTCGGGAACTCCCGCCGATTAACGGAGGTGATGCAGTGTCTGAGTTGCGAAAGAGGTACCTGACGACGGTAGTCGACGTCTTCAAAGCGGACGGCGCCCATAAAAACGTTCACCAGATACCGAAAATATCCAAGGTGACGGTAAATGTCGGTGCGGGAGAGGCCGTTCAAAACGTGAAATGCCTGGACGTCATTCAGGAGTACATGACGGCCATTACCGGCCAGAAGCCGGTCATCCGCAAAGCGAAAAAGTCGATCGCGAACTTCAAACTGCGCCAGGGCCATCCGATCGGGGTGAAGGTGACGTTGAGAAGAGAGAAAATGTACGACTTTCTGGAAAGGCTGATCAACATCGCCCTGCCGAGGGTGCGGGATTTCAAGGGCATATCCGCAAAGGCGTTCGACGGTGCGGGCAACTACTCTTTGGGCATTCAGGAGCAGATCGTCTTTCCCGAAGTCGACTACGACAAGATCGACAAGATAAGGGGTATGAACATCACCATCGTGACAACGGCGAAGACGGACGACGACGCCAGGAAACTGATGCGTCATCTGGGTTTTCCTTTCAGAAAGCAATAGGGAAGTCGTATGGCTAAAAAGTCTTGGATCGTGAAAGCAAAAAGACCGTCGAAGTTCAAAGTTCAGGAAATAAACCGATGCGCCATCTGCGGAAGGTCCAGAGGGTACATCCGCAAATTCGGCATCTGTCGCATCTGCTTCAGAACCCGTGCGGGATTCGGCCAGCTGCCGGGCGTCATCAAGTCAAGCTGGTAGATTTTTTCGGTATTGAATCGCAAAACTCAATAGTTGACGTTTCGGAGGCAACTCATGTCGATGTCGGATCCGATCGCGGACATGCTAACCAGAATTCGCAACGCCATCCTGCGGGAACACGCTTCCGTAGTTATGCCCTCCTCCAAAATGAAGGAAAGGATCGTTCGCGTTCTTCTGGCCGAGGGTTTTATCAACAGCTACGAAGCTAGACCCGCTCGAATTGGAAAGGAGTTGGAAATCTCTCTGAAGTACGATTCCAAGCGGGAGTCGGTCATACGGAAGATTCAACGCGTCAGCAAGCCGGGACTGAGGATCTTCAAAGGTGCGGACGAGTTGAAACCGCTGTTGGGGGGACAGGGCATCTACGTAGTGTCGACCTCCCGGGGCGTTCTCTCGGATGCCCAGTGCCGGGCAAGACGCCTAGGAGGCGAGGTCGTCTGTTCCGTCTACTAGAAAGCAACAGATCGAGGAGACTGCAGTATGTCCAGAATTGGAAAGCTTCCGGTTCCCGTCGATAGTCAGGTGAAGGTCGACTACAGCGACAGGGTGGTTACCGTCAAGGGACCGAAGGGAGAGGTGAGCTTCGAAACTTCCGACATTGTGGAGCTGCAAATCGGCGATGCGGAAATCAAAGTGATTGCCGATTTCAAGACCGAAAGCGGCAGACGGGTGAGCGGCACGACACGATCGCTGATAAACAACATGGTGCAGGGGGTTACGGTCGGATTCTCCAAAACGCTGGAGCTGAACGGCGTAGGCTACCGTGCGCAGCTTCAGGGTCGGAAACTAACGATGTCGTTGGGATTTTCCCATCCCGTCGAATACGAGCTGCCCCCAAAAGTGGAGTGCCAGCTCGAATCCAATACGAAAATGATTTTCACCAGTTGCGACAAACAGCTCCTGGGCCAGGTGGCGGCGGAGATCAGGCGCCACCGCCCCCCGGAGCCCTACAAGGGCAAGGGCATTCTGTTCGCGGGCGAAGTTGTCAGAAGGAAAGTCGGCAAGACGGCCAAGAGCTCAACATAGATGCGGTAACGTCAAAGATCATGGAAGCTGCAAAAAAAAGAATTCTCGTACGGAAAAGAAAAAAAAGGCATATCAGAAAGAGGCTGTCCGGGACTGCCGAGCGCCCCCGGGTTTCCGTTTTCAGAAGCGCGAAGCACATCTATGCCCAAGCGATCGACGATACGGTCGGAAAAACGCTGGCAAGCGTCTCCTCTCTGGACAAAGACGTGAGGGAGAGCATCGAGGGATATACCGGCAACAAGGCTGCGGCAAGCGTCGCGGGAAAACTTTTCGGAGAGAGACTGAAGGAGAAGGGATTGACCAAAATCGTTTTCGACCGGAACGGATTCCTCTATCACGGTAGAATTAAATGTCTGGCCGATGCGATTCGCGAAACCGGCATAAAGTTTTAACTCAAAACGCAACTCCAACATTTCGAGGTGGACTTTGGCGGAAAAAGAGAAAAGCGATCTGATTGAAAAAGTCGTTAGGGTGAACCGGGTATCCAAGGTCGTAAAGGGCGGACGGCGCTTCAGCTTCAGTGCGCTCGTCGTGGTCGGCGACGGCAAGGGAAAGGCGGGCTTCGGTCTCGGAAAGGCGAACGAAGTCACCGAAGCGGTCCGCAAGGGAACCGAAACGGCCAAAAAAAGGATGAGAACGTTCGAACTCTACAAAAACACGATCCCCCATCAGGTGATTGGAAAACACGGTGCGGGAAGAGTTCTGATGAAACCCTCCCCGGCGGGCAGCGGCATTATTTCGGCGGGAGCCGTCCGGGCAGTGGCGGAAGCGGTCGGCATCCAAGATATCAACGCCAAGGCACTGGGCTCGAACAACGTTCACAACCTGGTGCGCGCCGCGATGAACGGCCTTGGTCAGTTGAAAAGCTTCGCCGAAATTGCCGAGAGACGAAACAAAAAGGTAGAGGAAATCTGTCTAATGGAATTCTGACAATGGCTGGACAAGTGCGAGTGAAGCAGATCAGAAGCGGTATCGGCCGTCCGCGAAAACAGAGAGAGACGCTGAAGGGGCTGGGTCTAAGACGCATGCATCAAACCAGGATTCTCGAAGATACTCCGGCGGTGAGGGGCATGATCAGAAAGATCTCCCATCTGGTATCTTTCGAAGAGGTATGAAACGCATCTCTTTCGCGGCGGAACGGCAACCGCCATCCGACAATCTCCATCGGGAAACGGCATGTTGCATATCCTAGAAAATGCTCCCGGTTCGAAAAAACGCAGAAAAAGAGTCGGTCGGGGTCCGGGATCGACCTTGGGGAAAACCTGCGGCCGCGGCCACAAGGGGCAGAAATCGCGCTCCGGAGCAAAAAGCAGAATCGGTTTTGAAGGCGGTCAAATGCCGATTCACAGACGTCTGCCCAAACGCGGCTTTACCAATATTTTCAAAAAGCACTTCGCGATCGTAAATCTGGGAGATATCGAAAGCAGCAAAAGGATCGACAAAAGCGGCGTCATCGACACGGAAAAACTCATAGAGAGCGGCTTGATTAAAAACGACAAGTTTCCCGTTAAGATACTGGGAGACGGGAACCTTACCGGACCGATAACCATCGAAGCCAACAAGTTCTCTTCGTCTGCGGCAAGAAAGATCGAGGAGGCCGGGGGAAAGGCGACCGTAATCGGCAAGTGACGGATTCATGATTGAAGTCATCAAGAATACCTTTAGAATAGAGGAGCTGAGAAAGCGGATTATCTTTACCCTGGCCATGCTCGTGGTCTTCCGCATCGGCGCCCATATTCCGATCCCGGGGATCGACAGCAAGGCACTGGCCGAATTCTTCGCCGCCAACAGCCAGGGTCTGCTGGGCCACCTGGACATGTTTTCCGGAGGCGCCCTAAGAAACATGACGATCTTTGCTCTGGGCATCATGCCCTACATTACCGCATCGATCGTCATGCAGCTGCTCACGGCAGTTTTTCCGGTTCTGGAGAGAATTTCAAAGGAGGGCGAGGCAGGCAGGCGAAAAATAACGCAGTACACTCGCTACGGCACGATTGCGCTCAGCCTGGTGCAGGGGTTCGGAATTTCCGTCGGTTTGGAAAATATGGGACTGGGCGGCAACAAGGTCGTGCTCGCCGGAATCAATTCCTGGACGTTTCGCTTCACGACGGTAACGACCCTCACGGCAGGCACCGCTTTTATCATGTGGGTCGGGGAGCAAATCAGCGAACGGGGAATCGGAAACGGAATCTCTCTGATTATCTTTGCCGGAATCGTCGTCGGAATTCCCGCCGCTATCGTGCAGTCCTACGCTCTGTTCACCACGGGAGACATCACCCTGTTTGTCATTCTTCTGGTAGTCGCCATCATCGTTCTCGTCGTTGGAGTGGTGATCTTTTTCGAGACGGCCAACCGAAAGCTGCCGGTCCAATATGCAAGAAGGCAGCAAGGCAGAAGAACATTCGGCGGGCAGTTTTCCCATTTGCCGCTAAAAATCAATGCCTCCGGTGTCATTCCACCGATTTTCGCCTCTTCGATTCTGGCATTTCCGGCAACCATTACCAGCTTTTCCAGCAGCGAATGGGTGCAGGCGTTGGGAAACAACCTGACGCCCGGCAGACTGCTCTACAACTTTATCTTCGTCGTTCTTATCTTCTTCTTCTGCTTCTTTTACACGGCCATACAGTACAATCCGCTGAAGATAGCGGAGGAGCTCAAGCGCCATGGCGGTTTCATCCCGGGAATTCGACCGGGCAAAAGGACGGCCGAGTACCTCAATCTGGTACTGACGAGGCTGACGTTCGGCGGAGCGATCTACCTCTCTTCGATCTGTGTGCTTCCAAGCCTGCTGTACTACTGGTTCAACGTTCCCTTCTACTTCGGGGGAACCGCAGTCCTGATTACCGTGGGCGTTGCGATGGATACGGTATCGCAAATGGAGACCTTTCTGCTCAACCGAAACTACGACGGATTTACCAAAAAAAGCAAAAAGCGTAGAAGACAGTTTTAACCGAATCGTTCGATACAACTGCAATCAAACAGAGGGCGGCATGAGAATCATCTTTTTAGGCGCACCCGGGTCCGGAAAAGGGACCCAGTCGAAACGGATCGCGAAGGATCTGCGAATTCCGCAGCTGTCGACCGGCGACATCCTACGGTCGGCCGTAAAAGCGGGCACGGAAGTGGGGAAAAAGGCAAAGGAGTTTATGGATTCCGGCAATCTGGTTCCGGACGAGATCATTGTCGGCATCATCGGGGAGAGAACGGCCGAGGCCGATTGCGTCAAGGGATTCATTCTGGACGGCTTTCCCAGAACCTTGGCCCAGGCGGAAGCTTTGACCGGCATGTTCGTCGATTCCGGGAGGAAGTTGGATTGTGTCCTCTTTTTGGAAATCGATACGGACAAAGTCGTGGAACGGCTTACCGGGCGTCGCGTCTGTTCGGAGTGCGGAAGCGAATTCCATCTGCAGTTCAAAGCTCCTCGAACGGAGAACGTTTGCGACGATTGCGGCGGGAAGTTGATCCACCGGAGCGACGACCACGAGGACAAAATCAGAAATCGTCTCGGCAACTACGAAGCGCAAACGGCTCCGCTGATCGAATACTACCGGAAGGCCGGCGTGCTGAAAAGCGTCATGGCGGAAGGAACCATCGAAGGGATCACAGGCAGAATCAAAAGCGTTCTCGGTTGAGTCTTTAGCCA
>CAZLTI010000137.1:0-8579 GCA_964562335.1 uncultured Pseudomonadota bacterium | reverse complement strand
TTTGGAGGGAATGAGTTCCATCTGCCAAATTCCTCTCTTCCGAAGTTCAAACCGACTGAATTCGATCGTGTCGCCCTCTCGAAAATAGGCTCTTTTCATTCTTTTTCCATGGGCGGCAACGGTAAGAACGGGAATTTTCATACTATCCGTTTTACAGGACAGGACCACGCGGATCAGGGTCCAGGTCGACTTTCGATCCGAGGAATTCGACTGAATCGTTCCCGTCGCCAGGTTTGCGTTTTCGAAACAGCTTTCGGCTCCGTTCGCTTTCGGCAAAAACCAGGAGTAGTTGTGAAAAACCAAAAGAGCGGTACAGGCAAAGGCGGTAAAGCGCCAGGTTTTGCGACAAAGTCCACCGAGACCAATGGCCAACTGCAAACCGAGCTGTAGCGGAAACCAGCTCGATAGATCCGCGTAGTAGAGCAGGCAAGGCGAAAGGAAAACCGCCAGAAAGGCGATGGGACTGGACAGACGGCGTTGGTAGACGGAGATCGGTCGGGAGAATACCGGCATGTGTCTTGCGATTGTCTTTAGGGACACCAACTTCGATCCAAATAGGTTTTGGCAGTAAGGTCCCCCCGGCAGATCTGAAAGCAGATGTTTTCGAGAACAATCAGCACATCTTTCGCCGCGTATTTTACCTGGAGATCCAGCTTCGCCAGATGGACGACGATGTTTTCCAATTCCCGTACCGTAAAGTTACGAATATGTTTGATCGACTGCCGTGCGACCCACGGATTCAATTTCAACCTGTCGATTATCGGCCTATCCCCGTATCCGGCCTCCATCAGCCACGCGATCTTCAGAACCCTCCGAAATTGCGATACGATCAAGGCGTAAAGTCCGATGGCGTCCGCAGCGTTTTCTCCTACAATCTGTTCGATGCACTGCAATGCGTTACGTAGATCCCTCTTCAGCAGAAACTCCGCAGCCCTAAAGATGGTGAATCGTTTTGAATGTCCCGCATTTTCCATAAGCAGTTTCGGAGTTATCTCGCTGCCGGCAGGAAACAAGATGGATAGCTTGTCCAACTCCATATTCAAGATGGAAAAATCGGTGCCCGCTATTTCTATCAAGAGGTCGGCGGTTGGCGCATCGATCGTCAAATTCCTGTTTCTCGCCTGCGTTACGATCCAGGAAACGGGTCTGAAATCGTCGTAGGAGATCGTTTTTTTTATCGTCTTCGCTTTGTCCGTCAACAGTTTGACGAGTTCCCGATTCACCTCCTTGATGTTTTTGATATTGGCCGTAACGATAAAAAAGGTCCGTTTGGGTGGCGAAGCGATGCACCGTTTTATCAAGGCGACGATTTCCGCGTTGTTGGCAAACCGGACGGGAGTCTCGCCAAGAGGACGTTCGAACAGGAGATTTTTTTTTGTTTTCGACCGCAAAAACTCGGCAATTTCAACGGCCTGCTGCCCCTTCCCCTTTTTTCGATATACCAGCCGATTCCGGTATTCCGGCACCAGATCCAGAAAGTAGGTGCCGTTCGCATAGCATTCGATTTCGCGAACGATATGCATACCCGTCATATGATGATGCGTTTCCAGCCGTTGCGCCAAAGAGTCCGCATCAAACCAGTCGGCATCGGCATTGGGGGAGGTCTTTACAAGGCTTACCTCCTGCAAAGTCTTTTCAAGACTGGCTGTCGGCGGTTTTTTTGAAGGAATGGTCTGAATGTCGCGCAAAACGATCACACGGTTGCAGGAAAAATAGGAGACGGTTTCGCAGGTGAGCCGGAAATCGTTCGCCAATTTCGACGATCCGCGTTTGTCCTGACTGAAAAAATCGCCCGTTCGGTAGGAAAACAGTGAAAGGGTTCGTTCCTCTTCGCTCAACAGACGATTCACAATCTTCGTCACCTCCTCTTCGATTTCAAACGGTTGATTGCCAAAGAGGAAATATACCCGCTTCGAGAAGCGATTCTCTTCCATGATCCGTCTATTGGTTACAGTTCGGTCTCGAATGCCTAACCCGATCCGATGGCTGCCCCACTATATCTGTTTCAAACAGCGGTGGCGGAATTTCCGAAGCGGTGCGTCGCTGGCGTTCACTCTATCCGCTATCCCGGAAAGGATCAAACGCAAAGGTCGTTTCGCCGTTACTTTTTGCCGGATCGGGCAGGGTTGTCCGCCGTTTTTGCAAAAAATAGAGGATGTTTTTTCGGAGACTTCGACAACCGAACTTGACAACCCGCAACCGGGTGGTGAAGGAAAGGAGGAAAAGAACGTAGGGAATATGGAAAGCCCATCGACATCCATGAGAATTTCGATCCTAAAAGTCGCCGCCATCCTTTGCACGATGCAGATAGCCGCAGCGACTTTTGCCTACGACGGATTCCACTACTCGAAATTGAAGGAGTCCAGGAACTGCCCGAAGTGCGACCTTCAGGTGGCGAATTTGGAGAATCTCGAACTGAACGAATCCGATATGAGCGGAGCCGTCTGCACGGCCGCCACATTTGAAAACTCCAGTCTGCTCGGAGCCGATTTCGAAGGCGCCATCCTAATAGCCGGAAACTTCAGAAAAGCCTATCTGGAGGAAGCCAACTTCAAACTGGCCAAACTTCAGGATGCCGATCTTTCCGGAACCCACCTTGTCAATGCCAATTTCAGACACGCCAATCTGATGGGCGCCAATCTGGATGGGGCTATTGTGATAGGAGCCGATTTCGAGGGTGCCGTATGGCTCGACGGCCACATCTGCCGGAGCGGTTCCATCGGCTCCTGCAACAAATAAGGGAACCTCCGAAACGAAAAGCCTAAAAATCCCGATTCTCCTCCCTGTCCAGCACATCCAAGTGATGCCTGATCAGGCTGTCGTCTCCCGAGACAATTTGCTCCATTGCAGCCTTGACCCGATGTTGCGCGCCGAGGATGAACAGTTGGGCAACTCTTTTCTTTCGGTCGGATTTGATTGCATCTAAAGTCAATAAATAGGATAGGACGACATCGACCGCCATATCGACAAGCCTCTCGGAGTGGTGCTCCTGGTAGACAGAATCGGCCTTGCTCTTTACGAATGCCACAGCCTGTTCCAGCCAATTTCTCATTTGCCGCAGTTTATTTTGCAGATTCGAAACCGCAGAAAAGTCAAAACCCGATTCGTATTCGTCGAACCTGCCGAACAGCGCGCCGCCGACAATCCCTCCCATGGCGGCTACATGCTGCAATTGCGTTGTGCCTTCGTAGATGCTGGTGATACGGGCATCCCGATAGTGTCTCTCGACGTTAAACTCCTTGGTAAACCCAACGCCGGCATGCACCTGGATGGCATCGTAACAGACCCTGTTGGCCATTTCCGATGCGTACCCCTTTAGCATCGGCGTGAAGAGAGCCGCCAGTTTGGTATATTTGGCAAGCTCCCCCTTTAGTTCGCTCTTCCGCTCCGGATACCGCTCCATTTTTTTCTCGATACCCTCCTTCATATCCACCAGTCGGGCAGTTTCGTACAGAAGTGCTCTGGCCGCTTCGATATCGATCTTCATGTTTGTCAGCAGCCGATAGACGGCCGGAATCTCGCGAATGGACCTTTTAAACTGAAAGCGACTTTTGGCGTAGGAGTCCGCCTCTCTAAAAGCGGCCTCCGCGATTCCTACCGACTGGGCTCCGACCGCTAGCCGAGCGGAGTTCATTAGAAACATGGTGTACTTGACAAGGCCGAATTTCCGCCTGCCGACAAGTTCCGCTTCGGCATTATCGAACTGCAGTTCGCAGGTGGGCGATCCTTTGATGCCTAGTTTCCGTTCGATCCGCCGGATTTTCATGCTGTCGTCTCTTTCATAGAGGAACATCGACAGTCCCTTTCCGCCGGAACTTCCCTCTTCGGATCGTGCCAATACGAGAGACACTTCGGCACATCCGGTTGTGATAAAGCGTTTGACGCCGTTTAGCCGCCATTTGCCGTTTTCGTCCTGGGTTGCTCTGAGTGCGACGGATTGCAGATCGGACCCGGCGTCCGGTTCGGTCAAAGCCATGGAACCCACCACTGCGCCCGATGCGAACTTGGGAAGGATGCGGTTTTTCTGTTCCTCGCTGCCGAACTTCTCCAGCGTTCCGGCAAGTCCCTGCAGACCGAAAATCAGCATCAGAGAGGCATCGGCTCTCGATACGATCTCGATGGCGGCAGAAAACACCGTCAGCGGCATATTGAGACCGCCATATTTTCTTTGCAGAATAAATCCTGCCAAATCCGCCCTGTTGATTCTCTCCAACGCCTCCAAAGTGCCGGGAGCATAGGTCACCTTGCCGTTCTGGTAGAGCGCACCGATTTCATCCACCTGCCGAGATCTGGGAGCGATAAAATCTCCCGCTATTTCTCCCACAATTTCAAGAACGCTATCGTAGTTTTCCACCGCATCCCGAACGCTGTCGGGAGCGTATGGGCAGGCTTCCGCTTCGGCAAAGTCGTCCTCTATCAAGGGGACAATTCGAGAAAAATCCATACTTCTCATATGAAACTGTATATCCGAATTGTCCCTATAGAAGTTTGTCACCGCATCCCCCTAGGCATTGGCCGATTTGTAGGCTTTTATCATTTTGGGAATCACATCGTTCAGATCGCCGACGATACCGTAGTTGGCTATTTTGAATATCGGTGCGTCGGGATCCGAATTGATGGCGACGATTCTTTTTGATTCCGCCATACCGGCTCGATGTTGAATTTGTCCGGAAATACCGCAGGCGATATAGAGCGTCGGGCGCACGGTCGTTCCCGTCTGGCCGACTTGATGGTCCTTTCTTAGAAATCCGGCATCGACAACCGGCCGCGAACTTCCCACCTCTCCTCCAAGCACCTCCGCCAACTCCCTTACAAGTTTCAAAGATTCCGCATTTGCCGCTCCCATCCCGGCCGCGACGACAATTTTAGCCGATCTCAATTTTACGTCCCTCTCTTCCCGAACGATTTCCATTACCTCGGTTTTAAAATCGCTATCGGCAGCCTCCCATTTTCCGTCGACGATTTTGGCGACTGCGGAGGTATCCGGCTCGGTTATCTTCATGACGCCTTCGCGGACGGTTGCCATGCTAGGCACGCTTTCCGGCGAAACGATAGTCGCCACGATGTTTCCGCCAAACGCCGGTCTGATTTGCAGAAGCGTATTTTCGTACAACCTGTTTTTCGAACGATAGCTGCCGATTTGCAGTTCCGTGCAGTCCGCCGTCAGTCCGCATCTCAGCTCGGAAGCCACGCGGGGCGCCACGTCCCTACCGATCACGGTAGCACCGAATAGAACGATCTGCGGCCGGTAGGCGCCGATAACGGATACGACACCCTTGGCATACGGAATGGAAGTGTAGTGCGCCAATCTTGGATCGTCGATGCAATAGACGACTCGGCATCCGTAATTTCCCAAAACCGGAAGTTTCTCCTTGATTCCACTTCCCAACGCCACTGCGCAGAGACCGACGCCCAACCGATCCGCCAATTTTTTCCCTTCGCAAATCAGCTCCAAACTGACTTCGGCTATTTCCGCACCCCTTGGCTCGACAAATACCATGACACCGTTTTTCTCTTCCATTTTCCGTCCCTAACCGATGATATGCTCCGAAGTCAGCTCCCGAATCAAACCGTTTATTCCCTCCTTGGTGGCCGGAATCCTTTTGACATCGGTCACCGACAGAACGACGTTCCGTACTCTCTTTACCTTTGTGGGGGAACCCGAAAGTCCGCATGCCTTTGGGTCCGCTCCGACGACTTTTGCGTTCCATTGCCGAATATGGCGAATCATCTCCATTGCGGTTGTTTTCCGCACAATCTTCCCATAGGATTCCCTGCTCAGTTTCCTTTCGATATTCTTGAAAGCGATGGTTCGCTTTGCACTTGGAGGGCGAGGTTCATTGGCGGCGGCACCTACGGTAAGCAGAACCGGCAATCGGCTCCTGACGATTTCATATCCCTCTTCTATGGCACGCCTTACGGTAATCGATCGACCTTCGACGGACCTTATTTCCAGCAATCCGGTAATTTGATTGATATTCAGCTTTTCCGCCATTTGGGGTCCAACCTGGGCGGTATCTCCGTCAATAGCTTGACGACCGCACAGAATCAGATCGTAGTTCCCGATTCTTTCAACGGCACATTTCAGAATGTACGAGGTTGCCAATGTGTCGGAACCCGCAAATATTCGATCCGACAGGATAATCGCATCGTCGGCACCCCTGGAAAGGCACTCTTTTAACGTTTTTACTGCGCTGGGCGGCCCCATGGTTACGACGGAGACATGCCCGCCGTATCTCTCTTTCAGCTTCAACGCCTCTTCCAGCGCATTAAGATCCTCCGGGTTGGTGATAGTCGGCAAAGCGCCCCGATTTACCGTTCCATCCGGTTTCATCGCATTTTCCGACACATGCTGCGTATCCGGGACCTGCTTTACAGTCACAATCATATTTAGAGCCATGAAACCCTCTCCATTTTACGCTCTCTCTTTTTTGACGATACGGTGAAAAGTCCCAGAACCGTCATTCCCGCCAAGGCGGGAATGACAATCCGCGCAATTTTCGACTATGTACAGTTCGTTGTCCGGCTTTCGGCAAATCTGCGCGAAGTTCCCGTTACGTTACGGCGGTAAATGGTACGGAGTCAAAAAGAGCTTCAAGAAATAATCTAAACGAATATAATTGTCAAAACCGCATCCGTCCGATCGGCCAAAGCATTCTTAGCGCCGGCAGGACTACAAACCTCTTGAAATTCGGTAGAAATTGTTCGAGATATGGAGAGATACGGCAACAAATCCGAGACGCGCTCGTATTGGTTTGCCCCGGTTATCGAAACCCGTAACGGAACGGCCTATGAGAATCGTAGATTGCCAAAAGGGCGGAGTGAGAAACATGCTCCTTTTTTTCCTGCTTCTTTTCATACCCCAATATTCTGGACTGGCAAGCCAGAAATTGACGGTGGAAACGATCAAATCGACCGATACGGATTTTGGCCTCTACCACTCCTACAGGTACAAACAGCTGCTTATCGCCTTTACGCACAGAAACGGCAAAACATTCGAGTGCCTCCCCAACCGCTACATATTTTACAACTATGGACTTGAGGACTATTTTGAAATAGCGGCCGGAAACCTACTGCTGAATCCCGATTTCACCCAATTCGTAACGACGCACGTTCATACTTTGACGGAACCGAACGGCACGACGAATCCCGAAGGGAGAGGGCAGATGGACCGTCTTGCCGCAAAACTGAAAGTCTCCACCGCAACCTTGAAAAAGGGCAAAACAGTCGGTAACGATGGCAAGACCGCATGTTGGCAACAACCGGAACTGTACGATGCCCGCGGAAGCCGCATCGCCCAGTACTCCCTTCTGGCGGCGAACCTGTGCGAAAAGCTTTGGTGCGGGGATTTTCTGTGGCCTTCGACGGATAGAGTTCAATTCTGGATTCGTACCCTTCCCGACAAACAACACTGGATAGAGCTTAATACCGCCACCGGAAAAATTGCCCGTCTAAGGAGTCGGACCGCCTTTTCGCTGCCAGACAGACCCCAGCAAAACGCACCCAGGGACAATCTCATTTCGGAGCAAAACCGGGAAAAGGGCCAGTTTGTGCTACCTTCGCAAAAGGAAAACAGGATCAGGGTATTCTGGGAACGGCGGGCCGACGGCCTAACCGAAATAGGATTGATACGCGAAAAAAGCGACAGGGTCGCTGCCGGGAGAACCTTGAAAAGAGTCAAAGGAGAGCTTCGGCAAAAAAACCTTCCAGCGGCACTGAATTCGATCCGTTTTGCCCTGTGGCTGGATCCCAATAACGACGATGTGAAATTCGAGCATTTAAAAGCACTGGCTTCCCTCCATCGGTACGACGAGATTTTTGTCCGTTTAAGGGAGCGATTTGCCAAACCGGAACGAATGAAGGCGTGTCAAAAAATGCATGTGGAAAAGAGCTTCAGCAAGCTATGGAGTCGGGAGAAGTACCTGGCGAAATTTAGGGAGGCCTGCTTTTAGAGGTCGACCGCCAGTTTGGAACTCTAGGGGCTGGAGCGGACGACCGGGAGGGAAATTTCCTAACCGAATATTTTGTCTATTTTTTCCGCCATTGTCGCCGCATCGAAGGGCTTGACGACATAGTTGCTTACGCCTGCTTTGATGGCGGCGACGATATTTTCCTGAAGTGCCTCCGCAGTGACCATCAAAACCGGAATACCCTTCAGTTGCTCGTCCGATCTAATCTCCTTCAGCAGTTCGAGGCCGGACATTTTCGGCATGTTCCAATCGGTAATGCAGAAGTCCACTTTTTCCGTTTTCAGCTTCGCCAAAGCCGTTGTTCCGTCATCGGCTTCCAAAACGTTGTTGTATCCCAACTGTCTCAAAATATTCTTCACAATACGCCTCATAGTGGAAAAATCGTCTACCACCAATATTCGCATATCTCTGTTCGCCGCCATGAACCGCTCCAAATAGGTCGATAATTTTCAGTGTCGTATCAACAACCGGTCGACGCTTTCTTTTTTAGTCGGCCTGGATGAGGAATAGACAATCTCCATAAAAAACCGAATACCGTCATTCTACCGGAAATTCATCCTCCCTGACAAGATTTTTTTTTGAAACAATCCGCAATTTTCGGCGGATTTT
>CAZLTI010000136.1:0-8594 GCA_964562335.1 uncultured Pseudomonadota bacterium | reverse complement strand
CCTTTTTTTCGAAAAGCGGCAGCGAAGGCGCCCATTTCGTCGAGAGAGGGCAAACTTCGTTTGCGGTTTCTCTTTCCGCATACTTCGGATTCGGAACGATTTGTACGGTGGGGAGGACATTGTTGGCACGGCAGACGCGGCGGGCGGTCTCCTCTCCGAAGCGGGACGTCCAGCGGTCGACCATCCAATCGGGATGGCTGGTCCGCACTGCCAAAGGTTGGGAACGGATCGCTTTTTCGTACCGTTCGAAATTTCTGAGATAGCCCCTTAGATTGGCATTGACGAAACCCTTGAGGCGATCCCTTTTGAAACGGACCAGCAACTCCACCGTCTCGTCGACGACCGCATATCGGTCCCTCCGCTGCGGAGATTCCAACTGCGAGAGCCCCAACATCAAACATACCAGCGCTTCGGCATCGACTTTGTGGACGGGACGGGCAGAGATCGTTTCGATAAGATGGAACAGCTTCCTCCTATGACGGACGACGCTGCTCGTCAGGTGGCGATAGGTCGCATAGTCCGCGGCGCGGTCGAAACCGCTCCGGTCGCGGTAGCCGATGCTTTTAGTTTCCAGCCAAACCAAAAGATCCTTGGCGGCCTGGCCTCTCGCACTTTCGGTCTTTCCCGCCATGCATAGCTTTCCCTTCACCGCCCGCTTCGAACGCAGCGGGCATAAAAGTTCCTCACTTTATTGGGGTAGTCGTCATTCTGTATATAGTGGGCAATAATTTCTGGCTTGTCGAAGGAGACTGCTACCATCGATTTTGCTTTTTTCTCATATTCCCAAAAAGTGGACGACCAATAGGTCTCCTTGCGTCTGTCGTCGAATTTGGAGTCGATAAACGGACTGTCGCCGGTGGCATCGTACTTTATGATGGTCTCCAGCTCTATTGGATTGGGCAGTCGCCAATCCGTGAACCTGTCTGTGGTGGCGTCGTTGCAAAATTCCAGGGCCTTTAATCCCGGCATGGTCCGGCCGCTGTCCGACTTCTGCCACGTTAGGTCCGTCCTGTTGTCGTACACCGTATCGCCGCTGGCTTCCAGGGTGCCTGAAGGCGTTTTCCTTCGAACGCATACGTAATGTCCGTAGCGTGAATAATCTCCTTCTAGCCGATCAATATCCCAAAATTTGAGAAAGGCGGGATCATTGGCATTGAGACGCACAGAAGCGTTTTTGGTTTTTGTAGAGTCCAAAGTAGACGACCAAAGGGGAGCAGAAGGCTTCGAATCCGGGATGACACGTTTCGCCTCATGCACACCAAAGCTGAACATTTGGAGTAGCTCTCCTGCGGTCGGGAGGCGCCAGTCGCTCTTGTTAGTGGTTCTTAATGCTTGGCAGACGTTCTTCGCAGTGGAATACGGCGAATGTTTCCATTGATCTCTGTATTGCCAGATGAGGCCGGTATTGTTGTCGATAACGATGCTCATTGCCTTATCGTTCGAGATGGATGGAGGATAGCGGGAATAGGAGCCGTCGTCTCCGGCAGCGTACTGCGTAGTCACAAAAGTGTCGGGGAGGCGCCAGCCGAACGCCGCCACCCTCTGGGTGGAGAACTTAAGCTCTATCTCTTTTATCTTGAAGCCATTGATATCCTTGATGGCGGAGGTAACTCGGGCTAAGTGGTCCGTGCTTGGATCTAGGTCCATATACGGTACGATGGTAAAGGTCGTTTTGTCTTCGCTGACATGCACTCCGCCTGTTGGGATGCAGATATCGGAAGCCCATGGAGTATTAAGTTCATCTTCAACAATCTGAAAGGAGCTGCCGCAGCTATGGTCCCACCTGAAGGGGTTGGTGGTCACCGTAGAGGCTATTATGGCTCTGTCGAACTGAACTTTGATTGCTGGCCTGTAACGAAGATCCGTTGTGGGGTTGGGAGATAGCCAGGACTTGAAATTCGCCCGTCTGTCCGTATGGAACGAAAGATATGTATCTTGTCTAAGACCAATTTTGAATTTGCTACTGTCTTTGATGGTATTCCAAAGCTGTATTTCGTACTTCCTATTGGGTTGCAACTGGTTTTTCGGCCAGAACCGAAATGTCTTGTTGCCGTTATAGACATCTGCCTGATAGTTGGGTCTATTTTGGGATGTCGACATTATAATGCAAGAATCGTAGTCTTTGTCTTTTCCTCCGGTCAATTTGTCGTAAACCTGCACGGAATTGTAGCAAGATGTAGTGCGCGTGTTAATGGTCACCGTGGTGGGATCCATTGGCCTGTCGAAGGTTAATTCGATAACGGGCTGGGCGCCGGGGTACGAGTCGGGTTTCGTCAGGGAAACCGTTGGCCACGTCATTGTATCGAAGCTGCCGATAGGCAGAGTTTCGGCGACAATCAAATTCCCCGAAGCGTCTTTTATTCCCGGAACTAGTCTGATTTTATAGTTCTTGCCGATTTGTAGATTTTCCGCCGGATCGAGCGTAAAGGTCTTGTTGCCGTTTGTGGCGTCTGCCATCCTTTCGGTCATCTTCACGCAGGTGTTTGTCTTAAAATCGTCGTGGGATATCTGTAGTGCATACCAGCAGCGGGTGTTCTGATAGTTGCCCGTCACCGAATTGGGATTCAAGGGCACTTTGGATGTTATAGTTATGTTCGTATCCAAAGGTACCTCCTGGGAAAGATCCGCCGGTACGACGGATCGAAAGATGTCGTTTTCGGAGGTCTTGAAGGTCGAAGGGATCGTGCCGATAATCGGTGCGCCCTCTTTGTCTTTGCCGTTATCGGTGATTTTGATCCAGTAGTCGGTCGAGGTTTTTAGCGGCGGGTTGGCTTGCCTTGCGGTAAAGACCCTGTTTGCCGCATCGGCATCCACCGAAGCGTCCATAGCGATACAGCCGCTGGAAAAGCTGCGGTCGGTGCTCACGAGAAATGTCGCATCTTTATCGCAGCTGCCTTCGTTTGTGTTCGCCTTTATCGTTGTGGGGTCGATCTCCCTTTCGAAGGTCGCACTGAAGGCGGAGAGGGTGCTCTTGTCGGAGCCCGACGGCTCCAGTCTGACGACCCTGTTTAGGGGGTGCGTGGTAAAGGCGGCTTCTGCGTCGACGATCGATACGCCCTCTTTGTCTTTGACGTTTTTGGTGATTTTGATCCAGTAGTCGGTCGAGCCCTCTAGCGGCGGGTTGGCTTGCCTTGCGGTAAAGACCCTGTTTGCCGCATCGGCATCCACCGAAGCGTCCATAGCGATACAGCCGCTGGAAAAGCTGCGGTCGGTGCTCACGAGAAATGTCGCACTTTCATCGCAGCTGCCTTCTTTTGTGTTCGCCTTTATCGTTTCGGGGTCGATCTCCCTTTCGAAGGTCGCTCTGAAGGCGGAGAGGATGCTCGCGCCGGAGCCGGTCGGCTCCAGTTTGACGACCCTGGTTTTGGGGCGCGTAGTAAAGGTGGCGGTGTATGGGGCGTCCAGGGCGATGCCGTCGTGACTCAGAGCATTTTCAGTGATCTTGACGGTGTAGAGGCTCTGCGCTTCCAGATTGTCTTTGGGAGTAGCGGTAAAGGTCCTGTAGTTGTTGCTGACGTCCGGATCTCCGGCCATCAGCTCGCATGTTTCGAAATCGTCGTCCGACAGCAAAAAGGTATGGGTTCCGATACAGGAGCTGCTGTCGCTGTTGGCCGTGATCGAGTTTCGATTCATGGCTTTGTCGAAGGTTACCTCGATCCGAGCGTCGAGCGGGACGTTGCCGTCAACCGTCGTCGCTCTGCTGGAGACGACCGTCGGTTTTTCGGTGGATGTGCCCTCCAATAGGTCTGCGCCTTCCCCGCAACCGCCTGCCATGCCTGCAAGCATCAGCACGATTGTTCCCAGTCCGACGATTCCGAATTTCATGGTATCCTCACTTTAGGTCGTCTCCTAAATATATACCGTCTATCGATCGTTTTGCGGCCTAGTGTTCACCCTTATACTACTCGACGGTCGGAAGGTCAAATATTACCTCTCCCATTTGTCCGTTCGGCTCTTTTATCGAAGGGAGCCGATGTCTTTCTCCGCCGCCTTTTCCCTGTGCGTTGCAGGCGACGGGGAGATTGAACTGCTTTCTATGGATTCGGCTATCTCCAGCAGCCTGTCGGCGGCCGTAGCGGCAGCCTTTCCAAAATTGTATACGCTGCAATCTCTTAAATCCCGTATCGTCTTCTCGTGGCTTTCCCGCTTCAGGCAGCCGCTTGCGATCGTATCGATTTTCGGAATGTCGGATTGGGATATCTGCCTGCCGATCGTATGCAAGACTCCCAGCTCCCAGGGGTCGTAGGGCAGATTGTTGGATTCCGCCCCCCGTTTTTCCAGTGGAAATTGCAGCGTTATCACCGGTTTGAAAAACAGAAAGGCGAAATCGAATACAATACCCGAAAGATCGGACAGCAGGATATCCGCCTGCGACATAGCGAGCAGTCCGTCCGGTTCCCGGCTCCACGTCAGATTTCCGTACTCTCGAAGGGATTTTTCCAAGGTTTTTAGCATGTCCCGCTCGGAAAGGTAGCTTTGCGGATGGGGCCTGACGATTACCCGAAAGCCGCCTTTTGCCAGAGGGATCAATATCTTTTCCCCGAATCTCCTCAGGAGTCCGTTTTTTCCCCAGGTCGGCGCAACCAAGACCGTCGGCGTCGAGGAAGAATCGGTAGATTTCGCTTCCGAACTCCTCAGCTCTTTGACCATCTCGTCGTAATAGGTGCATCCGACTTCGCAAATTCGCTTGGGACGCGTTCCCCGTTGCTCCTCCAACAGGCGAAGCGACCTGCGTTGATGCGGTCCGCTGATGAAAGCCGAATCGTAGTAGTCGAACGAAAACAGTTTGTACGTCGCCATATCGGTGGGCGCATGTACCAGATGCACATAGTGCCGAACTCCCTTGGAGCGTTTGATCTGCAGCACGTCCAGACCGGGAGTGGTCATGACGCAAATATCCGCCTCCAAATAGTTCATTCTGGCATACCCCCTGTTCCCGACGCCGATAAATTCGCCGGAGTAGTATGGCGCATGCAACGTTAGACCGGGATCGTTCCGATCCTGAGTGAAGTATGTGCAGGCGGTTCGGCGGCCGATCAGTTCGCTCACGACGGGCTGGAAGGTTTTCCAGTACTGCCCTCCTTCGGAATAGAAAACGATCGACAGCCGCCCTCTTCTCTTCAGTTTCAAACCGAAGGCCGAAAGTACCCCCTGAGAGAGAGAGTAGTATACGTTCTTCAGCGTAAAATAGAGACTGGCGGCGATGCCGATAAAGAGGGAAACCAGCATGCTGCCCGTTCCCGGATCCAGGTAGGCATAGGCCGGAGTCGGCAGAACGACAAAAAGGAGAAGCAGTTTGGGTGCTATTTTGTTTTTTTCCAATTTTTCCATTCGAAGATGTTTCCCGTGATTTCATATTGATCGGGAATATCGAAGATTCCGTGCGATTCCCGCTTCTCGTCGACAAAGGCGTTGCTGACCGTTAGCTTGCGATTCTTCTCCCCTGTTTTGGTCGGATCCCGGATCACTCCGGGGCAGCCCTCTATGGCAGCGCAGACCATGGCGGCCACATCCGCATTCGATAGAAAAGTCGAATCGGTCTTGAGAGGTTTGCTCCCGGCATGGAACTCCTTCACCATCATCAAGGGTTGAACGACGGCCATGCTGATTCGGTTTTCCTTCGACTCCCTCTCCGCCTGCCGCATTTTTTCCTGCATTTCCCTGTCGAACCTGCCGGTTCCCCGAATGTGCCAAAGGCCGTGGTCGGCGACTAGAATAATTTTCGAAGCTTCGTAGACGCCCTCCCTTTTCAATCTGCCGATCAGTTTTGCAATATAGAGCAGAACGCATTTCGCCTCCGAACGGTAGTCCCCGTAGTTCGTATAGTCGCACTGTTCGTTTACCACGAAGGGGGCATGGGGAATCGAAAGTTGGAAGTACTTCAATGTTTTGGCGGAATCGTCGACGACCGTTACGTTGTCGGGCATGTTTTTGACGAATTCCCAGTGCTTTAGCTTATCGGTATGTTCCGATAGTTTTTTTTGTTCGTCGACCAGCCAGTCTCCGTTGTCGTAGATCCGTTTTTTAAGGAGGAACGGAACCGCTCGAAAAATGCTGACCATATTTATCGCTTTTACGGCCATCGATGCCGAACCCGTTTCGACAAATCGGTCGAAAGAGGGATAGCAGGCCACCCCTTTCATCCGATCGCAGTCGCCATATTGCGGATTGACGTAGGTGATGTCGTACCCGTGTGGGGCGAAGCTGTTCGGCAGAAAAAGGTAGGAGTCGGCTATCTCTTGGCGAAACGTGGTGTCTCTCTTTCGATTGATGCTATCGGGAGCGAACCGATGTCCGGCGGACAGCGCGGCTATCGATCCCCAGGTGGAGGTGCTGATGGCGAGCGTGTTCGGATACCAGGTGAATCCCGTGTACTGCCGAAAGATTTCGGGATTTTGGGCGATCAGCCGGTCCATTGCTATGCCGGAAAAGCCGTCGAGCATCAGCACCAGAATATTTTGCCGTGCGGAATAGGTATGAATTCTCCTTAGGCTCCCATCCGAGTCCGATGGCGAAGGTTTGCGAATGGATCGGTTCGCAACGAACTGGACGGCGGAAAAGGTCGAAATGCCGAACAGCATGATCAGCAACAGCGGGAGGACGGACTTTTGAAATCTCGGCAGAAGTCTCCAAACCGTCCACGCCGCAAGAGCCACGCATACCGCCTCCCCGACGAAGCTACGGGCAGTCGCGTCCAATAGAGAGGCATTGCGGAACTTGAAGGCGTCCAATTGACCGAAATCTCCGACGAAAACGAAAGAGTATAGATATCCGAGGAGACTCGAAAGAATCAGGGTATAGATGATCAGCTTTTTCCAGGCGTCCGAAACCAGCAGATAGAGCAGGAGGGAAAATCCGAAACACTGTAGGAAAATCGCCAAATGCGGCAGAATGAGTTGATCTTTCGAAAGATGGATGCTTTCCAGCGAACTGGCGTACAGCATCATGGGTCCCGCTACCAGTATCGAATAGTAAAGCAGCAGGGAGGCGGCGACATACAGTCGGATGTTCGGGGTTAGTCGGTAGGCTGCCGCCTTTTCCAGGAGTACCGCAAAAAAGAGGGACAGGATCAAAAGAAGTTCCCAAAGATGAAACCGGTAGGCGGGTTGGCTGCTATCGCCGTTCGATAAAATGAACAGATTGTAAACCAGCGCCAGCAGAAGGACTCCCGAAAAGAGGGGAGAAAAATTGCCGTGTTCATTCAGCAGCCGCGTTCTGAAAAGAGCGAGCCTCCGGAGGGCCATCCCGATTTTGTCGTAATGCAGTACGATAAGGAGAAGGCATAGCGCTCCGCTCAGCGCCTCCTTGATGTAAATCGGTTCCGTGATGGAGTAGGAGCCGGTCATCCAGGAAAAAAGGAGAACGGCGATAACGATACCCAGTCCGAAAACAACCAGGAGAACGGCTGGCCGCAGCTTTCTGCGGAAGGCGCGGAAAAAGGGCTTGATGCCGAAACCGCACAGCAGCAGCAGAATCGTTATCGACCAAGTCATGGCGGACGAGACCTCCGGGTGCGTCTTGTCCAGCGACTTGCTCAGGCGGAAATAGTCGTTGGCCCGAATCATGAGGGCGGAAAACAGGAAAAACCAAAACAGAGGAATAATCCATTGCCTGTTTGCCGATTTTGCCAGTGTGCCGATATGGCCGACCGAACGGTTTTTCCAAGAGATCAAAAGAGCGGCGAAGCCTTTGATGGAGAACAGTAGAGAAACGGCCAGTAGAGAACCGAGAGCCGCATTCCAAAAAAGGGCCTTTTGAGTGCTCTCCGTTTGAAAAAAATTGAGATATATCAATCGCTCGGCACAAAAGGCAAACAGTACGACCCCTATCGATTTGGCATCCGCTATCCCTTTCCAGCTCCACTTTGCCGTTCTTGACGACCAGCATTGCCGTAAGCGCTGCCACGAGTCCCCAATGGCCACGAAGAGGGATCGATCCCTTAAAGAGGGCTGCTCCTTCGAGTCGGAGAAACGAAGATAGAGAAGGTTTTTTATCAGCGAGAAGAGGTTGTTGAACGTCCAGTACAGCACGAGGGAGACCGGCGAGTCGTACAGCAGGACAAAGAACAGAAGCGAAATTAGCCAGATTTGGTATTTCTCGCTTTTTGTCAGTTCCCGTGCGTAGACGTAACCGGAGGCCAAGTTGATCAGGGTCATCAAGATAGGCAGGAGGTTCAAGCCGAACAGCAGCCCGTCGGCACGCTCCAAATCTCCGAACCAGGGGACAGATTTTCCGGAAAAGGGTTCGTAGTTCAGCAGCAGCAGGTAGGCCGCTATAAAAAAGGGAACCTGAACGAAAAACCCCAGGCTGCTTCTAAGGGCGTATATCGGATGATACCTGGCCTGCCTGTAGAGAGTCCGCATCATCATGAACCGTTCGGCCCCCTGAAAGACCTCCTTTATCTCCTCGATTTTCGGACGCAGTTTCGTTTGTGCGGCTCTCTCCCAATTCTGCAGTTTTTCCGCAAGATGATACAGCGGCAGCAAAACAGTGTTGACGGCCACGCTCAATGCCGTGATCGCTACGATGTAGCTGCCGCTCGATGCATAGGCCAGTTGCAGCACATAGGCCATAGCGGTTTGCAGCGGTTTGAA
>CAZLTI010000135.1:0-8649 GCA_964562335.1 uncultured Pseudomonadota bacterium | reverse complement strand
CCTTTGAGCAAAGAACTGGGAATCTGTAGTCAACTGGTTTTATTGGATTCCCACGTCTCGTTCAAAAAAACTGAGGGCTGGAAGGGCAGGATACCTCCTCGGCTTTTCAATCGGAAACCGTAGATCGGAGATAGTATGGAAGTACGGCACTCCAGTCCCTATCGGACACTGCAAAAGCATCTGGACAAGTTCCCCATCGGATTCCCGGCTACCGAATCGGGTGTGGAGATCAGACTTTTGCAACATCTTTTCAGCGAAAAGGAGGCACGCATCGCCGCCAAGCTGAATTTGATTGGAGAGCCCGCCACACGGATTTTCAAGCGGATCGGGAATGTGGTGGCCGATCTTGGAGAGCTGGAGCGGAGTCTCGACGATATGGAGGCAAAGGGCATAATTAGCGGCCATGTCGGCAGGAATGGATCGAAATACTACCAGGTTGCGTTTTTGGTCATCGGCATCTTCGAGTTCCGGGTCGAAATCATGACCAAGGAGTTCTACCGGCTCTTCAAGCAGTATCTGGATGAGGCGTTTGTCGACGAACTGGTCCATACGCGGATTCCCCAGCTGCGTACCGTTCCTACGGAGGGAAGCATCGCTCCGGAGCTGCCGATTCTACCCTACGACCATGTGCGCCAACTGATCGACGGTTTTCAAAAGGAGATTCTCGTGGCGAACTGCGTCTGCAGAGTTGCGGAAGATACGGTAGAGCGACCCTGCAAAGTGACCAAGAATCGCGAAACCTGCCTGATATTCGGCAGTGCCGCCCGGAAATACGAACGGCTGGGATGGGGACGTTCGATCGAGAAGAGCGAGGTCTTCGAAATTTTGCAGAGGGCGGAAAAGGACGGTCTGGTGGTGCAGCCCTCCAATACGCAAAAGCCTTTTGCCATGTGTCTGTGCTGCGGCTGTTGTTGCGAAATGCTTACGTCGGCGCGGCGTCTGGAGAATCCGGTTCAGTATTTTGCCACCAACTTCGAGGCGGTCGTGGATCGGGAATCCTGCGACGGTTGCAAAATCTGTAGAAAACGCTGCCAGATGAGTGCCGTCACGGTGAAGGAGAAAAAGGCCTTTGTGGACGAATCGAGATGCATCGGTTGTGGCGTCTGCGTCCCCACCTGCAAGTCCGGCTCCATCACGCTGCAACGGAAGGAGACCGTGCGGACCCCTCCCAAGGATGCGGCCCGGCTCTATCTGGACATTATGAAAAAGAGGGCGGGAAAGGCCAAATATACCGTCATGCTGACCAAACAGCTTTTGGGAAGATTGGTCTGAGGCGGTCCGTCGGAACGGCACAGCGCTATTGGGCGCCTACGTTCGGCAAACGGGTATTCGCAAACTTCGCCCTCTATTGCGGTAGGGATTTGACGATGGAGCGTACGCCGTTGACGGCGCTAACGTTGCCCAAACAGAACCACTTGACGCGGGTCGCCTCCTCTATCTTCAAAATCTTCATAATTTCTGCCGCACTATGGCCTCGGTTCCGCAGGCTCGCCACATTTCCGTACAAATCTTCCAAAAATTGCAGTTTTCGTTTTAGTCTGGTTTTACCACCCTTCGCTTTCGGATAGTGGGAGCAGAAAACGGCGTCGAAATCCAACGCAACGACTTTCTTGATAGAGCGGATCTCTTCGGCGATATTTTCGTCTACCCTGAAGTATTTGAT
This sequence comes from uncultured Pseudomonadota bacterium, assembly GCA_964562335.1. Classification (GTDB taxonomy): domain Bacteria; phylum SAR324; class SAR324; order XYD2-FULL-50-16; family XYD2-FULL-50-16; genus CAZJUM01. The sequence goes on along the minus strand of CAZLTI010000135.1, from coordinate 6,986 downwards.
TCTGTCCGCCAGATAGAGGTCCCCGGCGAACAGCCAGCCCCGGTTGGCCTCCAGGTAGACGGTGTGGTCTCTGCTGTGTCCGGGGGTGTGGATCGGGCGCAGGCTGTAGTTCCCGCTGTCGATCGTCTCGGGAAGCTCCTTGACGGCGACGGGCCCCGACTTGCCCCAAATGATGTGCTGGTAGGGCATAATGCCGAATGGCCTCGCCATCTTGCGGACGCAGGCCGGGTGCCCGTAGATCGGTAGGCCGTATCTGTCCGCAATCCTCTTGGCATTGCCGCTGTGATCTTCGTGATGGTGCGTCAGCAGCAGGGAATCCAACGTGCGGTGGCTCGCGATCTCCAAAACCCGGTCCCGCATGTGGCTCTGTCCGGTATCGATCATGACGGAGCCGACAACATACAGATAGACGGTCATAAAGGGGCGGCCAATGGGAGAATACCCCAACTCGTAACCTTGCACCGGGCCGAATGCGTGCCTTTTGACGATTCGCATCCTGTCAGAAGATGTAGTCTTCCTTTTCGATCACGGCTTTGGCCAGAACTCTTTCGGCCTGCAAAAGACCTGCGGCGTTGTACTTGGTGAATCGGCGAACGCCCGCCATCAGCATCTGCAGGCTGTCTCCCTCCTCGATGTAGAAGGCACCCCTCTTGGCGGCAGTGGACAGAGTCTCCAACGCTTCGAAGGTAAAGAACTTGACGACGGCCTGCAGCTGTTTCCGTTTCGATTCGCCCGCTGCGGCGTATGCCTTTTCCGCCCGCAATACGACGCTTTCGATGGCAAACAGCTGGATGGCGATGTCCGCTGCGGCGATCAGCATCTCCTGCTCGTCCTTCAGTTTGTCCATATATTTCTGAGCGGCGGAACCGGCCAGGATCAAAAAGAGGCTCTTCAGGTTCTCTATCAGTTTTTTCTCTGCGGCGAACAGTTCGCTTTCGTCGATCTCCTCGAAGGATGGCGTCGTCAACAGCTCGAACGCCTTCATCGCTTCCGCCTGAATGGGCAGTATTCCCTTGAGGCCCTTCTTCAGGATCATGCCGGGAATCAGCAGACGGTTCACTTCGTTGGTTCCTTCGAATATGCGGTTGATCCGCTCGTCCCGGTAGTGCCGCTCGATGGGGTAGTCCTGAACGAAACCGTACCCGCCGTGCATTTGAAGCCCTTCGTCCACTGCGTGGGCCAGTACTTCGGAACAGAATACCTTCGCGATGGCGCATTCGATGGAGTAGTCCTCGATGGACGCTTCAAACTCCTTCTGGTAGTTTTCGCCGGCCCTGTCCAGAGTTTCCACTTTGTCGTTCATATGCCCGGTTGTGCGGTATACGAGCGACTCCGATGCAAAGATCTTCGCTACCATGCGGGCGGTTTTTTCCTGGATGGCTCCGAACGAACTGATCGGCTTGCCGAACTGCCTTCTTTCGTTTGCGTACTTGACGCACTCGCCCAAAACGGCCTTTGACGCACCGCAGACGCTGGCACCCAGCTTCAGCCTGCCAAAATTGAGGGCGTTGAACGCAATCTTGTGTCCCTTGCCGATCTCTCCCAAAAGATTTTCGGCCGGAACTTTGACATCTTCGAGAATCACCTGGGTGGTGGAGGAGCATTTGATGCCCAATTTTTTCTCTTCCGGGCCGATGGACAATCCTTCCGAGTTCCTTTCCACGAGAAAGGCGGTAAAGTGCTGGCCGTCGATTTTGGCAAAGACCGTAAAAAGGTCGGCATATCTGCCGTTGGTGATAAACTGCTTGATGCCGTTCAGGATGTAGTGCTTTCCGTCTTCCGCAAGCGTCGCCTTTGTGGCGGCGCTCAGCGCATCGCTGCCGGAACCGGGCTCGGTCAGGCAGTATGCGGCAATCAGTTCGCAGGTGCCGAGCTTTTCCAGATATTTCTCCTTCTGCTCTTTGGTGCCGTAGTAGACCAGCGGTAGGGTGCCGATTCCCGTGTGGGCGTTGTAGACGACGGAGAATCCGCCGGCAACCGAAATGTTTTCGGCTATCAATACGCTGGTGATCTTATCCAAATCCAATCCTCCGTACTCTTCCGGAATGTCGGCGATCATCAGACCGAGGTCGGCGCATCCCTTCATATGTTGCACCATCAGATCGAAGTTGTGGTTCTCCAGCTCCTCTATGTCCGGGTAGACGCTGTTTTTGGCAAAACTGAGGGTCGTATCGGCGATCTGCTTGTGCTCGTCCGTAAAATCCTCCGGTGCAAAAATGTCCTGTTTGTCGATTTTCCGTACTAGCCACTCCCCGCCTCTTACGATGTTTTTCGCCATGTCGCTTCTCCTTTTTTGGTTGTGTCCTACCGTGCCTTGGCAAAATGATCGAAAGGCACAATAGGGCGTTTTCGATCAGAGTTTTTCCAAGATGCCCGCAGCTCCCATACCGCCGCCGATGCACATCGTCACCATGCCGTATTTGGCGTCGCGCCGCCCCATCTCGTGCAGCAGAGTTGCGGTGAGCTTTGCGCCCGTGCAGCCCAGCGGATGGCCCAGAGCGATGGCACCGCCATTGACGTTGACGATTTCGGGGTTCAATCCGAGTTCCTTGATTACGGCCAGGGACTGCGATGCGAAGGCTTCGTTCAACTCGATCAGATCGATGTCGTCCAGTTTCAATCCGGTCGCCTCAAGAACTTTGGGAACGGCATAGATCGGTCCGATTCCCATAATTTCGGGTGCGCAGCCCGTGGCTCGGAAACCGACGAAACGCGCTATCGGGTCCCTTCCGATCCTTTTCAGGTACTCTTTGGAGACGACCAGTGCCGCCGCCGCTCCGTCGGTCGTCTGAGAGGAGTTGCCGGCGGTTACGGTACCGTTCGCCTTAAAGACCGTCCTCAGTTTGGCAAGTCCCTCCATCGTCGTATCCGGACGCACACCGTCGTCGATAGCGACCAGTTCCCTCTCCTTTTTGATCTTGCCGTTCTCCAGCCGGGTTTTTTCGATTTCCACCGGGATGATTTCCGCCTGGAACTTTCCCTCTTCGATGGCCCTGGCCGCCTTCGAATGGCTGCCGCAGGCAAAGGCATCCATCTCCTCCCTTGCGATCCCGTACTTTTCCGCCACCTTTTCGGCCGTCGTTCCCATGCTCGAATAGGTTTCCGGCCATTCGGCGACTAGGCCGGGATTGGCGCTGTATTTGTTTCCGCCCAGAGGAACGCAACTCATCGACTCGACGCCCCCCGCCAAAATGCAGTCCGCATTGCCGGCTACGATCTGCGCCGCTGCCGTAGCGATCGTCTGCAAGCCGGAAGAGCAGAATCGGTTGACGACCATGCCGGGGACGCGGTTCGGAAACCCCGCCTTTTGCAGGGCGACTCTGGCGACATTCATCCCCTGCTCCCCTTCGGGAAAGGAGCAGCCGAGGATGAGGTCTTCGATATCTTCCGCATTTACTTTCGCACGCTCCACCAACCCCTTGATTGCAATGGCCGCCAGGTCGTCCGGGCGCATGTCCTTCAGTTTTCCCTTCTTTGCCCGGCATCCGGGCGTTCGGTAGGCTGCGAGTATATAGGCCGATTTCATAGGTTTCTCCCTTTACCGTTTTTTGTTGTCCGATCGCTTGAATGGTTTTTCCCCAACCGGGGCTGCCGAACCTTCGGGTCGCCGTTCGGGCCGAAAAGCCGAATCAGTTCCGCAGAGGTTTCCCCTTTTTGAGCATATGCTGAATGCGCTCCAAGGTCTTTTTGTTGCCGCACAGCCTGAGGAATCCCTCCCGCTCCAACTGCAGCAGGTACTCCTCCGTAACGAGGGTCCCGGCCAGAACGTCTCCGCCGCAGATCACATCCGCAATGATTCCGCCTATGTAGGCCTCGTATTCGGTGGCAAAGGCGCCCTGCGACAGATTCCAAAGCTGGCTTTTGATGCTGGCCGCGATGCTTCTGCCCGGTGCCCTGATCTCCGTTAGTGGCGTCGACGGCCGAAAATTGGATGCCAGCGAAAGCACCTTTTGTTTGGCGTCGTGGAGCAGGTGGTCGATATTCATGGTGACGCTGTCCCCTGCACGCAGATAACCCAGGTCGAAGGCCTCGTCGGCAGACATGGATACTTTGGCCATGCCGATGTTCTCGAAGCGTTTGAACAGAAAGGGAGTTACGTCCGTCTTACCGCTTTCGGCTGCTTCCACGGCGTCGATGGCGGACTCCTTGGTGCCGCCCCCCGCCGGAAGCAGTCCGACGCCGATCTCGACCAGGCCCATATAGGTTTCGGCATGGGCCACTCTTGCCGTTGCGGCCATGGAAAATTCGCATCCTCCCGCCAACGTCATGCCGAACGGTGCGGCTACGACCGGTACGTCGGCATATTTGATCGCCATGGTCGTCTTTTGAAAACTCTTGACGATCAGGGCAATATCGTCGAACTCCTGCTCCGCTATGGCGATCGCCAGCAGCATCAGATTCGCTCCGACGGAAAAATGGGCTCCCTGGTTGCCGATAATCAGGCCCACACCCTCCGACTCCGCTCTTTTTATCGCTTTGTTGGTCATTGCCAGAATATCGCCGCCGATGCTGTTCATTTTCGAGTGGAATTCCAGCAGGAAGACGCCGTCGCCCAGATCCACAATCGAAGAGCCGCTGTTTTTCTCCACGACGCCCTTGGTTTTCTTGATCGTCTCCAGCCTGATGTGTTCGGGTTTGGTGGGTACCTCCCGATAGGTCTTCCCGCCAAAATCGTAGTAGCTTCTTTTGCCCTCCTCAAAGCGGTAGAAGGAGTCGATTCCCTTCAATATCTCCGGGACGGCAATACCGTCTTTTTCCAGCCTTTGGCAAAAGTTGGAGACGCCGATGATGTCGAACAGTTCGAACGGTCCGAGGTCCCAATTGAATCCCCACTTCATGGCCGAATCGATATTGACGATATCCTCGGAAATTTCCGGGATGCGATTCAAGACATACAGCAAAGTGTCCCTGGTGGTCTTCCAGGCCAGTTCCGCAGCTCTGTCGTTTGCGGCCAGCATCATCCTTACCCGCTGGGCGGGATCGTCCACCTGCTTGACGCTTGCTACGGAGGCGAATTTTGGCTTCTCCAGCGGTTTGTATTCCTTCGACCGGTAGTCGTAGAAGTAGATCTGCCTTTTGCCGTCTATCGTCTCCTTTCGGTAGAATCCCTTTTTGGTTTTGTTGCCGAGAAGTCCCTGCCGCACCATATCGGCGATGAAGTCGGGTGTTTTGAAGGTTTCGCGGGATTCGTCCTCCGGTAGGGAGTCGTAGGAGTTGGTCGCCACATGAACCAAGGTGTCGAGACCCACCAGGTCGGCCGTTCGGAATGCCGCGCTCCTGGGTTTTGCCATGGCGGTTCCCGCGACGGTATCCACCTCCTCGACAGTCAGGTCCATCTCCATCATATGCCGGAAGGTGTTGTACATGGAGTAGACACCGATACGGTTGGCAATAAAATTGGCGGTGTCCTTGCCGAGTACGATCCCCTTGCCCAACCTGGAGCCGATGAAGTCCGAAATGCGTTCCACGACTTTCGGGTCCGTCTGGTCGCAGGGTATAATCTCCAACAGCCGCATGTAGCGGGGCGGGTTGAAAAAGTGGGTCGCCAAAAAATTCCTGCGGACGCTTTCCGGCAGCACCTTGGCGAGTTCGTTGATGGAGAGTCCGCTGGTATTGCTGGACAAAATGGCATCTTCCGCCAGATTGGGAACGATCCTCTCCTCGAAGAGCCTCTTTTTGATCTCCATGTTTTCGACGACCACCTCTATGATCCAGTCGCAGGTGCGAATCCTTTCCATATCGTCGTCGAAATTGCCCGGCACGATGCGCGAGCGGTAGCTCTTGCGGTAGAAGGCGGCCGGTTTGATTGTCTCTATGGTCTTCAATCCCTGAAGGGCCAGGCGGTTTCTCTCTTTCGGTCCGTCATCCCCTGCGTCCGGCGGCACGATATCCAAAAGAAGAACCTTCAGTCCGGCATTTGCCAAATGAGCCGCTATTGTCGCTCCCATAACGCCGGCACCAAGCACGGCGACCTCTTTGATCTTTCTCATGAACTCTCTCCTCAGTTTGTTGGAAAAAACCTCGCGTGATGCAAGGCGCCGTCCGCCTTGCCTCCTCGGACCTGCCTGCAAATCGGCACGCTTCGTTACGGTATACCGTTCGCATACTAACCGTCAAACGAAGGGAACGCCTTCTCCGAACGCGGCATAACGGCCACTGCCGGGTCTTGTTCTCTATATCAAGTCGCGGAGCATACGGCTCAACAGCAGTCGCTCTGCCGTCGAAAGCTTTTCCAGCAGCTCCTCGTCCGCCGCCTTTCTTGCTTCGGTCAACCTATCTTTGAGCCGATTCGCCTTTTTCGACGGAAATAGCGGAAACAGCCGGCGGTCCTCCGGGTCCCGCTTTTTAATGATCCAGCCGTCATCCTCCATTCTCTCCAGAACGCCCGACAGCGTTGCCTTGTCGAGTATCAACAGCTTTCCCAGCTCCGTGGCCGTCGCTCCCTCGCTGTACCACAATCCCTCCAGAACCAGAAGCTGCATATTGGTGAGACCGTAGGGAATCAGTCTTCTCTTCAGCTCCCCGTGACCCCTCTGATATGCCTTGGCCAGCAGGAAAACCTTACTGTCCGGCAGATCGAACGGCAGTTTGGATGTAGTGCCGATATCCATTCGTATACTAACTAATCTATGGTGGCAAGAGTGTCAATAGTGACAAGTCGGGGGAAAATCGAAAATTGCGCGAATCGTCATTCCCGCACTGAATTTGCGATACTTTGAGCAAAGAACGGGAATCTAATAAAACCAGTTGACTAGAGATTCCCGCCTTTGCGGGAATGATGGTTGGTTCCGATTCGGCGGATCCGCAGTCAAATTCCTGCCCCCAAAAGAAATCCCTCTCTGATTGCCCTGTAGGAGTCGAGCTCCGCCGCCGCTTTCGCTCCGCCGATCAAATGCGGTTTTTTGCCGGAATCCAGCAGTTTGTCGAACAGCTCCCGCCGGGAATTTTGTCCGGCACAGACGACAACCGTCTCCACGTACAATATT
>CAZLTI010000134.1:0-8681 GCA_964562335.1 uncultured Pseudomonadota bacterium | reverse complement strand
AAGTTTAATCAAGCAATCAAAAACAATTCCCCAATACGAATCGATCGCGATGCAAGTTGACGCTTTGACCCGCATTTCGATACAGGTCATACGAAAGGCGCAAGAGGCGGGAAAGTTTCAAAATCGTCCGGAAACTCGATCAGGGAGAAATACAATGAAAAACCCGACGGAAAGACGGGCGGTCGTTGCTCCGCTCCTGCTTTATACCGTGGGATATTGTCTCCTTGCTCCGGTTTTTGCGGGCTGCTCCTCGCACGAAGAGATATGGGCAGAGGGCAGGCCCAAGCATCATACGACCGAAGGATTTCGCAACTATCCCGTTGTCCCGGAACCCCGATCCGCCGGATTTGCGTTTTATGTCAGGCGCGTTTGGGGATCGTTCTTCCGGCCGGACGTCCCTGCCGATCACTTCCTCCCCGAAAAGGATGCGATCGTACAGTACAGGCAATTGGGCGGCCGGGACTCCCTTACATGGCTTGGACACGCCACCTTTCTGATTACACTGAACGGCAAAAGGATTCTGACCGATCCGTTTCTGACCGAAACCGCAAGTCCTTTCAGGATGTTCGGACCCAGACGGTTCGTGCCGCCGGGCATCGGTCTGGAAAACCTGCCCGCTATCGACATAATCGTCGTCTCCCACAATCACCTGGATCATCTTGACGAAGAGACGGTCGAATCTCTACCGGGAAAGGAGAACATTCGCGTGTTCGTCCCTCTCGGTCTCAAGTCCTTTTTTTTGGAAAGAGGCTACAGGAACGTTACGGAACTGGATTGGTACGAAAGCCACGCCTACGGGGACATTCGATTCACGGCGTTGCCCACAGTGCATTTCTCCAGGAGGGGCCTATTTGACGGGAATAAGACCTTATGGTGCTCCTGGTCGCTTTCCACTGCGACGGGGAAGTACTACTTTGGCGGCGATACTGCCGATTCCCCGTCGATTTTCCGGGAGACCGGCCAGCGCGACGGGCCGTACGATCTGGCAATGATACCCATTGGAGCCTATAAAATCGTGAAAGAGGAGCATTCGGCGCACATCGCTCCGGAGCGGGCCGTAAAAATCGGAAGGGAGATAGGGGCAGATACAATGGTTGCCATGCACTGGGGAACGATCGAACTGTCCGACGAACCGCATTGGGAACCTCCCGTTCGCTTTACCAAGGCTGCCCGCGAGGCCGGAATGTCCGATGACCAAATTTGGGTCATGAAAATAGGGGAGACCCGTCCCCTGCCGAAGCATGGCAATTCCTCCCGATAGAGCGCGATATCCGTCTGTTGGACCCTTATCCTACCGAACCAAAAACGTTCGATGCGCTAACGTCGCTTCCGTTCGACGGGTGGCGGAGAAAACCCCGTAACGGCGGCTGTCAAATCCGCTTCAGGATATCGAGTATTTCATCTCGACTGTTCCTTTTTTGATTTAGCAAAATCACAAAGGGACGCAATCCCCTTTTTGTTTTGAAATACCCCGCATAATTGTAGACACCCGTCAGAGTACCGGATTTGATCAGTGTGCCGTTTCTTTCCGCCAACAGATAGGAGTAGGGACGGAATCTCTCCAAAATGCACATCATCGCTCTTCCCGTCATGGCGTTGTCGCGGGACAATCCGGAAGCCTCGTCAAAATTCAGCTCGTCGGCTTCGGCTTTGAATTTTCTGCGGATGGCGCTTTGAAAAACCCTTCTTGCCTTTGTCAGGTTCGCCGGATATCCCTGTTTCAAAGCACCGACGGCCAGAAAAATCTGATTGGCAATGTAGTTGTTGGAGTACTTCAAAAGGCCGGACAAAATGGTTTCGAGCGTTTTGCCGTTGCGATGGACATAGTAGAGGTTCCATCGCGGAGACACCGCTTCGCGCCCGATATCGGAGCGGAAGACGACGATTCCCCGGTCGCGGAAAAAGTGTCGAAACAGCTCTCCCGCATATTGCAGACCTTCGGTAGGGCTGCCGATCAGACTGATCCGTTCGCTATTTCCCGCCGGGATCATCCTTCCCTTGCGTTTTGCCAGCGGTGTCAGAGGCGTTTCCCTTTCGGCGGAATACACGACCCCTGCGGCATCCCTGCCGAGATTCAAGGTGTTGAAGTTGACAATGAGAGCGCCGTTGGGGGCATCGTAGGGATTTAGCGTGCGGGAAGCGCCCGGTATAACGATGCCGGGAGCAAAGGCGGAGGAGTCCAACACGATTCGATTGATCCGACTTACACCCCTCCGCTTGAGCACGCGGGCAATCTCCGCAATTTCTTCGGAGACCAGAAACGGGTCTCCCAACCCCCGGACCAGAAGATTCTCACGGCTGTCCCGATAAAATTCCGTTTGGAAGCGATACTCCTTTCCAAGCAGATCGATTGCGATCCAGGAGCTGAGAATTTTTATCAAAGAGGCGGGAACCAACCGGGAATCGGCATTGTGGGAAAAAACGGTCCGCGACTCCTCCGAATTGAGCATAACGGCACCGGCCTCCGCCAGTGCGGCTATCCTTTTCGCAACGTCCGACCGATAGTCGGCGGAAACGGCAGGAAGAGAGCCGAATGTCAGCAGAAGCGACACCGCCCAAATCCAAATCGCCATCTTTCCGGCAAAGCCCGTTACATGCTTTGTCATATACAGCTCCTCCTGTCGATTGCAGTACCGACTCTTCGACCGTAGGAATTTTCTTCGGGAGGGCAGTGCTCCGGAAAACCTCGGAATACCGCGTTTTTCGGAGGTTCCCTAAAAGGCGCGGTAGTTGGGCGCCTCTTCTGTGATATAAACGTCGTGCACATGGCTCTCCTTCAGCCCGGCCGGAGAGATAACGACAAACCGCGTTTTGCTCTGCAGTTCCCGAATGTTGGCGCAACCCACATATCCCATTCCGGACTGCAGCCCCCCAACCAGCTGCTGCAGGATTGTTGCAAGCGGTCCCTTGTAGGAAACGCGGCCCTCAATACCTTCCGGCACCAGCTTTTGACCCTCCTGATCTTCCTGAAAATAGCGATCCCTGCTGCCCTTTTTCATGGCACCGAGCGATCCCATCCCCCGGTACTGCTTGTATCTTCTTCCCTGATAGTGGACGATCTGTCCCGGGCTTTCGTCCGTACCCGCGAATACGCTTCCGGTCATCGCAACCGAAGCGCCTCCCGCAAGCGCCTTTACGATATCGCCCGAATACTTGATTCCTCCGTCGGCGATTACCGGGGTGTCGGTTTTCCGAGCGATCCGGCTGCAATTGAATATGGCCGTCATCTGCGGCACGCCAATTCCCGATACTACGCGCGTTGTGCAGATCGATCCGGGACCGATCCCCACCTTTATCGCATCGGCGCCCGCCTGGATAAGCGCTTCGGCTGCATCGGCGGTGGCAATATTGCCTGCAATTACGTCGATATGGGGCAGCTGCGCTTTGAGCGATCTCAACTTTTTCAGCACGTTTTGCGAATGTCCGTGCGCAGTATCCAAAACCAGCACATCGACACCGGCGGAGACCAATGCTTCGGATCGCTCGTTCGCATCCGCACCGATACCGATAGCCCCCCCAACCAGAAGTCTTCCCGAACTGTCCTTGCTGGCGTGGGGAAACTGACGCGCCTTTTCAATATCCTTGATTGTAATCAAACCGGTCAGTTCGAAATTCTCGTTGATTCTCGGCAGTTTCTCGATTCGGTGTTCGTGCAACAGTTTTTTTGCTTCGTTCAACGTGATACGATCCGATACCGTTACCAGTTTTTCCGGGCCGCCGGTCATCACTTCGGAGACGGGCAGTGCTAAATTGGTCTCGAATCTCAAATCCCGATTGGTTACGATCCCGACCAGCCGCTTCCCCTCCGTAACCGGCAAGCCGGAAATATCGTGGTCCCTCATAAGATCCAAAACCTTCCCTACGGTATCGTTCGGATGCACCGTTATCGGATCGGTAATGATACCGCTTTCGGAACGTTTCACGCTGCCGACCTGCTCGGCCTGCTCCTCGATCGTCAGATTCTTGTGAATAATTCCGATACCACCCTCCTGCGCCATGCAAACGGCAAGTTGGGATTCGGTGACGGTATCCATGGCTGCGCTTACGAGCGGGATGCGCAGACCGATCCTATTGGTAAGTTTGGTGCAGGTATCCGTTTCGGCAGGCAGAACATTCGATTCGGCAGGCAATAGCAGCATGTCGTCGAAGGTATACGCCTTTTCTACTATCCTATCGTTCATGTCCTGCTCCTTTTGGGTCTATCGTTCATGGTCTGCTTCTCACGGGTGAAAACCGTTTGAGAAACGTTCGCAACGGATATGGATCGAAAACGATCCGTATTGGCCGCAGTGGATGGAACTATTTGCCGCACAGTTTTCCGATCTGCCGTTCGACCGCGCCAATCAGCTCCTTTCGGTCCTTGTTGCCATACATCGACGCTTCGATAGGAGTGCCGAAATGGATATCGATATGTCTGCCCCGATTGATTCTGAGCGTTCCGGCAGGCATCAAATCGTGACTCCCCCTGATTCCCATGGGAACGATAGTAGCTCCGACATCCACGGCCAACTTGAATCCACCGCGTTTGAACGGCTGCAATTCTCCTGTTTTCGAACGCGTTCCTTCGGGTGCGATCCACAGCACAATCCCCTTTTCCAGAACCGCCTTCGCTCTTTCCAAATCCTTGAGCGCCCGTTTGGAGTTTTTTCGGTCGATGGAGACAATATCGCTAGCCAGCATAGCCTTTCCCCAGATCGGCACCCGAATCAGCTCCCTTTTTGCCATCATGCGGACGCTCGTATTCAGCGCCATTACCGCCAACGGTATGTCGAAATGGCTGGCATGATTGCACATAACGATATATTTTCTCCCCTTTTCGAACCGGATGCGATCGCGGCCGCAAACGGTATAGGTAGCCCCCACGAACTTAAGGAGGGAGGAGGCCCACCAACGAAACCTTCGGTCCACTCTTTCCCTGCTTAGTTTGTTGCGTAGCCGATCGATCAGCGTTAACACGGCCGTATAAAAGGTAATACCCAACCCGAAAAAAATTGCGGCTATATTGAAAAGCATGTTGGCTACGGCGAAGAATGAGGCCCGGACAACCGACAAGTGAAATACTGCTCATAGGATGACAAGGAAAATCAAATGTCAAGAGATGGGCGCCGAAAAGAGGGCGTTTCCGTTTCTGGCTTGGGGGCGTGTTGTTTCCAAAAAAAACGGCGGCTTTTTTTTTCGCTTTGCTCGACAAATTTCGGAAATAGCATCACTCTAAACGAATGCTACATCATCAGATCACCCTAAGGTCTGTTTCTTCAGGGGACCTTGAATAGTTAAGGAGGGAAAAATGGAAACGTTGAAGTTCGAAAAAAAGGGACGGATCGGTATGCTTGTCGTAGATCGCGAAAAGGTACTGAATGCCCTGAATCGGGAACTTTTGCTGGAGTTAAAGGAATTCCTGACCAAAACTGTGACGAAAGAGGATGTACGCGTTCTGATCCTCACCGGTGCTGGGGACAAGGCATTTATAGCCGGAGCGGACATCAAACAAATGAAGGATATGACCCACCTCGATATGCTCTCGTTTTGCGATTTGGGGCAGGAGGTCGGCAACCTGCTGGAAACGATCGATGTGGTCACCATTGCGGCCGTAAACGGTTACGCTCTGGGCGGCGGCCTTGAGATAGCCCTCGCCTGCGATTTCATTATCGCTTCGCACAACGCCAGGCTGGGTTTGCCCGAAGTGTCGTTGGGAATCGTGCCGGGATTCGGAGGAACCCAGCGACTCACGCGGGCGGTCGGCACCCGCAGAGCCAAAGAGATGGTGATGACGGGATGCCAAGTGACGGCGGAAGAGGCCTGGCGAATCGGACTCGTCAATCATCTGTACGATCAGGCGGAATTGCGCGGCAAATGCTTCGAAACGGCGGAATCGATATTGAAAAACGCATTTACGGCGGTAGTCCTGGCCAAAAGGTCGATCAATCACGGTCAGAGTCTGTCGTTGAGAGACGCATTGGAGCTCGAAAAGCAATGCTGTGCCGTCAGTTTCGTTTCGGAAAATCGATTGGAGGGCATGACGGCATTTTTGGAAAAGAGAACCGCTCGGTTTGCATAGCGCTTCGTTTTTTTCCATCTCCGCCTGCACGCGCCCTTTCGTCTGCGGAGGAGTTTCCTCCTGTCGAATCGGATGGAACCGGTCCGATCGAAGATCTTCCGTTTGGAGAGATGGAGAGCAACTCCGAAACATAGAATCTTCCGTAGACGGTGCCGCCTTGCAAACAACTTTTAGGGGAGACTGCTTATGTTGGATCGAGTCTTGCGGAATGTCACCACTGTCGGTGCGGCCGGGAAAACGGGCAGCGGGATCGCACTGCTGCTGCTTCAGGAAATGACCCGTCTGGAGGTCGAACGGAACCCGACGAACAAAATTCCGGATTGTCAGCTCAACCTTGTCGATAGCGACCCAAGAGCTTTAAAGGATCTGGTCCGCTATTTGAGGAAGCAATTGATCCGGTATGCGGAAAAAAGGATTGTTTCACTTCGTACCTACTTTCGGGATCGACCCGATTTGGCGGACAATTCCGAAGTCATCGACGAGTTTGTCGACAGAGCCCTGTTACTGGCGTCTCCAGCCACCGAAATGGCTTGTGCGTCCAAATCCGCTTTGGTGTTCGAGGCGATCTGCGAAAGACTCGAAGATAAGCGGCAGCTGTTCGCACGTCTGAAAGAGATCTGTCCTCCGGAAACCTACTTTTTCGCCGACATCTCTTCGTTCCCAATTTCCGCTATCGAGGAGAGTGCCGCGATAGAGGGACGTTTAGTCGGATACCGTTTCCGCAATCGGTCGGCAGTTCAAAATCCCGTAGAGTTAGTCGTCTCGAAATCGACGCCGAGCGAATTGAAAAGGATCGCGGAGAATCTGGAGACACATTGGAATCGCCAGCCTCGATAACCTCGGCACAGTGTCTACCAAGGATTTTCACTATCCGTAAGGAACCGAAAATAATAGCTCTAGGAGACAACCATGAAGGCTCTGAGGAAACGAGTATATGCCGCAGCCGGGTACAATACGACATACTTCGGTTCGGGACGTAGGGAATTTCATCCCAAAAAACCGATGCCGGTTTTCGAGGATTACCTAAAAGAGACCTATCGCGGAACGGCGGATCAAATTTCCGCTCCGATTTTCGATGAGGGGGTGCTGACAAACTTCGGCGCGACGAGGTTCATCAAACAGGCCAATCTTCCTGGATTTCTCCCTTTTGCAGCTCCATCCCTGAAAGGCAAACCCTGCACCCGAGTCGAAGGGGCATGCGGTTCCGGCGGATTGGGAATAGCTGCGGCCGTGCGGTCCGTATTGTCGGATTTGGCCGACTCCGTTTTGGTAATCGGTGCCGAAATCCAAAATACGATGAAGGCGGTCTACGGTGCGGACGTGCTGGCCGCTGCCGGGTACTACAAAAAAGAGCGTAAAAACGGCCACGCCTTTTTCTTTCCGGGAGTTTTTTCGGACCGCGCCGGTGCATATGCGAAAAGGTACGATGCGAATCTGATGCGCAGAGGAATGGCAAAATGGTACGAATTGGCGATTCTGAATGCACGGAAAAATCCCAAAGCGCAAGAGCATCACAACGACAGCTCCGATCCATTTGCGATGGGGATGACACCCCCGGATGCAAGCCTTTTTTTACCCCATTTGAATCTGTTCGATTGTTCCAAGGTTACGGATGGTGCTTCGTCGATTGTAGTTGCAAGCGAAGAGGGATTGCGGAAGTTAGGAGTCGAAAAGGCGGATGCCGTGGAAATTGTTGGAACTTATGCAGCCGAAGGGGATATAACCGAAGAGCCGGAAGATGCAGCCTTTTTCGCCACGACACATACCGCCGTTGCTGGAGCAAAGGAAATGGCCGATATCGGGATCGAGTCGCTTTCTCTCCTGGAGCTGCACGACTGCTTCTCCATTGCCGGACTGATCGCACTGGAAACCATCGGTTTTGCGGAAAGGGGAAAGGCCGGTCGATTCCTGCTGGACGGAAATTCGGCAGCGGACGGCAAAATTCCCACCAATCTATCCGGCGGTCTTTGCGGATTCGGCCATCCTGTCGGCGTGTCCGGCGTGCGGCAACTGGTCGATCTGTTGCATCAATTTACCGAAAGAGCGGAACAACAGGCCGCATGCGCTACGCCGTACGGCATGATGGTCTGCATGGGCGGAAACGACAAAACCGTAACCTCCATCATTGTCAAAGGCACCCGCTAATGCCGCCTAAGCCTGCATCTCGTCGCAGCGGTTCCGAATCTGCGCGAGTGCCACCCTGCACGATAGTTTTCCGAATTGTAGCTTCAAATCGAAAGAACGTCGCCGCTTTTTGCGTCCATGGTAATTTTTCTATCGAATGCAACGTCATCGAACCGCACAAGTTCCGGGAGATCGCCTGAAAGCGCCACTTTATCGTTCTTGACGATCAGGACGGCTTGTACGCCGCCGATATTCAGGATTTTCTCGGCCACAGGAGCAATATCCTCCTCCCTCTTCACCCAGTTGCACGCTTGAGTCGCTGCGGCGTCGGCCAGGGCGGCCTCCTTGGCTATAACGGTGGCAAGATCGCAATCGCCAAAGCTCAGGGAGTGTCCCATTTTACCGGAGGAGGAGCAGAGGGCAACGGGAAGACGGGAAGGCTCAATCCGAAAGGCTACCTTTCCGGACAGGAACGATCCCCGAGCATAGATGCCGACGA
>CAZLTI010000133.1:0-8721 GCA_964562335.1 uncultured Pseudomonadota bacterium | reverse complement strand
AACCCGGAATACAGTCCTTTTTCGGATACTGTTTAGCAACTGTCTTCTCGGGTGTGCGTTTAGTCGGATTCTAAAATTGGGTATTGATTTCAGCTCGTTAAAAATATATGCTTGCCGCTACTATTGAAATTGCCTTTTTTGAAACATGCTCCCACGTTTAGGTTTACATCGGTCGCCTTTTTGGGAAACGTGCCTCCAGGCACATATTGGAGCTGCTTTTGTTTCTTTCGTACCGCAGGCGGTAAAATGGCGACGGCAATGGAGGGATTTTAGAGAGATGGAAAAATGACAAGGATAAAAGAGGATATCATCCGGGACGTTATGACAAGAATTACTTTGGAACGAAAATATGCCAAGAATTTGGTCGAATCGATTCTAAACATTATAAAGAGCTCCCTGCAGTCGGGCGAAGAGGTGATGATATCGGGTTTCGGTTATTTCAAAGTACGCCGTAAAAAGGCGCGAGTGGGAAGGAATCCGAAGACAAAGATCGCATACGAAATTTCCGAACGAGTTGTCGTGACTTTCTATCCGTCGAAGGTTTTCAGAAAGGAGCTGAACCCGGACCATTCCGATTGATCGATCGGCTTCGGCGGAAGGGACGGCCTCCGTCAAAACAGAACCCGCGAGGGCAGATTTATGTCAAAAACTCCATATAGATGCGTTGTATGGCTGATTTGCATATCGATGCTTTTTGCAAACGGAAGCGGCGCGTTCGGGCAGACCGAGGAACTTCCGGCCGAGGTAGTCGAACAGCTGCCGCAGCCGCCGATGGAAAACGTGTTTTTGAACGTGCTTTGGGGGTCGATAGCCGGCGGGACCGTCCTGATGAGTTGGAGTATACTGGACGATAAGGTAGAGCGAAGCGAACGCTACAAGCTGAGCAGATTGACGGAAAAGTTTGTAGTAGGCGCTACGTACGGCGGGATCATCGGACTTGCGGTAGGCACAATTCTATCGATGAGCGAAACCTCTTTCGATCCGAACCGCACCAGAATCGCCTTTGCGCCTCCTCCTGCGCTCTCCGCTGCGGAGTGGGGAGACTTTTCTCCGCAGGATGCGGAATTCCCGCCCGACCAAAGGCAGACCCTGTTGGGCCTGCAGATCAAATTTTGAAACGACTGCCTACTCCCTCCTCCGAAAGCATCCCTGGCTTGGGGAGCCGGTAGGCGGTGGCGGGCGTTTGTCGTTTCGGTATGCCGTTTTCGGATTTCATGGCCCCGATCCCTCCGGATTTCCAATTGGCGTATTTGGCTTTGGGCAGCAATATCTCCCCAAGAGAGAGAAGGTTGAAAGAAGCCGTCGCCCTCCTGCAAATGCGCTTCCCGCAAAGTTTCAAAGCATCCGCCATATACGAGACCCTTGCCTATGGGGACAGCGCCCAGCAGAACTATTTGAACTGTTGCGTCCGTTTCGAAACGCTCCTGACCCCTCGCAGAGTTCTTGACATTGTTCTGCGGACGGAAAAGGAACTCGGTCGAACAAGGGATGGAATCAAATGGAGTCCGCGGACGATCGATATCGACATTGCGCTGTTCGGTCGGTCGGTCGTCAATACCCCGAATCTGAAGATACCGCACTACGATTTGAGCCAAAGAGACTTTTTTATCGTACCGCTGTTGGAGTTGGACGGTACGCTGCACAATCCCAAAACCGGAACCCCGTTGGACTGCGAGCTGAAGGCAATTCCCCGCAGTCTGCGCACCTATCCGAGAATGGTCGCAAGCGCGGGGCCGATCGGTTCCGAAACTCCCGGAAGCGTCCGGGCACATCCGTTAGAAGAGATATGAAAAACAGGCCATTTGTCGTCGAGATCGTTCCCTATCACCGGGACAACTACGCCTACCTCCTGCACTGCCCTCAATCCCGTTCCACCGCTTTGTTCGACTGCGGGGACGCAGCTCCGGTTTTGGAAAGGCTGCGGAAGCGGAACTGGGACCTCACCCATATCTTTGCCACCCATTATCACTCCGACCACACGTTGGGGATTTCCGAACTTTTGGCCCGCTATCCGAACTCCCGGTTTTTCAAACCGGCAGGAGAAAGCCGACTGGACCATACCTCCCGCGAACTGAAGGATGGCGATCGGATACCGTTGGGAGACCGTAGCGTTCGGGCTATCGGAGTCCCGGCCCATACCAGGAGCTGTACCTCCTATCTGATCGAGGATTGCCTTTTCGTCGGTGACGCGCTTTTTTCGGCAGGTTGCGGGCGGCTGTTCGAAGGATCGGCGGGCGATTTGATGGCTGCAATGGATCGGTTCGATTCCCTGCCGGACGATACGAAGGTCTATCCGGGACACGAATATACGGAATCCAATTTGAAGTTTGCCCTTTTTGTGGAAAAGGAAAGTCGCGAAATACGGGAGTATCTCGATACCGTAGCGGACAAAAGAGCCAGAGGCGAATTTACGGTGCCTACGACGATCGGTCGGGAAAAGCGGATCAATCCCTTTTTGCGGATCGACCGGGAGAGCGTCTGGCGCCGGGTCGATTCCGGGGGCGAGATGGATCGTATCCGGAGAATTGCCGCCTTGCGCCGCTTAAAGGATGGATTTTGACGGAACGGTTTTAACGGCTTTTTTCAGAGGCTCCCTAAAACCGGAAACCCTTTTAGAGGATATCTATGGAAGTGACAATATCGGCGAAAAACATCGAACTTACACCCGTGCTGAAAAACCATATAAACGGGAAAATAGGCCGTTTGAAAAAATACAGGGATAGTCAAATGAAGGTGGAGGTCTTTCTGAGCATTGAAAAGCTCCGCCACAAGATTCACGCTTCCGTGAAGAGCAAGGGATACCGGATAGATTCGGAAGCGGAAGAGATCGGCAGCATGTACAAGGCGATCGACATTTGCGTAGACCGATTGGAGAAGCAGCTGAGAAGGGGAAAGCACAATCCGAATCACAAGAAAACCGACAAGCGGTCGATTCGTCTGGAAACGCCGGACGAGGAGCCGTTCGAAAACGTCGAGGACGATGTATAAAGGAAATTCTTTGTCGCAACGCTATCCGAACCAAGTACGCAATCTTCTGGAGGTATTCGGTCTGGTCGAGATCGAATTTCAGCGTCGCCGTCCGATCGACGTCTATTTGACCCGACATTTCAGAGCAAACGGAAAGTTCGGTTCACGCGACCGCAAGTTCATCTCAAACGCCATATTCGGATACTACCGATGGTACGGATGGCTACGCGAAATCGAAGGAAGGGGGACGGAATTTCGTCTGTTGCTGGCCTATCTGCTGGAAAACGGTCCGGTTACCGATTTGATTCGATTTTGGTCTCGGCAGGTCGGTCTGGATTCGGGTCTGCTGACGGCTTTCGGCTGCGACGGCAAACTGGATTTTGACGGTAAATTCCATCTGTTGAAGCGGTTCTATCCCCACCTGTCCCCCAATCGGTTGAATCCGGAGTTTGTCCCCAGTTGGACGGCCGAACGGATCGTCCATTTCCAGACAAGGCCCAATCTTTGGGTTCGGTCCGTCGGTTCGCAATGCGACGGCTTGAAGCGATTTCTGCAGGAGCGTTCGGTCGACTATTCCGTTCATCCCGGCTGCCCTCACTCCATTGAAATCAAGAAGTCTCTTTCCCTGAAGGAATGCGACGATTTTCAGTCGGGCGAGATCGAAATCCAGGACATATCCTCGCAGGCGGTCGGCCTGATTTGCGCACCCCGGCCCGAAGACTGCTGGTGGGACGTCTGTGCGGGTTCCGGCGGAAAGTCCCTCCACCTCGCATCGCTGATGCGGGGCACGGGTATTGTGTACGCCACCGATGTGCGAAAGGGGGCGTTGAAGGAGCTGAAGAGGAGAAACAGGAGGAAGAGATTTACAATCGTTGCCAGACACTGGGACGGAGAGAACGTTCCGAACTTTCATCATCCGCTTGACGGGATATTGGTCGACGCCCCCTGCTCCTGCTCCGGCACATGGAGACGCGCCCCCGAACTGCGGTGGAATACCACTTTGGCAATGGTGAGGGAGTATGCCGCCATGCAATTGCGGATTTTGAGCAACGCGGCCCGTGCCTATCCGCAGGTGCCCGTTATCGTATATGCGACCTGTTCCGTTTTTCCGGAGGAAAACGAGCAAGTCGTCTCCCGCTTTTTGGAACGCTTCCCCGCCTATTCGCCGACTTCGATAACGAATCCCCTCACCGGCGCCGTTTCCGACGGCTCTCTCCACCTGGGACCGCCGGAACTGAACGGCAACAGCACCTTCGTCGCCCGCCTTGCCAGGAAATAGCCGATAACCGGTATGCTGTTTATTCCGACTGTTTCTTTTGATTTGTATTTACGTACGCGATATCGTACCATGAGGAAAAAAGGGAGGAAATTATGACAATACTATCCGCAAGTGAAGCGAGATCGAAGTTATACCGATTGCTTGATCAAGTATCGGAAACACATATACCTGCAACGATTACAGGCAAAAGAACCAACGCGGTCCTTGTATCCGAAGATGATTGGAATTCAATTCAAGAGACCTTGTATTTGCTTTCAATGCCAAATATGCGAGAGTCTATAAAAAAAGGCATGAAAACTCCTATTGAATATTGTTCGACGGAGTTGGACTGGTGAACTGGAAAATTGTTTACACTAAACAGGCTCAGAAGGATGCCAAAAGACTCGCATCGTCAAATCTAAAACAAAAAGCAATTTCACTGCTTGAAATTCTAGAAACGGATCCATATCAAAACCCACCGCCATATGAAAAACTGGTTGGCGATCTAGCGGGTGCTATTTCAAGACGAATCAATATTCAACATCGTATCGTTTATCAGGTTCTTGAGGAGGATAAAATTGTTAAAATCTTGAGAATGTGGACGCATTATGAATAGATAAAAATCGGAAACTGTCTTTTCCGCTTCTCATCCCGGAAGTGGCAGGGATACCACGCTACAGTGCCGTGGCAGTTTTGGGCAATAATGGATTCGGCCAACACTCAAACAGAGAGCATTTATCTTAAAGAATGATATTTATATGTATAAATAATATTTTAAGAAATAAATTTGCGTTAATAGTGAGAAATAATACATTATTAACAATATATTATATTGGTCCGACCCTACGATACCTATAGCCATAGCAATTTATTCATCGAGTATTTCCTTCGGCTCTATATCGGCCAAAAGCTTGATGTTGCCTAAGCCTTTGGTTTTCTCGTAGTGCCTTCCGTCTGCCGTGACGAAATCACAGTCGTTGAGTATGGCCAAGGCGTGGTAGCTTGCGTCATAGAAGGAAGGAAAACCCGATTTGGGATGCGAAGTCTTTTGGATGATCTCTTTTGCCTTTCCGACGATTTCCTCATTCAAGCCGATTTCCTTCATATTGTAGTCTTGGTGCCGAGTTATCAGCCGGTCGATAAAATCAAGGTCTACGCCGTACTTTTGGGAAATGTAGTAGACCTCGTAAGTGAAAACGGAAGGAACCAGTATGGTTGCGTTTTGTTCGGCTACCCGATGGATGAAGCTTCTGGCTTGCTGGTAGTCCTCTTCGTCAAGAAAGAGCTTTACGAACACACAGGAGTCTACGACAACTTTTTTCATCTATGAGTAAGCAACTATTCTGTCCGTGACTGTTCAGGAACCAACGTTCCTGTCTCTTTCGGCTTGTAGAATTTCTTTCGGACTGACTCCTTCCGTGGCGTACAAAGGAAGATTGTCGAGAGTACTTAATAGCTTCTGCCTCTTCTCTTTCATCCTCTGCTCATTCATGAGCTTTTGAATCGCTTCGTTGACTATCTGCGTTCTTTGTCCCCTTGGCTGTGTTTCAAGCCATCTCTTGTTGTTTTCACTGAGATACAAAGTGGTTCTCACCGTCTTCGACTTCTTTTCTAACATATTGATACCTCAAAAATTAATGCCTAATATATACCCCATATTATAGCATCTTTTCAAGATGTCAAATGTTTATGGGTACTTTGATCAATTAAAATCCTGCACTTGCCTTGGTCGGATTGCGGACGAAGGCTCCGATTCCTGTTCGGAGTATCGCAATTCAGTGCTGGTGCTTAACTTCCTCGGAGCCATCGCCCGTAATCCGACGTTTCATCTGCAACGGTGTCGCAAGCGGAAGTTTTGGACAATAATGGATTCGGCCTATAATCGAACAGAGGGAATTTGTGTTAAATAAAGATATTTACAAGCATAAATCATATTTTAAAGAGAAAATATGCAGTAATAAAGAGATAAAATAATTTTATTAACAATATATTATATTGGTCCGACCCTATTATCCCCGACCCTATTATCCTCTTTCGGGTAGATTTGGTCGCACTCCTTCCTATGAAGTTACGAGAATGGCCTTTTTGACGGCCCGGTGTCTCGTTTGCTCTTCCCTAAGCAACCGATGGGCGGCCGGCAAATCGATAGGCTTAAATTTGATGGTATCCCCCGGAGTGGTCTGGGCAACCATGGGCAGATCGCAAGAGGTAATGGTGGCGATTTTGGCATATCCGCCGACGGTCTGCTCGACGAGCAGCACGATGGGGCGGCCATCCGGCGGGATTTGAATGCTGCCGGGCATAGCGGGCTCCGAGGTAATGCTTTTGGGCATCCCGTTCTTGATGGAAATGGCGTTCCCTTCCAGCCGATATCCCATCCGGTCCGCCTTGGCGGTTACCATGTACTCGGATCGGATTAGGGTTTGCAGACCGATATCGAAATAGTGATCCTGGGGCCCCGGAACGACCCGGACAACCGCTGGGGACGGATAGGCAGGGATGCTATTTCGAGGCATTGTCCGCTTTTTTTCCAACAGCGGGGCATCCCGGATATCGAGAACATCCTCTTTTTGCAGGGGACGCCCGTCGAAACCGCCGATTTTTCCGGCTCCATAAGTGGAAAAGCTGCCCATAATTTCAGGGACCTCGATACCGCCACCGAAAGCAAGGTATGCACGGCATCCCGACCGGGCCTGACCAATGGCAATGCAATCTCCGGGTTTGACCCGAATGGATTGCCATTGCTCCGCAGGAATTCCATTAACGGTAATTCCCATCTCGGCACCGGTCAGGGCAATATCCATTTCCTTCATGATTTCGAGAGAGGGACCGACTATTGTTAGCTCCATAGCCGGCCTGTTTTCCGGGTTGCCCACCAGCAGGTTCGCCATGGCAAAGGCAAAGGTATCCAATGCTCCCGAAACGGGAACCCCCATGTGCTGAAACCCGAACCGGCCGCTATCCTGGATGGTGGTATACCCGCCAGGGGTGACAACCCTCATTGCTCCCACTGGGCGTCCTCCTTTTCTTTTCGGTCGGCGAACTCCTCTTTGGAAATGGGAACAAACCTGATTTTGTCTCCTGCCCGATAGAGGAAGGGATTTTTGCGCCGAGGGGCGAAGAGTTTCAAGGGCGTTCTGCCGATAATCCGCCACCCCCCTGGGCTGGCAACGGGATACATGCCCGTCTGATCGTTTGCAATGCCCACGGAACCTTGCGGGACAACCAGGCGGGGCGTTTTCAGCCGTGGGGTAAACAACTTTTTATGCAGTCCGCCGAGGAACGGAAATCCCGGCGTAAAGCCCACCATGTAAATCAGATATTCCGGTTCGCTATGAAGCCGGACGATATCCGATAGACAAAGAGCGTAAGATCCGCCGATGTCTTGAATATCCGGTCCGAATTCTCCTCCGTAGCAGACGGGAATTTCCACTACTCTGCCCGGTTCGACGGCCGTTTTGTCGAGGCGGGCTTCCAGTTCGACAACAGTGGACTTTAGCTCGCAAGGTTGAATGAAGACAGGATCGTAAATAATCAGGAGGGAGTGGTAGGAGGGGATAATCTCTACTATGCCCTTGGTTTCGGTTTGTTGAAGAGTTCGGACCATGGCCCGCACTACCGCATTGGTTTCGGGATCGACCTTCCGGCCGAATTCGACCAGAAGTCCCCTGTCTCCGGCCGTACAAAAGACCAATGCCGTTTCGTTCCTCTTTTTCATTGCCGAATCGCTTCTCCCATGGGTTTTATCGCGATATGGTTCGATTCCAGGGTAGCTTTGACGGTTTTAACCAGATCGACCGCACGCAAGTTATCCCCATGGACGCACAAGGTCTGGACGTTAAGTTCGATGATGGTACCGTCCACGGCTTCCACAAATCCATTAGCCATATCGAGGGCCCGTTTGGCCACAATTTCCGGATTGTCGATAACGGCACCAGATTTTTTTCTGGACATCAAATTGCCGTCGGACGCATAGGCCCTGTCCGGAAAGGCTTCATAGACTACTTTGAGTCCAAGCTCTTCCCCCATCCGGCGCATGGTTTCTCCTTTTTTACCTGCCAGGGTTATGAAGAAAAGATCGGGGTCGAGGCTTAAAATGGCCGTAGCAATCGCTCGTGCGATTTCTCCATTTTCCACGGCATCGAGATAGAGTGCTCCATGGGGCTTGACATGGGAAAGACGGGTGCGATTCGCGGAACAAAAAGCCTTCAGGGCGCCCACCTGGTAGATCAGATACTGCCGGATCTCTTCCGGGGAGGCCGCCATGCTCCTGCGACCGAACCCGAGCAAGTCCGGATAGCCGGGATGGGCACCGATCCCCACCCCGTTTTGGCAGGCTAGACGAACGGTCTTCTCCATAACGCAAGGATCGCCCGCATGCCAGCCGCAAGCGATGTTTGCCGAGCTGATATAGGGCATGACGGAGCTGTCCATTCCAAGAGTATAGGCGCCGAAGCTCTCTCCCATATCGCAGTTCAAATCCATCGTTTTCATCG
>CAZLTI010000132.1:0-8790 GCA_964562335.1 uncultured Pseudomonadota bacterium | reverse complement strand
CAACCCGGAATACAGTCCTTTTTCGGATACTGTTTAGCAACTGTCTTCTCGGGTGAGGAACTCTACGCGACTCCTTTAAATCTATTGCTTTTTTGGAAATTCAGTGCGACTTTGGCGAACCGATCCGTCGCGACAAAAAAGCTATCGCATCCGAAACGAACGCAACCGGGGCAGGCAGGGAGCACTTGCCCCGCTTCGACCCATTTATCTTCAGGAGATTTTGCATGTCAGGTATCGAGATTGCAGAAATGCGCAGCGCACACGAGGTTTTGGCGGAGTTTCGCTACGATCCCGCAACCCTGCGCTGCGGCTATTCCAACCGCACGATCCGATTCGATCTTTCGAACAATACCATCGAAGAGCAGCCGGTAACGCAGCGGATGAAAGATCTCTGGATCGGCGGAAAGGGATTCGATCTGTGGCTGATGCTTCGGGAGATCGATTCCGACACCAGGTGGGACAGCCCAGAAAATCCCATATGCATGTCTTCCGGTCCCCTGGGCGGCACCACCAGCTTTCCGGGATCGGGTAAGACCATCGTCACTTCGATCTCTCCGCTGACGCAGTCCATCATGGACAGCAACGTCGGGGGATACTTCGGACCCTACCTGAAATTTTCTGGCTTCGATGCCTTGACCATAGTGGGAAAGGCGAACGAGGAGATCGTCATTTGCATCGATGCCACGCAGCGCAGCATCACTATCGAAAAGGCGCCGATGGAGAGCGTCGATTCCCATAAAATTGCGGATGAGCTGACGGAGATGTACGCGGACGACGAAATGGACAGACGAAATATTTCCGTCGTCTCCGCCGGTAGAGCCGCCGAACACACCCGCATGGGTCTGTTGAATTTCTCGTTCTGGGATTGGAGAAGGGGAGAGGTTCGGATGAAACAGGCCGGTCGCGGCGGCATCGGAACCGTCTTCCGCAATAAGAGGATCAAGGCTCTGGTAGTCAAAAACAGAGAGTACCTGCAACCCTGGTCCGTTGCCGAAAGCAGCGTGGCAAAATTGATCACGGACAATATCCATAACGAAGAGGGAAAATCGGACGGAAACCCGGTCCGCAAAATCGTCGAAGAGTGGAATGGAGACACCGACTACGCCATCGAGATGATGCAGGACGTTCAGGAAAGGGAGCGGTACATCTCGCGGCAGGCCCTCCAAGAGATCTCTCTCGCTACGGGCATTCCCGAATCGCAGCTCTACCACATCGCCACCTTCTACAAGGCGTTCAGTCTCAAACCGCGCGGAGAGATCGGCGTACAGGTTTGCGTCGGCACTGCCTGCCATGTGAAGGGTGCGGCCAGGGTTCTGGATTCCTTCGAGCGCGAGCTGGCCGTCAAACCGGGAGAGACGACCGAAGACGGGCGCTTTTCGCTGGAGCCCATCGCCTGCCTCGGAACCTGCAGCATCGCCCCGGTCGCGAAGGTGGGTAGCGATGTGATGGGAAACGTCAAGGGCAGGGATGTGTCCAAAATCGTCAAAAGAGCCTCCAGGCAGCCGAAAACAGAAAAGGGAATAGGGGGAGAAAATGGCTAAGATCACGACGGAAGATCTCCGACGCATCTCCTCCCGTATCAACGGACGGCTGAACGAATACAGGGGGACGCTTTTCGTCTGTACGGGATCGGGCTGCGTGGCCGCCAAGGGATTCGACATCCGCGACCGTCTGACCCGTGAAATCGAAAGCAGAGGGATGGAAAGGGACTACCTGGTAGTCGGTACCGGATGCAACGGATTTTGTGCAGTGGGGCCGATCGTCGTCGTTCAGCCGGAAGGCGTATTCTACGAAAGGGTCGGCGAAAACGACGTCGCTACCATCGTTACGGAACATCTGCAAAAGGGAAAAACGGTGGAAGGGCTGCTGTACAGAAGTTCCGACGACGGAGAAGCCATCCGAAAAATGGACGACATCCCCTTCTTCCGCAAGCAGAAGCTGATCGCCCTGAGAAACAAGGGGCTGATCGATCCGGAAAATATCGAACACTACATCGCCCGAGGCGGGTACGGGGCATTGGCCAAAGTGCTGAAAATGGAGCCCGAAGCCGTGATTCGGGATGTGACCGAATCGGGCATCAGGGGCCGGGGCGGCGGTGGATTCCCCGCCGGCCTCAAATGGGAGTCCTGCCGAAAGGCAGGAGTCGAACGCGGCGAAGTGACGTATGTCGTGTGCAACGCCGACGAAGGAGACCCGGGCGCCTTCATGGACCGCAGCATTATCGAAACCGATCCGCACTCCGTTATCGAGGGAATGATCATTGGCGCCTTTGCCGTCGGGTCAGGAGAGGGATTCGTCTATCTGCGCCAGGAATATCCCTTGGCGATGGAGCGATTGAAGATTGCCGTCGGCCAGGCCAGGGAGTGCGGACTGTTGGGCGACAGTATATTGGACTCCGGCTTCTCCTTCGACATTCGCATTCACCGGGGGGCCGGCGCCTTTGTCTGCGGCGAATCGACCGCTTTGATGGCCTCCATGTCGGGCAGAGTCGGCGAGCCCAGAGCCAAATATGTGCACAACGTGGAGTTCGGATACCGAGACAAACCGACGGTGCTGAACAATGTGGAGACCTGGGCCAACATTCCGGTCATCATGGAAAAGGGTCCCCAGTGGTTTGCCTCCATCGGCAGCGGCGACGTGAGCGGGAATCCCTGGGGAGGCTCTTCGGGGACCAAGGTTTTCTCTCTGGTGGGAGCCGTCAAAAACTCCGGTTTGGTGGAGGTTCCCATGGGCATTACGCTGCGGGAAATCGTATACGATATCGGCGGCGGCATTCCAGGAGGAGGGAGGTTCAAAGCGATCCAGACCGGCGGCCCCTCCGGCGGCTGCATTCCGGCGAGTCTGCTCGATATGCGGGTCGACTTCGATTCCCTGACGGCCGCAGGCTCCATGATGGGTTCCGGCGGTATGATCGTTATGGACGAAAACAGCTGCATGGTGGATGTGGCCAGATATTTCACCGACTTTCTGCTCGACGAGTCCTGCGGGAAATGCACCCCCTGCCGAGAGGGTCTCTACGCTTTGAGCAGAGTGCTGGGCGGAATCGTCAAGGGAGAGGGCGCATCCGGCGATATCGAGCTGCTGGAGGAGATCTCGCGAACCGTTGCCGATACCAGTTTGTGCCAGTTGGGCGGTTCGGCGCCGAATCCCGTACTGAGCACCGTTCGATATTTTCGCGGGGAGTACGAAGCGCATATCGACGGGAAGAGATGCCCGGCCGGCGTGTGCAAGGAGCTGATCACCTACGGCATAAACGAAAATTGCGAAGGTGTCGGCTGTCGGCTTTGTGCCAAGAATTGCCCTGTGGATGCCATCTCGGGAGAGAGAGGAAAGCTCCATGTCATCGATGCCGAAGCATGCGTCAAGTGCGGCATTTGCAGGGAGGTTTGTTCATACGATGCTGTGGAGGTAGTGTAGCCATGTCCGAAACTGTTGCCATTACGATAGACGGAAGGAAAACGGAAGTAAAAAGGGACACTCCCCTGCTACAGGCCATCGAGAGGATCGGAATCAGAATTCCCACTTTGTGCCATCACAAGGATCTGACGCCCGACGGAAACTGCCGCCTCTGTATCTGTCAAGTGGAGGATGGCCGGGGAAGGAAAAAGAGCGTCACGGCCTGCAATTTTCCCATACGGGGAGAAGTCCGAGTGTCCACCGATTCCGACGGCATTCGCGACAGCAGAAAAATGCTGGCGGAGATGTATCTCGGCCGCTGGCCGGAGGTTCCCGTTATCAAGGAAATTGCGGAGGAGTGCGGCGTGACGGAGTCGCGCTTCGAGGGAGAGTTTACCGATAGGAATCCGAACGCCTGCATACTGTGCGGCAAATGCATCCGCGCCTGCGACGAGTTTACGCTGGAGAGAATCCTCGGATTCGCCGGTCGCGGAATCAAGCGCCATCTGACGATGCCCTTCAACCGGACGGACCGACACTGCGTCGGCTGCTCCTCCTGCTCCTTCGCCTGTCCGACAGGCGCCATCACGATGATGGACGACCGCAACAACCCGGTCGACCCGCAGAAGATCCGCGATCACGGTATGAAGGTCAATGCCGAGATGGCACGTCTGGACGACGAGCAGTGCCGCATGCGGCAGGTGGGAACGGCAAACATCATCGAAGTGATGGACCAATACGACCTCCTGCCCTGCCACAATTTCAAATATGGTTCGCTGCCGGATGCCAAACGGATCCATAGCAACGTTTTTCGGGACAACTACTGGCAACGGGGTCTTTCGGACGCCTGCTGGCAAGGATGCTCCATGTCCTGCGCCAAAGCGGACAGCCATTTCGTCCTGAAGACCGGACCCTACGCCGGAGACAAGGTCTGCGTAGAGGGTCCGGAATACGAGATGGGGGGCGCCAGTTCCAACATGGGATGCTTCTCTCCCGACTTTGTGATGGAGTTCAACTTCTATTGCGATACCTACGGCATAGACACGCTCTCTTCGGCCACCAGCATTGCCTTTGCGATGGAGTGCTTCGAGGCCGGCGTGATCTCCAAGGAGCATACCGGAGGTCTGGAACTCAAATTCGGCGCCGAAAGGGAGGCGTTGGAGCTGCTCCACCAGATGGCTCGAGGCGACGGTTTCGGCGTGGATGTCGGACAGGGGATCCGGTGGCTGAAGAAAAAGTGGGCAGAGGAGTACGGTGCCGACGCGAACTTCCTGCAGGATATCGGCATGGAGGTCAAAGGTCTGGAATACTCCGAATACGTTTCGAAAGAGTCCCTGGCGCAACAGGCCGGCTACGCGATGGCCAACAAGGGGCCGCAGCACGACGAGGCCTGGCTGATCTTTATGGACAAGGTAAACAACCAGTTGCCGACCTTCGAGGACAAGGCCGAAGCCCTTTACTATTTTCCGCTGTTTAGGACCTGGTTCGGTCTATTCGGACTCTGCAAGCTACTGTGGAACGATATCGTGCCGGCGGACAACTACTTGGAGAAGGAGGCGCACAAAATACCGGATCACGTCCACAACTACCACCGCTACGTGGAAGCGATGCTGGGCATAGAGGGGATGAACGAGGAGAAGATGCTGGAGCAGTCGGCCCGCGTCTACAATTTGCAGCGCGTTATGAACCGACTGATGGGGTTCGGAACCAGAGAGCACGACTACCCCCCCTACCGCAGCATGGGGCCCGTAACCGAGGACGAATACGAATCCAGAGCGGAGTATTACGACGGCCAGTTGAAGGATGTCGTCAAAGCCGATCCGGCAGACAGAAGCACGGCCGAGAAGGTAGCCGTTTTGCGCAAGTATCGGGAGGAGCAGTACGACAGACTGGTCGACGTAGTATACAAGCGGCGCGGATGGACAAAAAACGGCGTTCCGACCGTCGAAAGACTGAAGGAGTTGGGAATCGACCTTCCCGAAATCGTAGCCATCGTCGAAGCGGATCGGGAGTAAATCGGTTCCGCATTCCGACGGACGGAAACCGCGTATGGAAGAGCCGGTACGGAACCGGACGGCTCTTCGGCAAAAGATCATCGAGTGTAGCGCGTTATGATAAGCGTCAACGGAAAAGGGATACCCTGGAGGGAGGGGATGACGGTCGCCGACCTTCTTGAGATCATGAACTACAAGTTTGCCATGCTTGCGGTCTCGGTCGACGACGAAACCGTCCATAAAGACGACTACTCCGCCCGCACGATCGAAGACGGAGCCAACGTAAGGATCGTCCACATCTGCCACGGCGGTTGAGGACGGAGCCAACGTAAGGATCGTCCACATCTGCCACGGCGGTCGATGTGATTTTTCCAACCTCAAACGTCTGCCGCTATGCAATCGAAGATCAACCGACCGGTGATAGCCTGGGCTCTGTACGATTGGGCCAGTTCCGCCTTTTCGACCACGGTCATGGCCGTATTTTTTCCCATATTTTTCCGCAAGTACTGGAGTCTCGGTTCCGATACGGTCGATACCACCGCGCGGTTGGGATTTGCCAATTCCATTGCGGGATTGGCGGTGGCGCTGATGGCCCCGGTCATTGGCGCTATTGCCGACAGAGGCTCGACCAAAAAGAGGTTTCTCTTCCTGTTCGCCTATATGGGCACCGTCATGACTGCGGCGCTGTTTCTTGTCGATCAGGGAGATTGGCAGCTGGCCATATTCTGCTACGTTATGGCCGTCATCGGTTTCAACGGGAGCATTGTGTTCTACGACTCTCTGCTCTCGGTCGTATCCCCGAAGGACGGACTGGATTTTATCTCCTGTTTGGGATTCTCTTTGGGTTATCTGGGAGGCGGTCTGCTGCTGGCGGTAAACGTCTGGATGACGCTGCAGCCCGAAACTTTCGGGTTGGCGGATGCGGCGGAAGCGGTGCGGGTCTCCTTTTTGCTGGTGGGAATCTGGTGGGGACTCTTTTCCATTCCGCTATTCCTGTTTGTCAAAGAGCCCGGTCAAGCGTCAGGGGAGTCCTACCTGTCGATCATTGTCGGCGGCCTTGGGCAGTTGCGCGATACATTTCGGGAAATCAAACGGCTCAAGCCCATCCTGCTGTTTCTGATCGCTTATTGGCTCTATATCGACGGTGTCGATACGATAGTCGTGATGGCCGTCAACTACGGAATGTCCATCGGCTTTACGTCCAACAATCTGATTGCGGCCATTCTTCTCGTGCAGTTCGTCGGTTTTCCGGCTGCGATCGGGTTTGGATATCTCGGAGGGCGGATCGGTTGCAAGAATGCGATCTATATCGCAATCTTCGTCTACCTCTGCATGTCCGTTTGGGGGGCTTTTCTGAACAACCTGTACGAGTTCTATATTCTGGCCGTCTGCATCGGTTTGGTTCAGGGCGGGATTCAAGCGCTCAGCCGATCCTACTACGCCAAGTTGATTCCGCAGGACAAGACGGCGGAATATTTCGGCTTCTACAATATGATCGGCAAATTCGCCGCGATCATCGGACCGGTTCTGATCGGAGGCTGCGCCGTACTCGCCAAAAATCTGGGTTTCAACGACGATATCGCATCGCGTATTAGTCTATCCTCCATCTCTTTACTGTTCCTGCTCGGCGGCACTTTCCTGATATTTTCGAAAGGTGAGGTAAAAAAATAGCACAGCGCCATCGAGAGGCTCGAACTCCCTCTCGGCCCCTCGCGTTTACGGCGAGTCCAATTTTTCGAGCGGGCTTAGGTCGTATGCCGTATCGAAGAAGCGCATGTCGCGGGAGGTGGTTCCGAAGAGACCTGTCAGCAGATTCGGCCGATTTCGCAGGCAGGAGAATTCCGGGTCGGGGTTTTGGATCAGGTCCGTTTCAAGAGTTTCCAGCAGTTTCATATCGGCCAGGAAGTCGGATTCCAGTTCCGCGATCGTTTTCCTTTGCGGCTCTCCGGTAACCGGATGTCGATATCGGATCTCGTTGCGGAAAAAAGGCAGATCGACCGCTTGGTACTTCGGGTAGAAGTAGTTGAGCTTGCTCTCCAGGTCGATTCCCGGAAGGCCGTTCAACCAGATAAGCATCCGCAGCAGCCACCCCTTGCTGAACGACCATTGGGTCAGCGAGTAGTATCCGATGATTCGCTTCATCAGACCGACGCTCCTTTTTGGATCCAAGCCCAATAAAAGCGCCAGAAATTCGGACAGCTCTCCGAAGGAAGCTGCCATTCCCCTTAACGAGACAAAAAAGAGCTCTCTGTTTTTCAGACGGACTCTATTCAGATAATGGAGATCCAGTGCGGTTTCGATTGTGTTGTGTCGAATTTCCGTCTGTCTATTCGAGCCGTCGTTTCCCGCAAAATAGAACACCATCGGATGAAGAGTGGCATCCGCATAAAAATGGGCGACGACCCCGGCAATCAACGCCCAGACGAAATCCGGCACGTTCGGCCGCCGGTAGTGCTCGATCAAGTTTTTTAGAGGATCGAAACTGCTCTCTTTAGGGTCGTGTATTGCTAGAGCCGCCCGGCGGATTCTCGCCTTGTGGGGACCGATAAGGTAAACGTATGGAGCGTCCGGAAGTACTGCCCCGATCAGATAGAGGTGGCGATGCTCCTCTATGATTGCTTTCAACCGCGAACGGTCCGGCAGCTGCCCGTAGGCCTTTTCGGCCAGTATCCAGTGGGTAATCTCCTTCGGCATTGGGCGGGGATTCCTTTTTTGACGCGCACCTTACGAATCTGGCGTCGGGCTAATGGCAACGCCGGATATTTTGGACCGGCCCATTGCTCCAGCATTACTTCATGTTCCCTCGACCGCTAAGTCGAACCGACGGGCCTCAAAGGAGGGGGCGTTCAGGACGGCGGAGTTTTTTCCCGAACGGACGAAGACCCAGAGGCCTTTTTCGACGGCATACTCCTCCACCTCGCGGTTTAGGATAAAGGAGGCCACCCCCGCGTAGAAGCAGTGGGTGGAACCCAGTTTGCGGAGATAGCGCCGGAACCGCTCCGTCTCCTCTTCCAGCAGTCTGTCCACGTCCTTTCTGTACAGTTTGTACTTGACCGAGATCAGAGCGGAAACCGTATCGTTGATCAGGACGATGTCGTGCTCGCCGTCGTCGGGCACGTTGACGTTGCGTCTCACTTCGTCAAACGCGATACCGCCCAGTCGGGGCTCGCTTTCGAAATAGCGGAAGAAGAAGTTCTCCACCGCCTTTCCTCTATTGTTTCCGAAATCCCCGAACTGTCTGCGCAGGCTGGCAATCTGGACGGAGTTCCGGTCGACCAGCTTCTCGGTCTGTTTCAACTGCTCGCCGGTCTGTTTCTGCTGCTCGTCGGTCTGCTGTTGCGACGCGCGCAGCTCCTTGATTAGCCTGTCTGTATCTTTCAACTGCTCGCCGGTCTGCTGT
>CAZLTI010000131.1:0-8953 GCA_964562335.1 uncultured Pseudomonadota bacterium | reverse complement strand
CGCCATATACTGCTGCAATTTTTTGTTCACTCCCTCTTTTGCCGATTCCATCGCGCCTTCGGGAAAAAAGGAGGCCACCACCGGCATGCTATAGCCGGGAATTACCGTCAACACGTGAAGTTCGGAATTGTGTATCCTGCATTGCTCGATTGCGACTTCAAGCGCCTTTTTGGAAAACCCCGGGTCCTCCATATCGACCGGATACAGAATTTTATCAAACATTGTCTCTCCTCGCCTGGGATTTGACGCTCGACCGAGGTTCGAAATCGATCGAGCAGTTGAGTCTGGAAGACCTCTCCCTAGCCGATTCGGCAGCGAGAGGGATAGAATGGAATAGCGCCGTCAAGCCGCCTTCGCTCTCTCCAGACGGTCCCTTCTCCTTTTCTGGACGAACCAGAGCAGCCACAGCAGGAGCAATCCGGGTATGAACATCAGTTGCTTCGGAGGCCGTTCGGATTCGACTTCGACATAGAGCACCTTCCAATCGAAATCAAGCCCCTTGCTCTGGGCGACGCTGCCGAATTCGACCATATCGATCGTCACCTGGTCTTCGGAGATGCCAAGTTCGAGGCCGGAAGCGCTGATGCGCTGCCTACCGCTTCCTTTTTTGCCCACAGGCAGAAGAACCATTTTGGCCACTTGTTTGCCGTCCAGCGTTTCCCCTTCCACAAAAATCCGCAAATCGGCCTTGGGTGGAAGCCGCTCCGCCACCGCTTCGATCCGGTTGGCCGGTTTTTGCTCGAATCTAGGGTACACTTTGTCCCAGAAGAAGCCGGGCCGGAACAGAATGAAAGCGACCAGACACAGCGCTAGAGATTCCCAAAACCGGCTTTTGGTTATCCAAAAGCCCTGGGTCGCCGCACCAAAGACAAGCATGGCGGCAATGGCGGACAAAATGGTGAGCAGCAGTTCGAACACGGTATCGATATCGATGAGCAGCAGATGGGTGTTGAAGATGAACATAAATGGCAGGATCGCCGTTCTGATATCGTAGGTAAAACCCTGTATGCCGGTCTTGATCGGATTGCTGCGGGCAATGGCGGCCGCAGCAAAGGCGGCGAGTCCCACCGGCGGCGTGTCGTCCGCCAGTATGCCGAAGTAGAATACAAACAGATGGACTGCAATCAAAGGCACGATCAGTCCGCTCTGCGCCCCCAATGTGACGATTACGGGCGCCATCAAGGTGGAGACGACAATGTAGTTCGCGGTGGTGGGAAGACCCATTCCCAAAATAAGGCTGATCATGGCCGTGAACAGTAGCATCAGCAACACGTTTCCGCTGGATATGAACTCGACGAACTCGGTCATCACGAGTCCGACTCCAGTGAGGGTTACCGTACCGACGACAATGCCTGCCGTTGCAGTGGCGACGCCGATACCGATCATGTTTCTGGAACCGGTGGTCAGTCCATGCAGCAGTTCTCCAAATCCCCCCTTCAAATCGGCAAAAAAATCGAGGTTCCCCATAAAATAGGCAAACAGCGGTCTTTGCGTCAGGACAATGAAAATCATAAACAGAGCGGCCCAAAAAGCGGAAAGTCCGGGAGAGAACCGCTCCACCACCAGGCACCAAACGAGCACGACCAACGGCAGCAGATAGTGCAGTCCCGCTTTCACGGTGGGACCGCTTTCCGGTAGGGTAAGGACTTCGGAGTTGGGATCGTCCATTTCCAGCTTGGGATATTTCGTGGCGAACTTTACCAAAGCAAGATAGATGGAAATCACAAGTACTCCGATTACTGCTAGGGCTCCGCCGCCGAAAACGTCTTTGATCCAGCCGATTCCGTAGTATACGATTCCACCGAGAAGAACGAGACCCAGAATCGTTCCCGTGAAGGAGAGCATACTTTGGGCAATGGTCGGCTTTCGAAGACGCGGCAGTCCTTTCATATTCGCCTTGAGCGCCTCCAGATGGACGATGTAGAGCAGTGCGCAGTAGGAGATGAAGGCCGGCAGGATGGCGTGCGTAATCACCTCCACGTAGGAGATGCCCACATACTCCACCATGAGAAAGGCGGCGGCCCCCATGATCGGCGGCGTAAGCTGTCCGTTAGTCGAGGCCGCCACCTCCACCGCTCCCGCCTTTTCGGAGGGAAATCCGACGCGCTTCATCAGCGGGATGGTGAATGTCCCGGTAGTGACGACATTGGCGATCGAGGAGCCGGAAACGACTCCGCTCAGTCCGGAGGCCACCACGGCAGCTTTGGCCGGTCCCCCCTTCATATGTCCCAGAAAGGAGAAGGCGACTTTGATGAAGTAGTTTCCGGCTCCCGCCTTGTCCAGCAGAGAGCCGAAGAGCACGAACAGGAAAACGAAGCTGGCGGACACTCCTACGGCCACTCCGAAGACTCCTTCCGTGCCTAGCCACTGGTGACTCATGGTCTTGTTGAAACTGGCTCCTTTGTGGGCGATCACGTCGGGCATGTAGGGTCCGAAAAAGGTGTAGGAAAGGAACACGATCGCCACCACCGTCAACGGCGGCCCCAAAGCCCTTCTGGTCGCTTCCAGCAAAAGGACGATGCCGATGCCGGCGACAACCAGATCGAAGGTCGTGGGATTGCCGGGCCGGTCGGCCAAGGCTTCGTAGAAAATATACAGATATGCGGCGCAAAAGGAACCCACCAGAGCCAACGCCCAGTCGTGCGCGGGAATGCGGTCCCTGGCAGAACTCTTGAAGGCCGGAAAGGCGGTAAAGGTCAAAAAGACAGCGAATGCCAAATGGATGGATCGCGCCTCGGTGTCGTTAAAGACGCCAAAATTGAAGATAAAGGGCAGGGGAGAGGCAAACCACAATTGGAAAAGAGCCCAGGCGAGAGGAACCCCAAAAAGCACTTTTCCCGAAATGCCGCCGACGGTTCTGGAGCCGCTGTCGGATTCCGCGATCATCGCTTGCAGTTCCTCCTCGGAAACTTTTGAGTTTGGTTTTTCTACCATAGTTCTTTTTGGTATTGGTTACGGTGCTTGTTCATTCGGGGCGGATTCACAATGAAAAACGAACCCGCCGATATGCGCTTCGGAGGAGTCCGAAGAGACACCCTGCCGACAACAGGCACCGCAATGAGTGTTTGATCGTCATGGAAGCGCTAGCGAACCTCCACAGCAAGGCGGGTTTTCGTACGATCCGCCGAAAATGGCGGATCGTATGCGCCAACAGCCGGAAACAACCTGCTACTTCACCAGCCCCACTTCCTTGTAGTATTTAAGCGCACCTTCGTGCAGCGGAGCCGACAGTCCGTCCTTCACCATCTCCCGCTTCTTCAAGACTTTAAATGCCGGATGGAGCTTTTGGAAGGAATCGAAGTTTTCGAATACGGCTTTGACCACCTGATAGACCGTTTTGGCGGGGGTGTTGGTGGAGCTGACAAAAGTGGCTCCGACACCGAATGTCCTGACGTCGGTCGGATTGCCTCGGTACATCCCGCCCGGAATAGTGGCGGACCGATAGTAGTCTTTGTCTTTGATCAGTTTGTCGATTGCCGCTCCCTTGACGTTTACGAGAACGCTGTCGCAAGAGGTGGTCGCCTCTTTGATGGAACCGGACGGATGCCCCACCGTAAACACGATCGCATCGATCTTGTTGTCGCAGAGCGCACTGGACTGCTCGGCGGACTTCAATTCGGAAGCCAGAGCAAAATCGGATTTTTTCCAGCCCAAGGTTTTCATCACGACCTCCATGGTTCCGCGCTGTCCGGATCCCGGATTGCCGATGTTGACGCGCTTGCCCTTGAGATCTTCGAAATTTTTGATGCCGGAGTCGGCGCGTGCAACCACCGTAAACGGCTCGGGATGGACGGAAAAGACGGCCCGCAGGTCTTTATTGGGTCCGACTTCGGTAAATTTGCTCGTTCCGTGAACGGCATGATACTGCCAGTCCGACTGTGCCACGCCCATATCGAGTTCTCCGGCGCGGATGGTGTTCAGGTTGTACACGGAGCCGCCCGTGCTTTCCACCGAACAGCGAATGCCGTGTGCCTTTCTCCCCTTGTTGACCAGCCTGCAGATGGCTCCGCCGGTCGGGTAGTAGACGCCGGTAACTCCACCGGTTCCGATGGTGATGAACTCCTCGGCCGATGCCGTAAGAGTGAGAGTGGCGGTTGAAGCGGCCAGCCCGATAGCGGCGGCCAGCATGGTTTTGGCAAGTTTTTGCATCGTTTTCTCCATTTGGTTGCGAGTGAATGGCAAAATTTAATTCACAAAAATCACATCCGACTCCGGCATTTGAGCTTTGTCCGATACCGATTCGACATCGTGAAGAAACGCGCCTTCGGAAGCCGAAATTGCCGAGGTGCAGCATGTACCGCAAGCTGCCCTGGCGGAGCATCTTCAAACAAAAGCTCAAAAAAGGAAAAGTCGGGTAGTGCCTTCGGACCGAACCGATTTTGGCTGTCGAACATCAACTGCAAACAGGTGGACCTCTTGAGGTACTGCCATTTTCCTGCTTTTTCGGTTCCCAATGCGCTGTGCATCTACTTTGCGACAAATGACAGGTCGATCCAATGGAAGGATAGGTGAGAGTGGCACATATAGTTAAAAAAACCAAATGAAAAATGCAGCGCACGGATGGAGCGGTATCCATTGCTAATTGGAGTCAAAATACTCCCCTATTTTGGCATCCGCCTGATCGGCGAACAGGATACGGCAGGCCTCCTTGAGTCCTAACGAGTTTTCGATGGTCTCCCTGCGCTCGATGAGGGCAATCTTCGAGCGCCGTCTTAAAAAATCCTCCAGTTTTGTCACCATTTCGCGATGAAACGCCTCATGCAGCTCGCAACGGATGTATTCGGTCCCTTGGATCAATATCTCCGCCTGCTTCGGATCTTCCCGGATCAACTCCAACAGACCGAAAGCCGCAGTGCCATAGCGCCGCCAAAGCCTGGAGGATAGCTTTTCGGTGGAGTCGGGCGAAGTATATCCGTCCAGGTCTGCCAAGCGCGCATGGTGCATAAAACGCTCTTTCGTCGCTTTGTCGGGTTCGCCATACCATTTATAGTCGGGAAACGGAACATTCACCTGCATGCCTTTTACGATCTCGTACACTTCATCCCCTACATTCAGGCAGTCGGTAAGCTTGCCCCCGAAAATCGTCAGGTATCGATCCTTCCGGTCGGACTCGATGACGTGCTTTCTCGAAAGTTGCATCCAGTCCGCATCCTGTCCCGTTTTGCCCTCCACGACAAGAGGGCGAACGCCGCACCGTTCCGCTATGATACCGGTTTTTTGCAGAGGGGGATCGATTTTCAACAGTTTATTGGCATTTTCCAAGATGAAGTCGCGATCCTCTTCGGTAATCTCCTTGGTTGGTTTGTCCACGCGGCTATCCGTCGTTCCGATACAGGTTCGGACGCCCATGGGAATCATAAAGAACAACCGGCCGTCGCTGGCAAAAAAGGCGAGCACCTTGCGACTTGGAGTAACGCGGTCGACGATGAGATGAACTCCTTTTGAAAACAGTACATGGTTTCGCGTCTTTTGGCAGTTGATCCGATTGTATGTATCCGCCAGGGGACCGGCGGCATTGACCAGCACTTTGGAGCGGATGGAAAATGTCTCGCCGGTCATGCGATTCTTCGCCTGGGTGAGCCAGATTCCCTCCTGTTGTCTCTTCGAGTTCAAGGCCTCCACATAATTGACCGCAATACATCCCGAACTAAGCGCCGAACGGACAAAACCGAAGACGAAACGGGCGTCGTTGTCGTGCAAATGGGCATCCGAATACTCAACCCCTCCCACAACTTTTTCAACGTCGATAGCCGGCTCCTCCTCTCGGATCCTATGCCGGGTCAAATAGCGCGGTCTTTCGGTGAAGAAATTGCCGATTGCCCAGTAGAGCCAAGTCCCGATCCACAGGAAAAATGGAGAAAACCGCGACCCTTTGGCGACAGTGGTGAAAAACCGAATTTCCTTTACCGTGGACGGGTAGTGGCGGATCAGGTGATTGCGACATTTGCAGAGTTTGCGGACCAGCAGAAGCTCCAGATTTTCAAGGTATTTTATGCCTCCCCAGGCCAGATTGGACGACTCCTGGCTGGTCAGGCAGGCAAAGTCCCCCTGGTCGATCAACGCCGTTTTGACCCCTTTGCCGGACAGTGCCGCAGCGGAAACCGCACCGTTTATTCCGCCCCCTACGATCAATACGTCAAAACAGGTTCGAGGCAGTTTTTTTACATTTGCGTTTCGAAGCTTCATAAACAGCCATTCTATTCCTCCGACCGTCTCGGAGCTTTTTACCGACGATCAATCTTCCCCGTTTTTCTCACCACCGTTCCGTTGCGGCATTTCGTCAAGTTCAACGGCCCGCCCTTTGCGCATTTTTGGTTTGGTAGTAGTAATTCAAAACGGCAAATAGGGAGACGCAGGTAATCAGTACAAGGGAAATCGCGTTGACAACCGGCGTGGAGCCGTCCTTGATTTGCGTAAACAGGGTGATTGGCAGAGTTGCGTCGGAACCGACCAAAAACAGAGTAGTGTTGAAATTCTCAAAGGACAGCAGAAAAGCGACCGCCGCCGCGCTAACGATAGCGGGTCTCAAATAGGGCAGCGTGACGAAGCGGATCACCTCAAACCTATTTGCCCCTAAATTGAATGCAGCCTCCTCCAGACTGCGGTCGAATCTTTTGAGCCGCGCCATTACGACGAGTGCGACGAAGGTGGTGATAAAGGAGCACTGCCCGCAGACCACCAGAAAAAGCCCCGGGCTCAGCAGCCGCACATCGATGCCGAACACGGTTTCCAAAAACGTCCCCAGCGAAGTGGCAAACGACAGAAGAGCAATCCCGATAATCACTCCCGGAACGACCAGCGGCGCAATCATAAGAAAGTAGAAGATCCTTTTAAACCGGAACTCCTCCTGCTCGAACAGAAAGGCAGCGCAGGTCCCCAAAACCGTGGATACCCCTGTCACCCACAGGGCAACGATCAGGGAAACCTTCAGTCCCTTTAGATTTCGCGCGTCGTGAAAAATGCCTATTTTGTCCGGTCCCTTCCCCAAAAACCAATCCCACGTAAACCCGTTCCAAGGCAGCGAGGGAAACATGGAATTGTTGAAAGCCAGTATCGCGATTACCAAAAGTGGCGAGAAAAGAGCAAGAAAATAGATGACCATAAACAGGTTGAATCCGTACCGATAGCGCCTGGAGCTGGATAGAGTCCGTATCATTTGACCACTTCGGAAAGCTTCTGACCGGTTAGTTTGAGCGCTGCCCAAATTACCAGCGACGAAATGAACAGCAGCAGAAAACCGAAAGCGGCTCCCTGGTTCCAATTCAGGTAGGCGATGAACTGGTTGTATATCTGCTGCGTAAACCAGAGAGAGTATTTGCCGCCCATCATGGCAGGTGTGATGTAGTTGCCCAGGACCAGCATGAATACGACGATGCAGCCGGACATAATGCCGGGCATGCAGTGGGGAATGACGATTTTCCGCCAGATGTCCCTTTTTTTGGCACCCAGGTCGTAGGCGGCTTCGATCAGGGAGTTGTCGAGACTGTCCATCACGCCGACTATGGGAACGATCATAAACAGCACCGTCGTGTAGATCAGGCCCATCATCATGGAGGCGTCGTTATACAGCATCTCGACCGGTTCCTTCCACAGTCCCGACCAGACCAAAAAGGAGTTCAGGATGCCGCTTTCGCGAAACAGCAGCATCAGACCGTACACCCGAACGATTTCGCTGACCCAGAAGGGCACCAGAATCAACACCATCAACAGACCGGAAGTTCTGACATTCGCGACCTTCGTCAGGTAGAACGCAATGGGCAGCGAAACGGCCAGGACCAGCAGGGTCACGACTATCGAATATCCGACAGTTCTGGCAAAGGTCAGCCAATATACCGAATCCTCGAAAAAGGCGGCATAGTTGTACATAGAAAAGGTCATGTCGCCTTCGTCGTCCATCAAGAGAAAAGAGAGTCGAAACAGCTCGATATTGGGAATCACGAATAGCAGCATCAACCAGAGAAAAACCGGTAGGAAAAACACCAGGAAGCTCCACCCTATCTTCCGCCTTTTAGAGTTCGTCATAGGTTTTGACTCCTCTGGCTTCAAAGCAGGCGGATGCGTCGGGATACCAGCCGACGGTTACCGGCATGTTCGGTTTGAGATGGTCGTGTCGGCTGTTCAGCGGCAGGGACACGATCAGCTCCCGCATCGACCGGCCGTAGGTCACCAGGAGACGGCTGTTGCCGCCGTCGAACAAAATCGCCTTGACGGTGGCCTCCAGCACATTGATCTCTGCCCGGTCGGATTTCGGATTGATCGTCATGGCTTCCGGTCGCGTGAACATTTCGATCTTCTGGCCGTCGCGCAGTCCACTACTCTTTGCCACCTTGAGGCGGATTCCGTCCTGAAGCAGCAGCGAAGCTCCTTGCGCCGGGTCGATTTCCAGCGTTCCCTCGAATCTGTTGTTTTCCCCGACGAACTGCGCAACAAAGGAGGATGCGGGATTGTAGTAAAGATTCTGCGGAGTGTCGATTTGTTCGAATCGGCCGTCTCTCATTACCGCCACATAGTCCGACATCACCATCGCTTCGGACTGGTCGTGGGTGATGTAGACGAATGTGGTGCCAATTTGGGCCTGCAGCTCCTTCAGCTCGACCTTCATATGCTCCCGCAGCTTGAGATCGAGCGCTCCCAAAGGTTCGTCCAGCAGCAGCACGGAGGGTTCCAGCACCAGCGATCTTGCTATCGCTACCCTTTGCTTTTGTCCTCCGGAGAGCTGATCGATCTTGTGACTGCCGTATCCCGGAAGTCCCACCCGCTCCAGCATGGCATCGACTTTTCTGTTCGCTTCTTTAGACCTTTCCCCCCTACGTTTCAAGCCGAATGCGATGTTCTCCCGAACGTTCATCATCGGAAACAGCGCCAAATGCTGAAAAACAAGATTGACCGGCCTTTTGTTGGGCTCCATGCCGACGACGCTTTTTCCCCGAATCTCAATTTCTCCGGATGTCGG
>CAZLTI010000130.1:0-8969 GCA_964562335.1 uncultured Pseudomonadota bacterium | reverse complement strand
AGTTTTGCGATTACGGTAGCGATCAATCGAATAGGACTCCCAGATCTTTTTCAAGTGTGGTCGATACTCCGCTATAATTGCCTGCTCATCCTTTAAGCGATCCGATTTATAGTTGATGCCAAGATAGGAGCATCCATAGTTTTTGTAGGTTTGCAATTCTTCCCGATTCGGAAGATGTCGAATATGCCAACCGTGCGATTTTGCATAGTACAGGGCTTGGTTTCTTTGCAACCGATCCGGATCGACAATCAATACATGGTTCCTTTCCATATTGATTTCGGCAAGCTTTTCGCCCAAAGAGACGGGCGACGGATCGATACGAGCCTTCGAATAGGTATATTTGGCAGCATTCAATATCATTAAAATGGAAAGGCACGCCACACAAGCCGCATAATGTTTCGGCGAAATTCTCATTTTGAGCCATCCAAGCCATCGATACCATCCGATTGCCGCTATGAAAACGACGGGAGCCGCAAAAGGCATTTGATAGTAGTCGTGTTCGCTATTTCCCTGCCTGACGAACAGGAAATAAAACAATACGGCAGCTAGCCAATAGATGGCTACTCGAGTTTCTCTCAAGTCTTTTCGACAGCGGAGCAACGTATACAGAAAAAAAACCGAACCGATAGGTAATAGCGTAAAATCTCCGACCGACGACGCGAGGGTCTTCCAATAGTCCAAGGAGAACCAGATGGATATTGGTCCAATCAACTCGGCACTTGCGGTGAGATTGGATCCGGAGCTTCCTGCCGAAACCCCTGCGCTACAATGCCAAATCCAAATGGCGATCGGTGCCACCGATCCAATGAAAAAAATGAAGTTGGATAAACGAAGGAGTTTCCTCCAACCTTGATATTCCAATAGAAGCAGAAGAAAAGCAATTCCAATATAGAGAGCATATGCTTTTGCCAATGCGGCGAAGGCTGTGAAAAAGACCGCAAATAAAAATGAGCTGTATTTTTGGTATCTAGCCCAGTATCTGAAATGATACAGTGCAGCAGTGACAAAATTCACCATGACGACATCCGTCATCACCGTTCTGTGAAAATACCACACCATGGGGGCGATTAGGTAGAGTGCGGTTGCTATGCGCGCCGTCTTTTCATTGGTCTCTTCCGCTACGAGAAGAAAGAAATAGACCGATCCCAATGCCGAAAACAGAATGCAAATGAGCCTTGCCAACCATTCCGGCTCCGCATGCACGATGGCAAACCCGATCGCTATCAGACCTGATAAAAGAGGAAATTCGGCAAAAGTGGCGTTTGAACGATCTTCAAACGATTCGAAAAGATCCACTCTTGTGTGAAGAATCGCATCCACTCCCTCCTGTACGATATACCTAGCCGTTGCCATTGTGGAGATCTGATTCCAACTGTGCCAGTCGCTAATTGGATTGTTTACATAGGGCAGTTTTAATAGAATCGACGCAAGAACGATTACGAGTAGGACGTTTCCTTTTGATTTCATACAAATTTAATGCGATGGCGCTTTATGAAAAGGGAGCAGACTAATAAATGCGATTCCCAATTCGGTGCCCGTTGCCCAAACTCTAGCGAGCATGGCAATGACAGCGGCTTCGGTTGTCGAGATTTCCGTGGAAAGCAGGAGGATCATAAGTGATTCGCGCACTCCGATGCCGCTAGGAGAGAAAACGGCAAAAAATCCGGTCAACCAGGAGATTGCATAAATAAAAATGAATCTGAATTCAAACATCGTTCTCGGATTCAACGATAATATCAAAAAAAAGAAGGCAACGCCTTGGAGAATCCAGCCGAGACTATATCCCAATGCAATCAAAATAAACTTTCCGTTATGGATGGAATCGATATCCGATATGATATCCGTTTTTATTTTCTTCAGGGCGAATTTCCCCAAATTAAGGGCATAGTTTATCAATTGTTTGCTAAACAGTATGATAACAATGCAACAACCGAAAAGCACTTGAGCGGACTCCGTATATGTTTTTAGGTATTTCCCCGGTCCTATCGCCAGACAGCCTGCAGCGACGGCTAACGCCCCCAATACCATCAATAGCATTTCGACAATAGAAATAGCCGCAACCCAGTACAGGTCGAAACCTTTTCTCCTAAGCGCTTCGAACTTTCCCAAGACCATCCAAATTTTCCCAGGAATATAGCGACCGAGCTGAGAAACAAAGTAGATTTGTTGGTAGGTATATAAATCAATATTTTTTTTTCCCGTAATCAATAGGTAGCTTAGTAGGCAAGCCAGGAGAAAATGTATCGCCAGCAAACCTATACTAATGAGAAGAGTGTTTGGTTTAAGACTTAGCCTTGCAAGAGCATTCAAATCCCATTTGCCCGCCACATAATAAGTAATCCCCAGAATAACGAAGAATAATAGAAAGAAGTGGATTGACTTTTTCATTTCTCGATTTTCATTCTTCTCTTGAACCACCTGCTTACTTGATTTGGTGAGATTTCATTTAGGCATATTTGCTGACTATATATACAACGGAAGGTAAATTTCCTCGAGTCGTTCGTGTGCGTGCAGGGTCTGCAATCATGTTTCGAATGGATCGTTTCGCTGTATTCGGTCAAAGGACCGGTCCGCTTTTCATCGGATGGACCAAAAATACCTAGCGTTTTAACTCCTTGACATGCGGCA
Source organism: uncultured Pseudomonadota bacterium (assembly GCA_964562335.1). Lineage (GTDB taxonomy): Bacteria > SAR324 > SAR324 > XYD2-FULL-50-16 > XYD2-FULL-50-16 > CAZJUM01. The sequence continues at coordinate 6,341 of CAZLTI010000130.1, read as the reverse complement.
AGGTGCATTAAACCCGAATCGTTGGCTAAAAAAAATAGCACTCCCCTATTTCAGGAAACAGCGTTTGAATCGGCTTTGCAACAAAAAACAAAACTTTTTTCTTTAACTCTTCGTAACTCCGGTTTATTAGATATCGAAACCGATGGTAGTCGTCCGTTTCATCGGGACCAAAAAACAGTTTAAAATGTAAATTTTGGTTAAAATTAGCAAGTATCTTCATAGTAATAAGAAAGTTTTCTTTGCTCCACCTTTTATATGAATCCTGCGGTTTGCATCCTGCATGGATCCCCATCAGGTGTTTCTTTTTTGGAGGTTGATGAAGCAAATAATTGTTTCGTGGATGAAGTTCTAAGTTTAAACCTTTATTTAGCAAGGTATAATTTTGAACTACGTCATGCTGCCTTGTTTGGACATTAATTCCTATTTTATTTAACCAAGATCCTTGTCCTAAAGGTTGATTCTCATATTTGGACCCAATTTTTTTTTTTGCTCCTAAAATGTAATTTAACAAATTATAGTGAATTTTTGGAGAGGGGAACAACAAAATGGAATAATCGTATTTTAATTTTCTGAGAGCTATGATTTCCTTAAATATTTCCCTGCGATTTTGTCCAAAATGAATCTTGTATATATCTCTAAAGTACTGTCTTAATTTTGTATCGGAGCATAGTTGGTAAGTGGACTCAAGCAGACATAAAATATCAATTTGATAATCTTTTAGTTTGGATAGGGAACATATAGCCGGACTTGCCATGATTAGATTCCCTATTCCATAAGGACCGACAAGCAACACGGATTTCATTTGAATTTATAGATCGAGAAGACTTTATATCCCTACGTTAGCACCAAAACTTGTTACAAAAAATGGTTTGGAATATTCTAATGGTGCGATTTATATCGGTGGAGATTTTAGATCGGGTTTGGATGGATGCTGTCTCATCAAGATTGACGTTTGAGAAAGGGCGTCAGATCGTTTCGTTCGATCGTTCGGTCGTCGATCGGAATGCTGAGAACCGTATCGGCCAACTTTTCCGCATTGGGAAAGTCGCCTTTGCGGTAGCCGAGATAGGAGCAGGCGGGTTGAAGATGCAGGGGAACGGGGTAGTGTATGCCGGTCGAAATGCCCCTGCCGCTCAAATGCTCTTTCAATCTATCTCTTTCGGAAAACCTGACGGCGTAGATATGATATACATGCCGCCTATGGGAGGGACAATAGGGCGTTAAAATATCGGTTTCCCGAAAAATCTCCTCGTATCGCTTGGCATTCTCGATTCTCTTGCCGGTCCACGATTCCAGATACCTCAGTTTAATGTTCAAAATGGCGGCTTGAATGGTATCGATTCGGAAGTTGCCACTTTCGAATCGATGCAGATACTTGTCGGATCGACCATGGTCCTTCGCCATTTTGATCCACTGGTAGAGTGCCCGATTTTTTGTGACCACTGCACCCGCGTCGCCGTACGCTCCCAGGTTCTTGCCCGGATAGAAGCTGAACGTGGCGATATCCGAGTAGTAGCCCGGTGGATTCCCCCTGTATCTTGCCCCGTGGGCTTGGGCGGAATCTTCAACGATCCCGATGCCGTATCGGTCGGCGATTTCCTTGATTCGGTCCATCTCGCACATCAATCCAAATAGATGAACGGGTATGATCGCTTTGACCTTTGTTCCCTCCGAAAGAAGGTCTTCGATTTTCTGTTCCAATCGGACGGGATCCATCAGGAAAGTGTCGGGATCGACATCGACAAAAACCGTTTTGCCTCCCACCATGGCGATGGCTTCGGTAGTAGCGATAAACGTATTGGGCACGGTGATAACATGGTCGCCTCTTTTTACGCCCATCGCCCTCATAGCCAGTACCAGCGCGTCCGTTCCGTTTCCCACGCCGACTGCATAGGGCATTTCGCAGTATGCGGCAAAATCGGCTTCGAACTCGGCAACGGCAGGACCGTTGATAAACTGATTTTTGCTCACGATCTCCTTGATCGTCGCAAAAGCTTCCTCTTCGATCTGGCTGTTTTGAATCGTCAAATTGAGAAACGGTATTTTCATCGAGGTATGGACCGGTAATGGGGGATGTTACTGTCGGGTGCTGCCGTTTACGGAGATCTCCAACCGTATTTGATGGCGATTTTAGTGGGGGAATGCTAGTCAATTTACGTGTTGTCGTCAATTGATTCCTGTGCGGTCCCGGTAATGGAGGAATCGATAGCATTCCGTACGTTCTTGTAGAAGCTTTTTTCCTATCGACGAAATGATAGCAGCCGTTTCCGTCGCGATACCCTATTCGAGCCCATTTGACTATGCGGTTCCGGACGAACTTCGTACCGTTGTCGCGCCCGGGATAAGAGTGCTGGTGCCCGTGAATCGGCGGCATATGATCGGCGTCGTCGTAGAAATTCGCGGAGAGTCGCAATTGAAGGAGTTGAAGGCCATCGATGCCGCCGTCGACGACTCTCCGCTGTACAGTCGCCGTCTGCTTGAAATTACGCGATGGATTTCCGAGTACTATTTGTGCGCTTGGGGAGAGGTGCTCGAATCGGCGGTTCCTACGGGTCTGAGGCCGAAAATCGAAAGGGTGTACGAAGTTCGTGCAGACTGCCCGTTTTTTCGCCGTCTTTCCGAGAAGGAGCAAAAATGGCTGCTGAAACTGGACGGAATGGGCGAAGCGGATGCGGACAGACTGTGCAGCGGCGAAACGAGGACCGTTTTGACAAGGGCACTGAAGGAGCGTCTAGTTTTGGCGAAATATAGGGTCGTCCGAAAAAGGGACGACGCTTCTCTCTCCCAACTCTATTCTCTGCGGTCCGATCCCGAACATCCCTTCTCGCCCAGGAAGGGCAGCAGAACCTTCAGGCTATTGGAATATCTCGAAAACAACCCCGGAAGTTCGCGAAGCCAAATTGCCTCGGCATGCCCAAACTCGGTATCGGCCATTCCCGGTCTGGTAAAAAAAAGGGTTTTGCTGAAAGAGTCGGTACCGCAGAAACCTCCAAAGCGGGACGATCGCATCTTCCATGAAAACTTCCTGCGGCTGAACGAACAGCAGGAGACGGCCGACGGAGAGATCGATTCGGCTATCAAGGCCGGCGAATTCAAAGTGTTTCTGCTGTTTGGCGTAACGGGAAGCGGAAAGACCGAAATCTACCTGCATGCCGTGAGAGAGTCTCTTCAAAGAGGCAAAACGGCACTGATCCTGCTGCCTGAAATTTCCCTGACGCCGCAGGCCGTCAGCCGTTTCAAAAACCGGTTCGGGGAGCAGGTCGCCATGCTGCACAGCGGCATGACGGAAAGCGCCCGGTGCCGGGAGTGGCGGGAAATCAAAGCCGGACTCCGCTCGGTCGTGATTGGAGCCAGATCGGCCATATTTGCGCCCCTACAAAACATCGGACTCGTCATTGTCGACGAAGAGCACGACACATCCTACAAGCAGCAGGAGACGCCCTTCTATCACGCCAGGGATACTGCGGTAAAGATCGGCTCGCTCGAAAAGGCTGTGGTGGTTCTCGGCTCCGCAACTCCGTCGGTGGAGTCGTTCAGCAACTGTCAGATAAAAAAGTATTCGTTGCTGACGCTCAGCCGAAGGATCAACCGAAAGAGTCTTCCGTCCGCCGAAATCGTCGATTTGCGGGCGGAGACAAGACAGCCCGGCATCTTCTATCTTTCCGAATATCTAGTGAACCGACTGCGCGAGAACTACCGCGACGGAAGGCAGGCGCTCATATTTTTGAACAGAAGAGGATTTGCATCGTTTGTCGCATGCGTAGGCTGTAGCGCGGCCGTGCTCTGCCGCAACTGTTCGATAGCCATGACGTGGCACAAAAAGAACCAAAGGCTGATCTGCCATCACTGCGGTTTTTCCTCCGGATTTCCGACGAGATGCGCTTTCTGCGGCGGGAGGGGATTCAAACCGGAAGGTTTGGGAACGCAGCGGGTCGAGCAGGACCTCCAAGCGCTGTTTCCCAAGGGCCGCTTCTTGAGAATGGACCGCGACTCCATATCCAAAAGGGGTTCTTTGGAAAAAAAGGTTCGGATGATCGCGGACTTCGAGGTCGATTTTGTGGTGGGCACTCAACTCATCAGCAAGGGGCACGACTTTAAAAATATCGGTCTTGTGTGCATCGTGTTAGCCGACATGTCGCTCAACATTCCCGACTTCCGCTCCTCCGAAAGGAGTTTTCAGCTGTTTTCACAGGTTGCCGGGCGCGCCGGCAGAGACGCCTGCGGAAAGGGACGGGCTTTGGTCCAGTCCTACAATCCCTCCCATTACGCCGTCGTTTCCGCAAACGATCACGACTACCTCTCCTTCTACCGGCAGGAAATCGCCATGAGGGAACATATGTCGAATCCGCCCTACAGCCGCCTTCTGCTGATACGATTAAGCGAGCCAAACCCCCGGAATGTCGAAATATCCGCAAGGATCCTGGGCGAAAGACTGCGCAACGAATCCGGCGGAATGCGGCTTCAAGTGTTGGGGCCGGTCGAGTCCCCGATACATAAAATCAGCAACCGATACTATTGGCAGATCCTGATAAAAGGCAACCGCACGGGATCGGCAAAAAATCTTCTGTCTCGGATGCTTTGGGGCGGGAAACGGTGGAAACCCAAGGGAAGAACCCGAGTTTCCGTCGATGTCGATCCGTTCGTTATGATGTAGGGGAGCGGAAGATTGATCCTATTGACGAATGCTTCCAGAGCTTCCGTCGATTCTGACGGTTCCCCGCAAGTTTTTGGGAACGTCGTAGACAACCAGGGCCTCTCCCGCATCGACGCCGATGAAATCTTCGCCGTCCATAGTGGCGGTAATTTCAATCCGTCCGTTTTTGTAGTCCCTTTTCTGGAAGGGATGAACGGCAACTTGAACCCGCGCATATCCTCTCGCATTGAGCCGCACATTTCGCGGGAACGTTATTTTGTCGGATTCCGCACTGATGTATACCGCACCGGATTTATGGACGTTCTCGTTGGTTTTCGCCTTCGCCAACTGCAAAATGAAATTGATCGAGGTCGTTTCTCCCTGATTGGGCAAAGAGAGTTTCTGTCGGTTCGGATCGATTTGGAGTCGATAGGGAAGGTCCGCAATTTTGTCCGCTATCGACCCGGTACGCGACACGTTTTCCACCATCCGACCGGCTTTCAGTCTAAAACGTTCGTCGTCATTGCCGATTTCGACCATTCCCGCCGACACGCCGGCAGAAAACCTGCCGTTGCTTTCGGAAAAACCGACGATGGTCTCCTCTATTTCTGCCGTAACGGTTGGCGTTTGAACGATGGTCTTCTGTTTGCCTTCGGCGAATTTCCCCCAGAACGATCCGAATTTCAGCAGTATTCGACTGATAAATCTCCTGCCGTTCGATGCCGTTCCCTCCATTGACTGGGAAATCTCGAAACTCGTCTTTTGGAACAGGCGAATTTCGGACCCGTCCCGAAATAGTATCGTTGCCTTCGAACGATTTCCGGTCGTAACGATGTCCCGGTCGTTTAGGATCAAACCGGAGCGGCCAATCAATACTTTCTTTGGTTCCTTTCCTCTTTCAATTCGAACTTGGCCGTCTGCCTGTTTGATGCTTGCTACCGCGTTTAGCGCGTGAATGGGGGAATTCAGGAAAACTAGTGCCAAGATCGCAACGGCTGCTTCAGCAATGACTATTTTACCAAACATGACTGTATTTCGCCTCCTGTCGGAAAAAGCTGGTCTACGGCAGCGATCCTGCGGAACGGATAGCAGCCTTTGTAAATCGAATTCTTCGATAGGTTGGAAAGAAAACAAATTTATCGTCTCCGACTTTTGATCGTTTGCCGTCAGTGTGTCCGATCAAACTGAAACATCTCCTTGGCAAAGATTGCCGTATCCCTGCAAGAAAGATAGTCGACAGTTCCGCCGATGGCGCCTCCAATGAGAGGAATAGCCTTTCCGAAGCGTACGAAACCCTTCTCGACCGCCTTTTTCATCAGTTGAGATGCGATTATTTGATTCAACAGGTGGATGGATTGGTTGGAGGCCCTGGAAATGCCCTTTCCTTTCAGGTATTGCCGAAACTCTTCGAAATTTCTGTTGAGAGCTTCCTTCCCCCTTTTTCCCAGCAGGCAGAGTGCGATCGACAGCCGAACGGGCGGATCGTCGATATCGAAGCCGCCTATGTGCGCCATAGCGGCTACCATTCTGGTCTGCAATATCCAATTGGCAACTATCGAGCCTGGGATTGCAACCGGCAACGTTACGATTCCGCCTAGGCTTGTCAAAAAACCGGAAGTGAAGTTTTTTCGCTCCTCCCACCTGATCAATGCGTCGATTCTTTCCACGTCGTTGCGATAGGAGGAGCTGTCGAGATAGCTGTCGCCCA
>CAZLTI010000129.1:0-9010 GCA_964562335.1 uncultured Pseudomonadota bacterium | reverse complement strand
TTAGATTCCCGTTCTTTGCTCAAAGTATCGCAAATTCAGTGCGGGAATGACGATTTGCGCAATTTTCGACTTTTTACCGGTTCATCAATTTTAGCGTTATTCCCTTGAAAAAACGGGCAGTGACTATTAAAATCCTGCCGTCAATTGTGGACAAAAAAGAAAACGGATAGCCATTTCTGCGTTACGCAAAATATCGAACAATCGCCTACATCGAGTATTGGGTCATGTACGGTCAAATCAAAGAGCTGGAAGAAAAAATCCAGATTGAGAGCGAAAAAATTCGTTTGATGAAAATGGAGATATCCAAGGCCGTAATCGGTCAGGAGCAGATGATCGAACGGCTGATTATCGGGTTGTTGACCGGCGGACATATCCTTTTGGAGGGATTGCCGGGATTGGCAAAAACGCTTTCCGTCAACTCCCTGGCCCGAACCATGAACGCCAAATTCAGCCGCATCCAGTTCACTCCCGACATGCTTCCTGCCGATTTGATCGGAACGAACGTTTTCAATCCGAAGGAGGGAACTTTCAGCCCCAAAAAGGGACCGGTCTTTACCAACATACTACTGGCCGACGAGATCAACAGGGCACCTGCCAAAGTGCAGAGTGCGCTGTTGGAGGTGATGCAGGAAAAGCAGGTGACACTTGCCGGGGAGTCCTACCGGTTGGACAGCCCATTTTTGGTGCTGGCCACCCAAAATCCCATAGAACAGGAGGGGACGTATCCGCTACCGGAAGCACAGGTGGATCGCTTTATGATGAAACTGCGCATCTCCTACCCCCAAAAAACCGAAGAACGGGAAATTCTGAATCTTGTCGCCTCATTCTCGCAAGAAGCGAATATCGCGCAAATAGTCCGCAAGGAGAAGATTCTGGAAATGGGCGATATTATCAAAAACATCTATGTCGACGACAAGATAAAAGACTATATCGTCGATCTGGTGGATGCTTCGAGATTTCCGCAAAAGTACGGACTGAATACCCTAACGCCTCTGATTGAAATAGGGGCCTCTCCAAGAGCCACCATTACTCTCCTCATCGCAGCGAAAGCCAACGCTTTTTTGCAAGGGAAGGGATTCGTCTCGCCTCAGGACATCAAATCGGTTGCACCGGATGTATTGCGCCACCGCATTATCATATCCTACGAGGCAGAGGCGGAGGAAAAGACAGCCGACGATATCGTACAGAATCTGCTGTCGGAGATTCCCGTACCTTAGTAGAAACCGAAAAGGCGTCTCCCCACCATCCATTTTCGACAACGGCTTCGAAACGTCATCTTGCGGAAAAACGGAAAGAGCGACAACCCTCTTGTTTCAAACGTCCACCGGCAGCACTTTTGAAAAAGCGTTTTTCTAAAACAGATCGGCCATTTTCTGCATGTAAAGCCGATGATTTTTCTCCAGTTCGATTCTGGTCAGCAGCAGATAGACAAACAGGAGGAGAAACGCTCCCAGGCTGAGCAGCAGCATGATCAAAAGCGGCGTGTCGATCGAGGGACCCTTGGGAGATAGAATTGTGGACTTTTGATGAAGCGTCCGCCACCAAACCACCGATAGATGGATCAAAGGGATGTCCAGTGCGCCGACGATCGCCACAATCGCACAGAAGCGCGCCTGCTGCTCTCCGGGGTCGGTAAACTTGCGAAGAAGCAGATATCCGACAAAAATCAGGAACAACACCAAGGTCAGCGTGAGCCTTGCATCCCATGTCCAGTAGGTGTTCCATGTCGGCTTGCCCCATATGGAGCCGGTCGCTAGGGCAAGTCCGCAGAATACCGCCCCTATTTCGGTTGCTGAGTGGGCAATTATGTCAAACAGCTCCTTCCGTTTCCAAAGATAACCCACGGAGCAGATCAAAGAGACCGCCAGGGCCAAGTAGGTCGTCAAAATCGAAGGAACGTGAATATACATGATCTTCTGCACGATCCCCATGCTCTGCTCTATGGGCGACCAGAAAAATATCAGAATGGCGACCGTCGCCAAACTGAGCGAAGTCAGCAACCCGATAAAACCTCTCGTCATGACGCCTCCCCGTCGTTACGGTTTGAATTGGAAGATCGGAATACCGTCGGAAATTCCAAAGACTCCCTTTACAATTCCATGACAAAATCAAACGTCAGATAGGAAACGATCAAGAAGATCGAATCGAATCCGATCAGCAGTTTCAACCAGTCCGCCGCTTCCCAAATATCGCCGCCCGAAACAATCGTTTGCGTGATTTTGACGCTTGCCAAAAGCAGAGGGACCAACAGCGGAAACAGCAGGATTGGCAGTAAAATCTCTCGGAATCTCAGATCCGTCGTCAATCCGCTTAACAGCGTTCCCAAGGAGGAGAAACCGACGGATGTAAGGAAACTCAGCAGGATCAAGGCAAAAAAGTGCTCAAAAAAGGGAGCGTAAAACAGAATACTGAAAACCGGAACGACAATAATTTGAATAATCAATATAAACAATATGTTCCATCCCATCTTTCCCAAAAAAATCGTCCCCCGGCCCACCGGAGCCAGTAGAAGCGATTCGATGCAATCGTCGTCCTTTTCGATCTGAAACGATTTATTGAGGCTCAAAACCCCCGCCAGCAAGAAAGTTACCCAGAAAATGCCGGGTGCCAGGCTTTTTTTGCTTTTTTCGTCTATCGGCAGGGCGAAGGAAAACACCAGAATGATGGTTAGCGAAAAAAAGAGCATGGCCAGCAGATTTTCCAGGCTTCTTAGGTCCAATTTCAGGTCCTTGACAAGAATCGTCCAACTATTCTTCATGCCTCTATAGCGCGGTAACGTTTTGATATTGTCGAATCAATTCGGCACAGGAAAAATCCGAACGAATGCATTGGTTTTCGATCACGCCCTTTTTCAGTATGAGTACGAAGTCGCTATTTTCGAAACAGACCTCGATATGGTGGCTGATCAGCAAGATGGAACCGCCGTCCATCTTGAATCGCTTCAAGTAGGCGTTGAAAAAGTCGGTCGAGTCGTAGTCGAGGCCGGTATAGGGTTCGTCCAGCAGGAGGATTTGGGGTCGGGCAACCATCAGCCTGGCGATGTTGAGCCGTTTTTGCATTCCGCTGCTGAAACTCCCTACGGAAACGGTCGCAAAACGGATTAGCCCGGTCTGCTCAAGGGCCTGATCGATCTTCCCGTCGAGATCGCGAATTCCGCGCAATTGGGAAAAAAAGGCGAGATTTTCTCTGGCCGTCAACTCCTTGTAAAATTGAGGAGTATGGGAAACGACTCCAATCATCCGACGCAATTGATTGGGATGTAACGAAATCTCTTTTCGATTAAGTTTGATTTGCCCGGAGGAGGGCCGCATCAATCCGGAGAGAATCTTCAATAGAGTAGACTTGCCGGCACCGTTTTTTCCCAGCAATAGCGTCTGCCGGCCCCTTTCCAAACCGAACGTAACGCCATCGAGAACGGACCGGTATCCGAATCTCTTCCTTACCTCCAGTATCTCCAAAACTGGATCGGCTCTATTTGACGATCCGGCATTCATCGGCGTCTGCTATTGAGTGACGGAGGGAGGCCTACTGCACCTCTTCCGGATAGTACTTTTTCGTCAGTTCGACCTTCAATCGAGGAAAGATCTCCCGATACTCCTGCACGTGATCGACGAACTCCGAATAACCGAAATCCCCAAGTCCCTTAACAATCCGGAGATGAATCCTTCCCTTTATCAGGCAGAGTTTGGAACTTTTCACTCGGTGCGCGTTTAGGACGAGCAACTCTTCGAAAAGCTCGCAACTTCGTTCCGGCAATCGATCCAGCAAGACGGCGTCGAGCACGCAAAGCATGGTTGTTCGAATGATGTTAAAGTCGTACAGATCCTCCTCGACCGTCCAAATACTGTTTTTGATCCTGATCACCTTTTTTTCGCCGCCGCCAAAATACCGCTCGATATATCCGTCGATCCGTTTCTCTATCTTCCTTCCGGTGGTTTCGTCGTACATCTCTTTCTGCGGCATGACTTGCCAACTCAAATCGTCGATTCAAGGAGCCCTTGAAATTCCGTCGCTAACTGCTGCACTCCACTGGAAGCATACTCCCATTCGCTTTTTTTAACAGCCTAAAATGGTTTTTGTTCCGCAACAGAGACATTGCGACACCAAAATAATTGGCATTTTCACTTTAAGCATTGGCGGTTTTATGGTAGGAACCGTTGACTGCGTTAAACGCGGGGCACGTTTTCAAACTTTCAAGTTTTCTCTTCCGCAGACCCTGACGGGATATCAACGAAAAAACCGACTCAGAGGGAATCATGGCTCGAAGTTCCAAATCAAAGCAATCAAACCAAACTCATCCGAAAAAGACCCGTTCCCAAAAAAGAGCAAAAGATGGCAACCAGGACGAATATACCGGAGCAAGTGCCCTTATCGATGAGCAAATAGACAAAATAATCAATCACATATCTGCGAAGCTTCCACCCGAAGTGTTGGAAAAGCTACATGTCGGCGGAACGATCAAAGAGTTTCTGCACAACTACTTCAACCAGGGACATCAAAACATGTTCAACCGATACCTGGTTACGGTAGAGGATGAACTGGCCAAGAAGTTTCGCCGTTTGATCGATCGGCAGGAGACTCGGAACCTTAACCGCTATACCGCCAGGGAGATTCCCGCGCTTCTCGATTCCATCGGAGGCGCCGGCAATTTCACCGGCAGAGAAATTGAAAATTCGATCGTCGACGTTTTTGGACACCTGCAAAAGCATATCCAGAGAGGAATCTACGACATCGAATTTTCCACCGGCAACACGCTGAGAAATAGGACCAATATCGGCGCATTTATCGGCGATCGAAACTCCTATTCCATCGTAAAATGCTGTCTCAGAAACAATCCGATCAAACCCGAAACCGTCACGGACATCAACTTAGCGGTCAATATCGTCGAATCGGAACTGCTCATGCCGATTTATCACTACCAGACGGCTTCGGAAGTGATCATTAAAGACATCATATCGAAGCATATTCTGAAATTGATCGACAGGGAAATAGACGAAATAAACGCTCGATTGCTCCAAGAGAAAAAAAAGCGGCTTTCGGAAAGCGACACGTTGATCGAGAAGCTGAAAAAACTGGAAAACCACATCAACTTCGATGAGGGAGATAGAGATTCCGCCGGTTATGGTTTTGTGGTGCATAGGTTCGTCGATGCAATCAAAGAAGCGGATCTTGAAGTCGAACATTTGGACTACGATCCGTTGAGTGTCAGGAATAGCGTTCACAGTATTGTGGAGGGAGAAGACACCCGAAACAAGGGATTCAATACTGCCGTGAATATACTGACGGGAATCTTGGATCGTTCGCATCTTGGGTATCAGCACATTCAGAACTTCAGAAACGCAAGGAAGTTGGTAATACGCGAATATGCCGACACGGACGACAAACGGCTTCTTCCCGACGAACGATACTCCGTCACTCTCACCTATTTCAACAATCGGCAACTGCGCGAACTAAGAACCTCCTACCGCCGACAATTGAACGAGTTTGTTTCGGAGGCAAAAAGAATATGGGAGGTATACAACCGAATTTTCCGAAAGCAGAAGAAGGCACAAAGAATTGTCGGTTTTGACGACGTAGCGCAAAAAGTGCTGTCGAACGGCCCATCCGAATCCGGGTTCCTCGCCGGGTGGACCCAAAAGAGGAAATTGTGGAAAATGGAGCCCCCTTCCGGCCAATGGGATAAAATCTCTTCCGCTGCCCCGAAAAAGGGCGACTGGAAGAAAGCGATCGACGCAATCAAGGAAAAGCAATCAAGCATTGCCGATGGATTCGTGTTGATCCGAAAGCACCTAAAGGAGCTGTACGAACAGGACAATCCCTCGGAACGGATTGTTTTGGAACGGCGGTTGGATTTTCTGGAAAGCTCGTTCGGCGAATTTCAGCGCAAGTACAACCCCTTTCATCTTCAGGCGGGGCTCGTTGTCGAAATCGAGATCAGTACGATAAAGCACAAAGAGACCACGATGAACGGCATGGCAATGGTTTTGAACGACTTTCTCTGCCAGGTGGCATCGGGTTTTTCCAACGAAACCGCTACCGAATACCAAAAGCGGAATATGGAAGAATCGAAATCTCGCGGAGGAGAGCCTTCCGCTGCCGGTTCGTAAAACCGCCTGCCTCTCTTTTCGCGGAGAATCGCCGATTCGTCGACACCGGTATCGGTGCCGACGGTCTTGATGTCCTCTCCGGCATGCGCCTCTTTTCCCCGAATCAGTCGAATGCCACTTTGAATACGTCTTCGTAGGTTTTGGCAAAGTGGACGGTCAGTTTCTCCTTTAGATGATCCGGTATTTCCAAATAGTCCTTACGGTTCTGCTCCGGAATGACGATCGTCTTCAACGCTACGCGTCTTGCCGCGATGATCTTCTCCTTCAATCCGCCGATTGGCAGCACCTCCCCCACTAGGGTCAACTCTCCGGTCATCCCCAGCTTTTTTGCTACCGGTTTGTCGAACAGCAGAGACAGCAGCACCGTCGCCATGGTTATACCCGCCGAAGGTCCGTCTTTTGGCGTCGCACCGGCTGGAACGTGCAGATGGACAAAATGTTTACTGAAAAACTCCGGATCGCCGCCGAACTTCCTGGCATTGGCCACAACGAAGCTGTAGGCAATTTCGGAAGATTCGACCATTACGTCTCCCAACTGTCCGGTCTGCTTCATCCCCTTCTGATGCGAAACGGTTTTGCTTGCCTCGACAGACAGTATGGCACCTCCCATGCTGGTCCACGCCAAACCGGTTGCGATGCCGACCTTTCCTTCGCCGATCAGTTCGTCTCTTTCGAAGGTCGGATTTTTCAGGTATTTTTTGAGGTCCTTCTGGCCGACATTGAATTTTTTTGCCCTTTCGCTCATCGCAATCTCTTTGGTCACCTTGCGGCAAATCTTCCTTATCTGACCTTCAAGATTTCTGACACCGGCTTCTCTCGCGTAGCCGTTGATGATTTTTTTCAGGGCCCCGTCCGTTATGCTAATATCTTTGGCAGTCAGTCCATGTGCCTTCCTCTGCTTGGGGATTAGATATTTGCGCGCAATTTTCTGCTTCTCCATCGCAATGTAGCCGGAGAGGCGAATCACCTCCATCCTGTCGACCAAAGCCGGGGGAATCGTATCCAACTGATTTGCCGTAGCGATAAACAGTATTTTCGACAGATCGAACGGAATATCGATGTAGTGATCGACAAAGGCAACATTCTGATCCGGATCGAGTACCTCCAACAAAGCGCTCGCAGGATCTCCTTGGTAGCTGCTGCCGATTTTGTCGACTTCGTCCAGCATGATGACCGGATTGGCATATTTGGCGATTTTAAGCGCTTGCATGAATTTTCCCGGCATGGAACCTATGTAGGTTCGTCGATGACCTTTGATTTCCGCTTCGTCCCTCATGCCGCCTACCGAAAACCGGTAGAACCGCCTGTTCAGGGCACGGGCTATCGATTTGCCAATGGAGGTCTTTCCGACACCCGGAGGGCCCAAAAAACATAGGATCGTTCCCGATATCTCCCTCTTCAATTTCAATGTGGCAATAAATTCCAGTATGATCTCTTTCACATCCTCCAGACCGTAGTGGTCGGCCTCCAATATTCTTTGCGCTTTTGCAATGTCCAGATTGTCTTTGGAGTGCAGCCCCCAAGGAAGCGCGGTAATCCAGTCCAGATAGTTTCTGGAAACGTTAAATTCGGGCGATTGAATTTCCAGGAGCGACAACTTGTCCATCTCTTCGTCGAAGCGTTCCTTCGCTTCCTTGGGAAAGTCGAGCTCTTTTGCCTTCTTCCTTAACTTTTCGATCTCCTGCGTCTTTTCGTCCTTGGACAGTCCCAACTCCTTTCGAATTTCCTTTAGCTGCTCCTTCAAAAAGAACTCCCGTTGATTTTCGGATATTCTTTCCTCGATTCTTTTGGAAATGTCCGCCTGCAATTTACTTAGATCCAGCTCCTTTTTGATCAGCAGCAATGTTTTGCTGAGCCGCACTTCAATATCCGCCGCTTCCAGGATTGTCTGTAGCTCCTCTTTTTTGGCAGTCGTGAGAGTGGCGGCGAAATCCGCCAACCGACTCGGATCGTCAAGATTGATTTGATTGACGAATTGGTTCAACTCCTCCTTTATGAGCGGGTTCAGTTTGATCAACCCCTTCATATTGGTCAGAATTTCCCGGCTAAAGGCTCTAATTTCATCGTTTATTTCCAGCTTTTTCGATCCGAGATATTCGATTTCCGCCAGCATAATATTGGCAGAATTTTCGACCTCCCGCACTATGCGAATCCTCTCCAGTACATCCAGCAGAATTTGACTTGCTTTTTTATCCTGGGAGAAAACCTTTGCGATTCTGGCAACGACTCCGTATTCGTACAAATCCGCTATTTTGGGATTTTCCAAATTGAAACCCGGTTTGCTAAGCACAATCCCGATATATCCCGGTTCGCTCTTTTGGGCTATTTTTAACGTTTTCTGATACAGATGCCCCTCCACGACCAGGGGAATTACCATATGCGGAAATAGCGGCCGATGCTGGACGGCAATGATCGGCAACTTTGCCGGAAGTATATCGATTTTGGGTATTAGCTGAGTGGGAAGCTCCTTGGCGGTCGCAGCTTCTTTCCTGTCCGCATTTTTATCGGTATCGTTCGCAATCTCCTCCATGATCACTTCGACCTCGATCTCCGGAATATCCAACCCGTTTCCAAGCCCCTCTTCATCCTGCGTTTCGGAACCCTCTATCTCCTCTTCCCTGTCTTTTTTCTTCTCTTTGTCGCTCATTGTTCGTTTTTATAGATTGCCAAAAGTGTATCCTTTTTCCCTGGACCAATTTCCTACAATCCCCGTCCTCTTCCCTTTGTTATGGGGATGGCAGGGAAAGACGGGAGTAGGATCCTTCGGAGTGGACTGAAAAATAAATAGATGAATATTCTCGTTTGACATGGAAAAAAAATCAAGCTATATCCCAAATTCAATTGTGGATCCCCGATAACTCAGTTGGTAGAGTAGGCGGCTGTTAACCGCCCTGTCGCAAGTT
>CAZLTI010000128.1:0-9087 GCA_964562335.1 uncultured Pseudomonadota bacterium | reverse complement strand
GGTCTCCTCTCCCTCCGGAACCGTCTCTTCCGTTTTCCTATCCTTTTCCGCCGTTTTCGTCTCTTTCGGTTCGCTATCCTCCTGCTCCTTTTTTTCGGTCTCCGCTCCCTCTTGAACCGTCTCTTCCGTTTTCCTATCCTTTTCCGTTTCGGCCTCTTTCGGTTCGCCACCCTCCCGTTCCTTTTTTTCGGTCTCCGCTCCCTCCGGAACCGTCTCCTTCGTCTTCCCATCCTTTTCCGTTTCGGCCTCTTTCGGTCCGCTATCCTCCCGTTCCTTTTTTTCGGTCTCCTTTCCCTCCGGAACCGTCTCTTCCGTTTTCCTATCCTTTTCCGTTTCGGCCTCTTTTTCGTCGAACTCCCTCTTTTCGGGATTCTCCCATGCGACGATATTGATCGTCATCCCGGTCAGTTTGGAGGCCAGCCGTACATTTTGTCCCTGTTTCCCGATGGCCAGCGATAGCTGGTCGGACATAATCTTGATGTCCGCCACACTATTTTCTTCGTCCAGTTCCATCTCTACGATTTCGGCAGGTGCTATGGCGTTTGCGATAAATTGATCCAGGGCGTTCGACCATTCGACAACATCGATACGCTCTCCGCAGAGTTCGGAAACTATGGACTGGATGCGGGAGCCTCGCACACCCACGCACGCGCCGACGGGATCGACATCCGGATCGTTGCTGTAGACCGCCACTTTTGCCCGCCTGCCGGGTTCCCTTGCTGCGGCGATGATTTCGATGATGCCATCGTATACCTCCGGGACTTCAACTTCGAACAGTTTCATCAAAAAATCCGGATGGGTTCTCGATAGAAACAGTTGCGGTCCGCGTCCTTCGGAACGAACGTCCAACAGAAGACCTTTCGTGTGGTCTCCGGGTTGCAGTTTCTCGAAGGGAATCTGCTCGCGTCTTTCCAAAACGCCCTCGACGGTATTGTTTACCAATACAATGCCGTTGCCTCTTTCAAAACGGGATATCGTACCGTGAATGATATCCTTCATCTTCTCTTGATATTTTTCGAGAACGGTCTCGCGCTCCACCTCGGTGATTTTCTGAAAGACGAGCTGTCTGGCGGTCTGGGCGATGACACCGGAAAACTCTTTCCCATCGATTTCATATTCGACTTCGTCCCCGCATTCCGCCAACGGATCCAGCTCGTGCGCCTCGGTAATTAGAATTTCGTTCTCCGGATCGTTGATTTCGTCGACAACGACTTTGTAATGCATAAGATCGAACCGGTCGAGTTGCTCGTTGTATACCGCTTCTATATTCCTATACCTCTTGTATTTCCGATAGGCCGCTCCAACGATGGCATCTTCGATCGCCTCGATAACGGCATCCTGCTCAAGTCCACGTTCCTGGCTCAACTCGGCTATCGCTTCCAGTAAACCACTAGGTTTCATAAGGTACTCCAATCTTACGCCAGAATTCACTCCGGTAGTTCGTTGACAGAAATACAAACGGATATTTTCCGACGATTGTGCAGAAAGTCGGTTGCCTTCTTTGGCTTTACTCTCTTCGAATCTGCCGGACTTACGGCAGTTCGGTACGGAAAGAGCGCATAGGGGTGATTGTTTGGACTTTTTATCGAATCGTCAGAAAGGCATAACGGAAGTTGTTTCCTAACATGGCGACGCTATTACAGTTCCGGGAAGAGATGGATTTTTTCAATCCGATCCAAGTCGATTGTCGTTTCCTGCTCTCCATGACGTATCGTCAGTCGACGCTCTTGATATCGGGCCAATAATCCGACAAGTCTCCGTCTGTTTCCGTCGGGATCGCAGTACGCCGCTTTTACCCTTGAGTCCAAAAACCGGGAAAAATCCGACTCTCTTTTCAGTTCGCGAAATATTCCGGGAGAACCTACCTTCAAAGTATAGCGAAAGGCGAACATATCCTCCGCATCCAGAACCAGCGAGATCTTCCGGCTCGCACAAGCGCAATCTTCGACGGCGACTCCCCCCTCTTTGTCTATTACGATATCCAGGATCCTCTTTTGATCCGCCCGCTTGAGTTCTGCATCGACCAGCTCAATGTTCAAATCCGCAAGAAGGGGTTCGATCAGCCCGTTTAATCTGCTTTTCTCATTCTCGGTCAATTCCATCCGGTTGGGCGAATTCGGCGGTCGGGTCTGCGTGCCGGCTTTTTGCCAAGCCCATTCAAACCAGATCAGATACCATAATGCCTTAATCGTTGTAAACCGATTTTACATAATATACTGAAAAAAAAGGATGTCGTAATTTGCGAATACGCCTCTTTCGTCAGATTGAAAAGAAACGTATTGTCCAAAAAAAAATTAGCTGGTAGCTTCCTTCGTTATGATGCCTGCGGGTTCGATTCCCTTTCCTTCCTGCTGAAAAAAACGGCTAACATTAACTCATAGAGAGGAGTCATGAAATTTCAACACTATTTTTTCCCCCTGTTTTTGACCGGTCTGCTGATGATTCAGGCCTGTTCCTTTTTTGAGTCCGAACCGGAACCTGTTGCGGTCGAGGACTATTTGACGCTTGCGGACGTTACCGGAAAAACCTCCTATCGGGAGGATTCGCCGGATATTCGGGTGATTAACGTCAAGGAGAAGGCGTTTATCAAGAAGAACGATATTCGGTTGGCACGCCAGAAGGCGTTGGAGAAGGCTTCCGCCAAAGCCGTAGAGGCAATGGTGAGGGAATTGCTGAGTGCGGAGGTCTACAATCGCCGATATAAGGAGATCGAAACGTATCTCTCCAAAAATATCGACAAATATATCGAGGCAAAGGAGGTCAATGGAGAAAAAAGGATATTCAACGACGCGTTCTACGGAATCTCCGCCTCCTTCAGGGTAAATCGGCAAAAGGTCCTGGTGGCGCTGCAGAAGGATATGGGATTTATCGACAAGAGCGCCAGCAGTCTGATAACGGTCGTGACGAGCAAGAAGGATGTGGATCTTTCCGCCGAGAAGTTCAAATTCCAGGATATCGAAGATGCATTGATGAATCAGATTCAAACCGACCTGAACCAGCGCGGTTTGATGGCCATGGACTTTCGCAATGCCGTCGTTTCGCTGAAGGGCGACAAAAAGAACTACGAGCAGTATGCGAAACTGTCCAAAGCGCAATTTATGGCGATGATATCCGGAAGCAAGGCCGCAGATGCGCATCTGGATGCTCAGATCGAAAATGCCGAGGAGTTTTATGCGACGGGTTTGAGTCTCCTGAAGCAGCTTGCCAAAGTGGTGGTCGAAGTGAACATTCTGGCCGTAAGCAGAACCGGGGACACAATGTCGATGAATATGGGCATTACGGCAAAGAACATCTCCACCGGTACGGGAGGCGCCTTTGCCAACGAAATCGTACAGGCCGCCAGAAGAGCCGGCCCCAATACGGATCCCGCCGCAATGCTTACGGGACTGATCAAAGACTGCTATGAAGAGATGCAAAAGGGCTTCATTCCCCAGGTTATCAAAGAGATGTCCACCATAGATGTCCGAGGAGAGAAGCTGGTCGAGTATGAACTTGTATTGCAAGGCTTCACGGGCAGAACTCCGCGAACGGTCAAAAACGCCATCAGCCGGGCGGCGGACGACAACTTTCGATTCGTCAGCTACGACAATACGTTGAGCCGCGTACAGCCGCCACTGAATATCGTCACCGTAAGATATTCGGGCCAGTCCGATGCTTTGGCCGAGAAGGTGATGCAGATTCTGGACGAATTGAATCTGCACTTCAAAGAGCCGATTACGGCGCCGGGTCTGACCGATATCGTATTTGAAAAGGCAGAGCCCGTTCAGTAGTAGAGGAGCGGTCGGACGTTTCCGAGGGCGGAATCTCAAGTACATCGACCGCGATTAACGAATTTCTCGCATAGGATGGAAAATGGAACGAAAGAATCTAATCAAACTACTCTGCTTGTTTGTGGGCACGGTCTTTCTTTTGGCGGGTTGCGGAGCGAGCTTGGAGAAGGCGCGAAGTCTGAACCGGGAAGGGAAACGGGCGGAAGCGATCGCCATGGCAAAGAAGCTGTTGAGTAGCGACGACCCGAAAGTACAGGTGGCGGCGGCAGATTTATTGGGCGATATTGGAGGAAAAAGGGCGGGCGAAGTGCTGATCGACGCTTTGGACGATCCGCCTCCGGTACGTAAGGCGGCAATCGAAAATCTGGGAAGAATGCGGCATGAACCGGCAGCCAAGAAACTGGTATCGCTGGTGCCGGATGTGCGGGGGGAAACCTTCGAAGAGCTGGCAAAGGCCATTAGGCTGATCGGCATTAAAGCGACCGATCTGCTGGTCAAAAAATTCTCCACGCAAAGCGGCACCCTCAAGGACCGGTACAAAAAGATGATCCTGGCGGTCGGACCGACAGTTGCCGATAGCATTGCAAAAAACTTGGCCGGGAAATCCTATTTTGAAAACAAAGGCAACTTCGACATCCTGATCGCCTTTAAAAATCCCAGAGTTGCGGAACTGCTGCTCGACCATATCGGAAACGTCGAAGTGGCGCAGATGGTTGTGGAGGGACTCACCAAACTGGGTTCCATGTCGGTGAATCCGACCCTATCGGCCCTACAGAAGCTGGAAGGAAGAGAAGGCGATACGGAAATGAAGGAGCGCCTGGTCGAGGTGTTGGGAAACCTCAAGGATCAAAGAGCCGTACCCCTGTTGGAGAAGCTGACGCTGGACGAAGACGATCGCGTAAGAAACAAGACGGCAACGGCCCTGAGAAAAATACGGGGATTCTAAAGCCGCAAACGGCGCATCGCGGGTTTTCGCCGCGATGCAACCGATTCCAACGGTTATGGAGGGTTCGCTTCGACTGCCGTTGAGTGGAATGCGGCAGAGTTGGTCCAATCGTGACGATACTCGTTTGGAGACGGATATTTATGAGAAGTTTGACAATTTCCCTTGTGCGTTTGGTTGGAATAGTCCTGCTCGGCTCTATTGTGGGAGGATGCGCCGCGAAACCCCTTG
The DNA here is from genome assembly GCA_964562335.1 of uncultured Pseudomonadota bacterium. Classification (GTDB taxonomy): domain Bacteria; phylum SAR324; class SAR324; order XYD2-FULL-50-16; family XYD2-FULL-50-16; genus CAZJUM01. Next base: position 4,143 of record CAZLTI010000128.1, on the reverse strand, counting down.
CCCAGTTCGAAGTGCAGTATCCGGCGCGGTTGACGATTAAGAAGGAGATCAGAAAGATATTCATTGACCCTACCAAAATCAACGCTGACGACGATCGTCTGCAAATCAAGAGTCTCGTGATCGGCAGACTTCGGGAAAAGTTGAATCGGTTCGGCCGTTTTACGGTGATTGTCGGACCTGTCGCCATGGAAAATCCCGAAAAGGAGACGGTCGCTTTGATTCAAGGCGATATTTACAGCGGCGAGCAGGTCGAAGATGGGCAGTTTACGGAGGTGGCGACCTGTAGGGGAGGCATAAGAGGATTTGCCGGTGGCATTACTGCGGCGAAAACCTCCAAGCAGGGGATCACGGTTAGCCGCAGAGGATATGTCTGCAAGGCGGCCGATCTTAAGGCGGAACTCGTCGGGATCGGTATAGGGAGCCTTTTGAAACTGGGCGGACTCGATTTGCCACCGGACCCGGTGGACGAGGTGGTCCGAGTCTACAAGGTAAAAAATGTCTCTCTTTTTGCACAGCTCGATTTCAGCATCACCGAGATAGGAAAAGACCGCGAAACCATCGCTATCCGTTCCGATTCGGCAAATTTCGGACGCCAAATCGTCAAATCCGCTAGGAATGTACATGAAACCTACCTAACGTTGCCGGAAGCACTTCCGTTGCTGGTAAGTCCGGTCTCGCCTCTTTTTGTAAGACGGTTCGCCGTTGTCGACGCTACGAGTCGGGCCACATTGAAAGGGCAGTACATCGGCAATACCACGCCCAAAGCATCCGATATCCCCACGAAAGAGCGTTCCGAAATCGTGAAGACACTGGTCGAAGAGTCTTTGCAGCCATTTGTCCGTACCATTTCCCCCTACAGGAAAAAGGCCGGTATTCGAATCGCCGAGTCGGGAGATCGGGATGCCGCCGAGGCAATCAAGAGAGAAGATTGGAAAAGAGCGCATGAACTGCTTCGTGAAAAATCCTCTCGGAAACCTGCCGACGAATACAACTATGGACTTACGTTCGAAGCTACCGCAGAATCGGCGGACGACTTCCGGGAAGCCAAAAGGCTCTACCTCTCCGCATTCGACGGCGATCCCGGCAATGCCGTATACGCTAGGGGAATAGGCCGCATGGAAAGGCGGTTGAAGGAGTACGGAGCAGTTCGGGAGCAGACCCGCCGCTGATTTTTTTTGCAGCTTTTTCCAAACATCGGGTCATATCCGCATTCGAGAGGGTTTTATGATATCTGCGATAATGCCGATGCGGCTTTCGCGCATCGGGCTGCTGACGGTAGCGATGGCCGTATTGGGCGTGGGGTGTGCTCCGAAGGTGAAAATTCCGGTTCAGTCTCCTGCGGAAATATCCACCATAGGTATTAAAAAGGTCGCAATCGGCTCGTTTGAAGTAGCCATGGCCGACCGGAGCGCTCATATCGAGCGCAATGGCGAATGGCGGGTCGAAAGGATGGAACTTACCCAAGAGGGGAAGGAGCGGATCGCCAAACAGATAAGGGCAAAAGTTGTCAATGCGCTATCGCTCTCCTCCTATTTCTCTCTCGTATATACCGACGAGTTTGCCGAATTGGAAAACGATGCGGCTCTGCAGAAGTTGATTTCCGCCGAAGGTTATAAGACGCGGCAGGTCGATGCGGTGATCAACGGCAAAATTTGGCTTCAGCTACAGAAAACGGATGGCTCGGAGGTCGGCAAGTCGGACATGAAGTTTGTGCAGGGAGGAAGCTCCGAGGGTCTCGATCTGTCGGTACAGAAGGTATTGTGGTGGCCGTATAAAAGTATGCGGGGGAATCTTACCGTGGAGATCAAACTGACGCGACTGACGCCGACCGAGATTGTTGCGGTTTATACGGACACAAAAACATTTGGGCGTCATGTCGGAGGAAAACCGGAGGAATCGAAGGAATCGGCGAGGGAACTCCTTTCCGTACGGAATGCGAAAGAAAGGGCCAAGCTGGAAAGTTCCGACGCCGTATTCCCCTCTTTCGCACAGCTGGCCTCGGATCTGGCCTCGTCAATTGCCGCCGAATTCGTCGGACGCGTGGCTGTCACGGAGAAATGGGTAGAGCGAGAAGTCGCCGCCGGAGGGGATTTTCAAGCTAAGCTGCTGATAGAGGCCGGAGCCTACGAGATGGCGATCGACCGGCTTGGTCGGGTTACCTCCGGGAAAAGGCGCGCAGCCGATTTTTACAACCTGGGTTTGGCATTCGAAGCGATCGGCGAATACGGTCTGGCCCGAACCTCGTACAACGACGCCTGGGAAATCGACAAAAGCAGCCTGCTGTTTGCGCAGGGTTTGGGAAGGATCGAAAAGGTGCTGCGCGAAAATCCGCGCGTGAGAAGGCAGCTTGCGGAAAAGAGGAACTGAAAACCGCAATATCTGTAAAAGAGTCGACAATCCCGGATACTATATCGCGAGAAAAAGATGAGATTCTTTTCCTATCGGACGCTGTGTATGATCGCCGCTCTTTTTGCTGCGTCGTGTTCGAAAAACGAAGTGACGTTTCATGTTACCCGCTCTTCCGAATTGCCGGTACGCAATATCGAAGTCGTAGCCGTAGGGAAGATTGCCGACGAACTGGGACGGACGATCTCCCTGCCCAGGCAAATGGCCGAAAAGTCGAAAAAGGGCCGGGGGATCGATACGTTTGTATCCAATCGGGAAAATGCGGATCTTGTGCGATCTTTGCTGATTTCGGAGATATCAAAAGGGGGAGAGTATCGGATTGTCAATGCCTCCGGTGGCGAAGAGAGCTATTCCGGCGTCATTCCCGATATGGCAACCGTCGGCGTGATTCACGCGAGAGTTAGGTACTACGAATACACAAAAGAGGACAAGGACAAGCGGTTTTTTGTGCTGTTGATTACCAACAATGGTGCGATAAAAAAGAAAGGCATACAGGAGCAGTTGGGGATAGCGGTGCTGAAGAGGGGCGTTGCCGGCAGTGCGGAAAGATCCGGAAAGGGATTCGAGATTGCGATTCCCTATGTGGAAAAGGTGGCGGCACTGGAGGTCGAGTTCGATTTTGTGCGAAAAAGCAACGGCAGGAAAATCGTACCGACCCAAACCTTTAGGGAGTACTTCACCAAAAAGTGGGATGGCGACGGAAGTAGATCGGTACTGGCCAAGGAGCTAAGAAAGGTGATTCTTGAACACTACGCTTTGGAGGAGGACAGCCTGACGCAACTGGTCGATCGACTTGCAGCATCCGCCATGACTCTAAGAGGCGGGGAGAGGCATGCCGACGATAGGTTTTTTTCAAAGCGGCAATCGCGGATTCCGCTGCTCTCTCTCGACCTGAAGCAGAGGTTGGCGCAAAAGGTTGCCCGCGCATACGCGAACAAAATAAGCCGACATCACGAAAGAACGACGCTTCCCGTCGCATCCGGGGATACCGTCGGCGTAACTTTGATTCGGGGCAACGCCTACGACAAGGCAATCGGTTATCTGGAGAGCCTGCGGAAACCCCTTGATGCTCATGACACCTATAACTTGGCATTGGCATACGAATCCATGGGAGAGTATGCCCAGGCTCAAAAATATTACGAAGAGGGGTTTCGGAAGACGGGAGAGGAGAGGTTTCGGCAGGGTGTAAAGCGAGTCGAACGCTAAAGATGCATACGGAGCGGCCCGCATAGAATAGATTCCCTCGACACAACTTCGCTGCCGGCCGAGAGGGATCGTCCGTCGATATAAAACGAAGATGAAACGAGCGGCGACATTTTTTGGATTCCTGTTGGCCTTGGGGCATTCGAGTCCCCTGTTTGCTTTTGTGCAGGCCGATGTCGATCGACTTATGGATACCCGTACGTGCAGAGGATGCGATCTGCAAAACGCGGATTTTCGGGGATCGGATTTGCAGGGGGTCGATCTCGCCCATTCCCTTTTGGACCGGGCCAATTTCGTCGGCGCCGACTTGACGAACGCCAATTTGACGGATGCCTCCTATAAACGGGCTTTTTTCGATGGAGCGACCTGGGTAAATGGGGAAAGATGCAAACAGGGCTCGTTCGGCAAATGCATCACAGACAGTGTGGAAAAGTTAGTTGAAACAAAGATTTGCGACAAGTGCAACCTACGGTTTGCGGTTCTGCCGGATCTGTTTTTGGATGGGGCGCATTTGGCAGAAGCGGACTTGACGGG
>CAZLTI010000127.1:0-9145 GCA_964562335.1 uncultured Pseudomonadota bacterium | reverse complement strand
CTGCCGATATTTCGTTTTTTCGGTAATGTCGTAAAAAACGATCAACTTTTCGGTCCCTTTCGATCCATCCTTTGCGTTTTCCTTCTGCCCATCAAGGGAACCGCCTACCCCGATTCTGAGGTTGACGTTATACAATCTGGAGTTGAACTCCTTCTCCTTCCAGACGTTGTTGTTCGTGCTGGACAAAATATCGCCCAAGATATCGGAAATGCTCCCATCCTTCACGTCCGTCATAATATTGACGCCTTCCTGGAGATCGATATCCAGATACTCCTTTGCCTTTTTGTTGAAATGAAGGACTTCGTTGCTTTCGTTCAGAAGGACAATCCCCTCCTCCAAAAGATTGTAGACGTAGTTGCTTTTGCTCTGCTCCCGAATCAACTGCTCCTGTTTAAAGAGCATCGCTTTGTAGATCCGACGTATCAGATCGGACACCTTACCCATCGTCTCGTCCCGAAACGACGGAAATTGAATCTCCCTTTTTCCCGATTCGATCTCTTCGGCAATAGCGTTCAGGTGCCTTACCGGAAGCGTCAGCTTTCTGGCTAGGTAGAGGGCAACAGCGGTCGTGACGACAAACAGGAACAGAAAGATATTCAGATTCCGGCGACTGTACTCTCTGCGCAGTTTCATCAGATAGGAGGTCGGATAGGCCAATCTCAAAACAAGATCGTCGGACAGTTTCCCGGCGAAGTACAGCATTTCAAAATCCATCGTAGAGCTATACCGCAGGAAATATCCCTCGCCCGCATCGACCGCCTCGATCACCTCCGGCCTATTTGCGTGATTGCGCATAAACCCTATCTTTTCCGGTGCGATCGCGGAATCGTCTATCACCGTCCCATCTTTCGATATTAGGGTAGTCCGAAGCTTCGTCTCCCTCCATATTCCGGCAATCAACCGATGCCTTTCCGTGGCATCCATGTCCTGCAGCCGGAGTAGGGAAAGAACTTGCCACTTGTTTCTTATCTCCTTCAGCAGCTCCTCGTTGGCCGACTCCAGCAGGAGAGAATTGGAGAAATAGTGGAGCAACAGCATCGAAACCATAAAAGGCGCGTATATGATAGCGAAAACTTTAAGAAACGATTTCATTTGTCTAAAGCGTATCCGATTTTAGGAAAGGATTTGATGAGCTGGCCTTTCGTTTTCAGCTTTTTTCTTAGCGACGATATATGGGCATCCACCGTCCTTGTATATACATCCGACTCATATCCCCAGACGGAATTCAACAGTTGATTCCGATTGAATACCCTGCGGGGGTTTTTCATAAACAGCAGCAGCAGCTCGAACTCCTTTTTTGTGACCGATATCTCCCTGCTGTCGACAAGCAGCTTTCTCCTCTGTTCGTTCACGCAGATCCCGTGGAAAAATATATTCTCCTTTTGCGTAGGATGGGTGCGGCGCAAAACGGTATCGATTTTGGTGATCAGCAATTTGAAGCTGAACGGTTTGGTGATGTAGTCGTCCGCACCCATTTTCAACCCCTTTAGAACATCCTCCTCTTCGGTTTTTGCCGATACGACGATCACCGCAATATCGGAGTGTTCCGGGCTGGCCTTGATCAGTCTGAGAAAATCCAATCCCTGCAAACCGGGGAGCATCAGGTCCAACAGAATCAGATCGAATCGGACATCTTCGATAAAGATCAGGGCATCGTTGGCGTTCCCGGCTCCCACCGTTTCGAACCGACCCTCCTTTCCCAGATTGTAGACGATCAGCTCCCTTAGATCTTCCTGGTCTTCGATGACGAGAATTTTGTTCATGAAGATGGTAGCGGAAGTCCGTTCCATAGAAAAAGGGTATATGGAAAGCAACTTTCTATGTTTCAAACTTCTACGCGGAATCCGAAAAAAAATCCATCTTAAAGGCGAGCCGTGCCGTAGATTTGGTTTCTATCCAAATCGGCCGGTAATATAGTCTTCCGTCAGTTGATGGAGAGGATTCGTGAACACTTCGGCAGTTTTTCCCACCTCTACCAAATATCCAAGGTGAAAATATGCCGTCCGCTGCGATATTCTCGATGCCTGCTGCAGGGAATGGGTGACGATCGCGATGGTGTAGTGATGTTTGAGTTCGTTGATCAGATCTTCGATAACGGCGGTGGCGATCGGATCGAGGGCGGAACAGGGCTCGTCCATCAAAATTACTCCGGGATTGACCGCAATCGCTCTTGCAATGCACAAACGCTGCTGCTGCCCACCGGACAGACCCGTTCCCGGTTGACCCAGCCAATCCTTGACCTCGTTCCAGAGACCCGCCTTTCGTAGCGACGTTTCCACAATGCGGTCCGTCTCCGCTTTATTGGTAACCAGACCGTGGATTCTGGGACCGTACGCAACATTGTCGTATATCGATTTGGGGAACGGATTGGGCTTCTGAAACACCATACCCACCTGGGCCCGCAAAAGGACGACATCCATCTTTTTGCTATGGATATCCTGTTCGTCCAGGGCGATATCTCCGGTAACGCGACAGCTCTCGATGGTATCGTTCATCCGATTGAGGCAGCGTATAAAGGTCGACTTTCCGCAACCGGATGGGCCGATCATCGCAATCACCTCGTTTCTGGCGATATCCAGCGAGACGTTTCTGATGGCATGCTTCTCTCCGTAGAACACGTCGACGTTCCGACAGGTTATTCTAGGATTCGGTACTGTCGTCTCCCCAACGGTCTCTCCGATAGAGCCGTCCCGGCCGTCGGTCACATCGAACCGTTCCTCTCGCTTTTCCAAAGCCGCAATATTCATACTCAATCCATGATGATCCGTTCCCTTTCGTTAGGATGGGCAGGGCGGAAAACGTTCGTCCGCCTCCCCTGCCTATCGTTGGGACACGGCTACTTCGATATCGTTTCCAGATTCCGTACTCCCGAAGAGTACTTTTTTCTCTCCTTTTCGGGCATCGGAATCAAACCTTTGTCGCCCAAATAGCCGTCCTCTCCCCAGGCCTTTTCCGAGGTAAACTCGGCAAGATATTCCCGGATCCCCGGAATGACTCCCACGTGGGCCTTTTTCACGTAGAAGAACAGAGGTCGGGAAATCGGATAGCTACCGTCGGATATCGCTTCGAAAGTGGGAGAAATGCCCTCTATGAAAGAGCCCTGCAGACGATCCATATTTTGATCCAAAAAGCTGAATCCAAAGATGCCGAATGCTTTGGGATTGGCGTCCAACTTTTGAATAATCAGGTTGTCGTTTTCCCCGGCCTCGACATACGCGCCATCCTCCCGAATAGAATGGGTGATGGCCTTGTATCTTTTCTTATCGGACGTTTTCAGCTTTTTGATCCATCCAAACTTCTGTCCGCCCTTTTCCATGGCCAATTCCAGAAACGCATCCCTTGTCCCAGATGTGGGAGGAGGTCCCAAAACCTCGATTTTCACATTCGGAAGAGCCGAATTGACCTCTTTCCACCTCTTGTAGGGATTCGGAATCAGGGAAGCGCTGCCATCCTCTTTCGGCACGTTTTTGGCGAGCGCCAAAAACAGATCCTTGCGAGTCAGCTTCAAAACGGAGCTCTTTCGGGAGTTGGCCACGACAATCCCGTCATAGCCGATTTTGACCTCCACGATGCCCTGCACGCCGGCCTTTTGACATTTGTCGAATTCCGACTTTTTGATGGCTCTGGATGCGTTCGTAATGTCGGGATGTCCGACGCCGATTCCCGCGCAGAACAACTTGAAACCGCCGCCCGATCCCGTCGATTCGATTTTCGGAGTTTTGAACTGGGTCGTCTTTCCAAACTGCTCGGCAACGACCGTCGCAAACGGATAGACGGTGGAGGAACCGACGATGCTGATATAGTCTCTGGCTGCCGCGCTCGAGACGCCTGCACAGGCGACGACGCCTATCGCGCCAATGAGAAGTTTTTTCATACTACTCCTTTCGATTTGTTGTAGCAAAAAGTACCGGTATGCAAACCGGATTCGCAATACAAAAACATGACGAAGCGGTAAAAAATCCCAGAACCGTCATTCCGCGCAATTTTCGACTTTTTACCGCTGCATCAAACACGAAAAGAAGATAGCAATCGGACCCTTCCGCCCGTGTGAGAAAAAGGTAAAATAGTTGTAAAATTATCGACTGCCGTCCGAGGGAGAGTTCGCTCTCTACCACTTTCGCTCGAATCTGTTGCGCAAAAGGATTGCCGAGGCATTCATGGCGATCAGGAAAATCAGCAGCACCATAATGGCGGCCGAAGTCCTCTCCATGAAGGCCCTTTCCGGGCTGTCCGCCCACAAGTAGATTTGTACGGGCAGTACGGTAGAGGGATCGTAGATGCTGCCGGGAATATCCACGATAAATGCCACCATGCCGATCATCAGCAGCGGAGCCGTTTCTCCCAGTGCTCTCGCCATGCCGATGATCACCCCCGTCAGCATTCCCGGCATCGCCAGGGGCAGCACATGGTGGAACACCGTCTGATTTTTGGAGGCTCCCACCCCCAATGCCGCCTCCCGAATGGAGGGGGGAACCGATTTTAGCGATATCCTGCCGGCAATGATGACGGTAGGAAGAGTCATAAGCGCCAATACCAACCCGCCGGCGAGAGGTGTCGATCTCGGCAGGCCGAAGAAGTTCAAAAAGACGGCTAGCCCCAGCAGGCCGAAAACGATCGAGGGAACGGCCGCCAGGTTGTTGATGTTTACCTCGATAATGTCCGTCCATCTATTTTTCGGCGCGAACTCCTCGAGATAGAGCGCTGCGGCCACGCCTATCGGAAAGGATAGCACCAGCGTGATCAGCAGGGTGAACAGCGATCCTACCGTCGCTCCCAAGATTCCCGACAGTTCGGGTTCCCGGGAATCTCCCATTTGAAAAAAGGTCCAGTTGAACCGTTTTTCCATCCTGCCGTCCGCCTTGAGCCGGTCGATCCATTCGACCTGCTTGCCGCTCAACCGAGCACCGTATCCGCTTTTGCCCGTTTCTTCAAAGTGCCCCTTTATCAACATATCGACATCGTCGCCGGCGGGAAGCCAGACTGTCCGGGTCGTACCGATAATACTCTCTCCCTGCTCCCTGCCTATCGCTCGCAGCAGGAACGGTCCGCCGCTGCTGAAGATGCCGAACAGAGCCCGTCTATCCCTCCTTGTGTTCACATCCGGAAAGGCGGATCGGATGGACTTCTTGAAAATACTCAAATAGTTGGCATTCGCCATCTCTCCGTCGGAAAAATCGGCCGGATCGAAATAGACCTCCTGTCGAATCTCCGTCTGCCAAAAGGCGGAGTATCCCTTCGTGACAATGCTGTAAAACAGGATGAGCAAAAACAGAAGACTGGCAACGATCGCTACGATACCGACAAGCCGAAATCTTCTTTCCGCCCGGTATCTTTTCTTCAGCCGACTTCTTACGATCGCCTCGGTATCGAAGGTTGCGTCCCTCTCCCGCAAGGGCGAGATTCCACTACTCATATTGCTCCCGATATTTTCTGACGACATAAAGGGCCAGGACGTTCAGAAGTAGCGTAGCGATAAAGAGAAACAGTCCCAAGGCAAAAGCCGCCAGGGTCTTCGGACTGTCGAACTCCTGATCTCCCACCAATAAAGTAACGATCTGGACGGTTACGGTAGTTACCGCCTTGAAGGGATTCGCGGTCAGGTTGGCTGCCAGACCTGCGGCCATCACCACAATCATGGTTTCTCCGATGGCTCTCGAAACGGCAAGCAGAACTCCCCCGACGATCCCAGGCAGCGCGGCGGGAATCACGACCTGTTTGATCGTCTCGGATCTGGTGGCGCCCAATCCGTATGCGCCGTCCCGCAACGCCTGCGGAACCGCCCGTATGACATCGTCGGAAATGGAGGAAACGAAAGGAATGATCATTACGCCCATTACCACCCCCGCAGCCAACGCATTTTCGGAGGACACCTCCAGCCCCAGCATGGTGCCGAAATCCCGTACGAAAGGCGCTACGGTAAGCGCGGCAAAAAATCCGTATACGACGGTCGGAATTCCCGCCAAAATCTCCATGATGGGTTTGACGACGGCCCGAACTCTTCTGTCCGCATATTCGGACATATAGATGGCGGACATCAGCCCGATCGGCACCGCAACGACCATGGCAATGGCCGAAATCAGCAAAGTTCCCATAAAGACCGGTATGGCTCCGAAAGCGCCGGACGATCCCACCTGATCCGATCGGATTGCGGTTTGGGGACTCCACTCCAGACCGGTTAAAAAGTCTATCACCGAAACGGTTTTGAAAAACAGCAGCGACTCGTAGAGAACGGATAGAACAATGCCGATGGTAGTAAAGATAGCGATAGTGGAACAGACGATCAAAAGAGATTTGACGAATAGCTCCACTTGGTTGCGGGCCTTTAGCTGCGGAGTGATTTTACGCCCGAAAAGAAAAATGGCGATGGCTGTGGCGGAAACGGTACAAATCGTCAACGCGATGTGACTAACGGAGAGAAGCTCTCGATATCGACTGGCCGCCTCTTGCAAATTCTCAGGCGCATTTTGAGAAAAAATGCTGCCTTCCACGATATTTTTAATATCGTTGACAACCAACCCGAAACGATCCGGAGGCAGATTTTTCAGTTCCGGCGGCAGCGTCTCGGATACCAGGCGTATAATGACGGCATCTTCGACTGCCAGCCAGGAAAAAAAAAGAACCAGCGCGGGCACCCCGCAACGCAACGCCGCCAACGCTCCGTAATAGACCGGTCTCGAATGGAGGACCCGGGATCCTTTTTTACCCCCGGCCAAAAAGAGCGCCCGCTTTCGACCGATATGGTAAGCTACGGAAACGATCGCCAACAATAGGATAAATAGCACCGATGGCTGCATTGACCGTCTGCTCCTTTTACAAGATTCGCCAAACGCAGAGTTCGCTAGGTCCGCAAAACGCTCTCCTGCCAACCTGCCGCAGTCCTGTTTCAAAAACGCACTTCAGCCGACAGTCTAATGCCTCCCGACCGAAAAAAGGTCAAATTGTTGTAAAATCTTCGGAATCTACTCCGCCAGGCGGAAACGCTCGACCAGCTTCTCGAATTGACGGGAGAGCTCCGTCAGACAGGCGGACTCCCCCTCGATTCGGCTGGAATTTTGGGCGGACTTGTGGGTGACCGTCTTCACCTGATTGATACGGTCGGAGATCTCCAGGGAGGTTTTGGCAAAATCGGCGGACTTCCGCACCATGAATTTGGAACTGGCACTCATTCCCTCGATCAATTTGGCAATCTCCTCGATTCCGGTCGAGGACTCCTTGACGTTGGCGGAAATGATCCTTGCCGTCTGCCTCTGCTCCTCCGCCAGCTCGGTTATCGCTTTGGAGGAGGCGCTATTGGATACGACCGTCTTCGACATTTCGCCTGTCGTTTTGGATGCCTTTTCCGTATTTTTCTGGATATCCGCTATTTTGCTGGCGATATCTTCGGCGGCACCGGCACTCTGCTTGGCGAGTTCCTTGATTTCATTCGCAACCACTGCGAATCCTCTTCCGGCCTCTCCTGCGGAAGCCGCTTCGATATTCGCATTCAAAGCCAGCAGATTGGTCTGTTGCGCTATCTCCTTGATCATCTCCGTCACCTCTCCAATTTCATGCGCCGATTGACTGAGGGTCTGCATCTCCCCTATCGCCGCAATCGACATCTCCTCCGCCTCCTCGGATATTTCCGAACCGGACTTGGCCTTGTCCGCGACAATCCGTATCGCTTCCGTCATATTGACGATCCGCTCGGTAATCGACTTCATGTTCTGGGACATCTGGGTGGACGTAACGGCAATGGACTCCGTATTTCCGTTCATTTTCTTGATGTTGTCGGCCATTTCGCCGATGCTTGCGGACATCTCCTTTGACGCGACCGCTACGGAGTCCGCCTGAATTCCCACCTCTTCGGTCGAATCCTTTGCGATCGCCGAAAACCTATTGAGCTCTTCGGAAGACTTCGAGAGAGCCCCGGAGCCGTTGGCAATCTCTTTGATGATGTCGTTCAAATTTGCGATCATACCGTTTAGAGCATTTCCCCACACATCTTTGTCGGACAGTACTTTCACCTGCGCAGTCAAGTCTCCCGACGCGACTTTGTCGGAAACGCCGGCACGCTCCTTTAGGGAACCTATCAACCCGTTCAGGGCCTCCCCCATCAATCCGATTTCATCCCTTTTTTCCACCGTGCAACGACTGTTCAAGTTTCCGACCGAAACCCCTTTGATCAGGTCAATCATCCCTGCGACCGGATTCGACAGCAAGCGGGTCGTCATAACGATCAGAATCAGGGAGGCAAAACCGATGCACAGCGCCGCAACGGCGACAAACGCAACAATCGTCTCCCTTTTTGCCGCTTCCAGTCTTTCGTCCATCATTTCGACTACGATTCCTCCGATCGCGGCTCCCTTCGTTTCAAGAGGAACAAAAACGAAAAAACGACCCTCCTTCTCCATAGAGGCCAGCTTCCCCCGTCTCGACAAACCTGCACCGATTTCGTCCAATTTCATCCCCTCCAGCAAACTTGGGGCGACCTTTGCGACGACCGTCTCTCCTCTGCCATCCGCCTTTCTTTCCGCCAGCCCTAGAGTCTTTTCCTGCCGATCGACAAACCGTATGGAAAGGAGCTCTTCATTCGATTCCAGAATTGGGACGAATCGCTCGTCCGCCATTTGTCGAGCATGAATGGGCAGGCGGGCGACAAGCTCCTCCGGTTCCCCATTTACGGACAGCTCCAGCTTCCTTCCGATTTCGACCAAAATGGGTCCGGCAAGATTCCGCAGCCCGACGGTCGATTCGTGAAGAATTGCGGAACGGGTCTTTCGATACAGATAGATAGACGAAAATGTCTGGATCACGAATAAAAGCAGAATCACTCCAGCTACCATCCTGCCCTGAATTGTTCTAACCATCGTATTCCTTAAAATCGACGTGGGAACAAAAAAAACGCACCGTTTTCCCCCTTCCCACTCTATGCGACCTCCCGTACGCCTCCGCCAGCGATAGGCGACAATCGGATATCTCGCGAAACGTTCTTTCGATAAATCTCCAACAAAAGAGAAAATCTATCATAGCACGTTTCTTCCGTCGAAGTCTATTTCGTTTGCGATGAATTTTGTCCCGTTTTTCCTCCGCTTTCTCTTTGCGTCTTTCCCCCGTTTTCTCTTTGCGCAAAAAAGCGCTCAAGCTTTGGCTCCCGCTCTCCGATAGA
>CAZLTI010000126.1:0-9156 GCA_964562335.1 uncultured Pseudomonadota bacterium | reverse complement strand
ACAGTATAAATTTTGAAAACTATTTAAAATTTAAAAACATACCATAAAAATCATATTTTAAAATAAAATAATAGCCATATATTAATATTAAAACCTAAAAAATCAATAAATTAAATTGGTCTGACCCCATAAACCATCCATTGGTCCGACCCCATAAACCATCCTCGTATTTTATCTATCGACAGATCCGATTTTTCGGACTAATTAAAGGAACTAGCTAGCTGATACAATTCATGTTTCAAGATACCGGATGGTATTGGCAAATGCTCCGACCCGTCTGGCGCATTCTTCACATCTGCTGCGGGACAGGCGGTTCGGTTCGGGTTTCGCTCCGAACAATCCGCAACTGGACTACGGCTCAAAACGCCTGCGGCACTACGCTTCGCTTGAGTTTCGTTCGGCAACCGACAACAGCAACGTTGGACAATGACACAAATCAATAGGGAAAAGCCGGAATTCTATCGGGATTTTATGAGCGCGGGATTTTTTCCCAACGCGAACAAAATCACGAAATACCGGGAGTCGTCCAACTATTGGATTTTCAAAACCGGCGAAAGAGCGCACAAAATCAGGAAAGAAAGCACCTCTTCAAGTACCGTCCCGCTGGAGAGGGTTTTTTGCCAGGAGGTCCTGTCGCTACTGACTCTGCATTCGCCCGGACTGGAGGCGGAACTGCTGTACGTCCGCAAGGAGGGAGAGCGTTTTGTCGTGGATGGGGATGGCAAAAAAGCCGCTCGGTATTACGGTATAGCGATGAATCAACTCTCCGACCGCTACTTCCTCGATGTCGTAATCGAAAAGGGCAAAGCAACGGAAAAGACGATCGCCGCCGTGGCGGAATCGCTGACGCGATTTCACGAACGCACGCCGACGGCCTCCTCGAAGGAGGAGGGCACTCCCGAACAGCTGCACTCTATTTTGCAGGATCTGCTCTATCAGTCGAAGAAGTATCTCGGTCAAACGATGTCCCAGGCAACGATCGGCATGATTTTGCATCCCCTGGAAAGGTTTCTGTTGGACAGCCGTAGGCTTCTCCTGAAAAGAATCAGGAAAGGCCGTATCAAAAAAATCCACGGCTGCTTTATACCCCGAAAGATCAATATCTGCAAAGGAGCCGTCAACATCCTGGCCAGGTCCTCCGATCCGCTGAAGAATCGCTTTGCCGATGTGGCGTCCGACGTGGCCGATTTGGTCGTCGAGCTCAATCAGGCGGGAAAGAGGGAGTTGGCGGATTTTCTGGAAAGGGCCTACACTCAATTGAGCGACGACAAAGAGATTAGGCAGGTACTGCCCTTCTACCGTGCAATGAAATGTTTGACCTTGGGCAACCGACACAGCGCCGCCATGAGGAATTTGCCGAAACGGAAGGCGTCGATGCACCAAAATCGGGCGAAGAGATATTACGAACAGACGATCGATGTCGTGCACAGGATGTAAGGCGCGGCATAGCGGTCCGTGAAGTCCGTTCCTTCCGGAGGACCCTGCAACACCCACTTCGCGCCGACCGTCCTTCCAAACGTTTATCCCTATTTTACACTCAACAGCGATCGATATGAAAGGAAGACTTCTCTTGGCTGCCGCTCTGCTGCTGCTGTTGCAGTCGAGTTTCGCGGAACGCTTCATACCGCGTTCGGATTTGATAACGAACGTTCTGACAATCATCGATAGGGGCTATGTGGATCATAGCCGGGTCGTGCCGGAAAAAATGCTGGAGGGCGCGCTGGACCGACTCTCCTACCGTATCGCGCCCGTTTTGACGAAAATGGAACAAAAGGACGGGAAGCTGAAGATAGCGATCAGCGTAGATCGAGCCAAGAGAGACTTTCGCTTTTCCCGCCCGAAGGATACCGGGGAGTTGAACGAAATTCTGCAGCGGATCGCAAAATTCACCAAACGGAATCTGGAGCGGGAGGAGAAACCCGAGACGGTCGACTACGCCCTGATCAACGGTTTTCTCAAGCAGCTCGATCCGCACACTATGCTTTTGATTCCCGACATCTACTCCATGTTCCAGGAGGAGTCGTTCGGGAGTTTCAGCGGCGTCGGCATGACGATCGGCATCAGGGAGGGCGCATTGACGGTAATCGCGCCGATGGCCGGCACGCCGGCCTTTCATGCGGGATTGAAGGCAAAGGATAAGATCGTGCAGATCGACGGCGAATCGACGGTCAACATTTCGCTGACGGACGCCGTGAAAAAAATAAAGGGTCGGGAGGGGTCGAAAGTCGCTCTGCATATCATGAGGAAGGGGTTTACCGTTGCGAAAAAGTTCGAAATCGTTCGTGCGGTCATAAAAATCAACAGCGTCGAGTCGCATGTGATCAAGGAAGACAAACAGAGAATCGGGTACATTCAGGTCAAAAATTTTCAGAAAAACACAATAGACGAGCTTGACTCCCATCTGGACGACATGGACTACGATCTGAAGGATTTCAGGGGACTGATAGTCGACCTGAGAAACAATCCGGGCGGCCATCTGGAGCAGGCCATCAACGTCAGCGACCGCTTTCTGGATCGAGGGGTGATCGTATCGACCGCCGGACTAAGCATGAAGGATATAAAAAGCTATACGGCAAGCTGGTTTAACAGTATCGAGGACATTCCCCTGATCGTTCTGGTCAATAGCGGCTCCGCCTCCGCTTCGGAAATCGTGACGGCTGCCCTGAAAAAGAACAACAGAGCGCTGATAGTCGGCAATCGAACCTTCGGAAAGGGTTCCGTGCAGGGGATCAGGGAGTTCTCTACGGGATCGGCATTAAAATACACGATGTCCAAATACCTGACCCCGGGCAATATCTCGATCCAGTCCGTCGGCGTGACTCCCCATATCGAGCTAATGCCCTATCTGGTGAGCAATCAGCTGCTGAGAATCGTGCCGGGGAAACGGAACCATTTGGAGGACAATTTGGATCGGAATTTTGCCGAGTGGGGCGACAAGGCGGAAAACGCCGACAAAACGCTCTTTTACCTGTTCAAAATGGAAGAGGCCGAGGAGAGCGAAACTCCCGAAGAGGAGCTGCTTTCGGATAAACGGTTTGAGGAGACGCTCGAAAAGGACTTCTGGGTTCAGTTTTCGAAGAAAATTCTGGCGGGACACAGGGAGGGCGATTTCGAGGCGTTGTACAGCTCCGCAATCTCCTATGTCGACGAAGAGAAGGCCATCCAGGAAAAAAGGTTGATTTCCGAATTTTCCGATTTCTCCATTGCCGTCGATTGGTCGGGAAGCTCCAGTCAAAAAGTCGGAAAAATATCCAGTCGCGCCTGGATCGAGGTCAAAGAGGGCGAAGAGGTCAAAGAGGGCGAAGAGGTCAAAGAGGGCGAGGAGACATGGAAAAAAACGGAAGGCGGCATTCCGGCAGACAGCGAAATCCGCCTGTATCTTGAGGCGAAAAACATCGGAGAGTCGGACATCTTTCGACTGATTGCCGTCTCCGAATGCGAAAACAAAATATTCGACGACCGGCAGTTCGCTTTCGGAAAACTGCGCCCCAACGAAACCAAGGCATGGTACTTCCCCATAGAAATATCCGAATCGTCGTTTTCCAGAAGCAATCTGATTCGTTTCTCGTTCAGGGACCAGAACGGCAACCTGGTTCACACGAACAGTGCGGAGTTGGACATCGTCGAAAAAGAGCACCCCGACTTCCACTACAGCGTGGAGTTTTTCGACAACGGCAAATGGGATTCGAAAGGAAACGGAGACGGAATACTGCAGTCCGGCGAAACCGTGGGGGTGCGCGTTGCCGTCGAAAATCGGGGAACGGGAAAATCGGGTCCGCTGACGGTTTTGCTGAAAAGTGCGGAGGGGAAAAACATCTTCCTGAAAACGGGAAGGAGATCCCTGGAGCCGGTTGCGGCAGGAGAAAAACGGGAAGTCTCGTTTCAATTCGAACTGAAATCCCTTCCGGAGGACGGGGCGTTGGACCTGTCCGTCGACATCATCGACGAAGTCTTCGTGCTGACCTCCGTCAACCACAAAATAGGGCTCCCGACCGGGGAAAGGAATCCGACGGTGGCAAACAAGCCGCCCAGGATCGTACTGCATGCCCCACGGATCGTGAGCGACAAAAAGAACTTCGATGCGGGCGGGGAGATTTCGGACGACAAAATGGTTAAGGACCTCTACGTATTCGCCAATCAGAAAAAGATCTACTACAGAAACTATCAATCTCTCGAAAAAGGGAAAGTGGCGTTCAGCATTCCGGTTCTCCTGGATAGGGAAGACAACACCATCGCATTCGTCTCCAGAGACAACGATGGCGTGATAGCCCGTAAAAACCTGATAATTCGGTATATAAAATCTAATTAGTTGCTTTTAGCATGTTCTCTTGCTAATGAGTGTTGGAAATCTGGCGGCCAATTGCAGGAACTGCAGGTGCGCCTGTTTTTGTGGAATCGCACATCGGAACAAACTGTGTTTTAAAAAAATATGGGAGTGAGGAATGGCAGGCAAGTCGAAAGCGGATAGTCCAAACTACGTTCATCCGGAAGAACCCGGTGCCGTCGGATCTCGGAACAGTCTCAACAGAAATTCCAGGGACGAGTACCAGGAGGCAAAAACCATCATCGACGAAGAGGTGAACAAAATTCTAAACCACATTCATGCCAAGCTGCCGCCGGAAGTGTTGGAAAGACTGGATGTGATGGGGTCCATCAAATCCAAGCTCCACAACTATTTCAACCAGGACTTTCAAAACATGCTCAATCGCTACCTCGTAACGATGGAGGACGAGATGAGCAAGAAGGTCCGCGATCTGATCGACAAGGAGGAAAACAAAACACTGAACAGCTATACTCCAAGGGAGATCACGGAGCTGCTGGACCGCATCGGGGGGGACGACAGTTTCAATACCGAGGAGGTGGAAAAGTCCGTCGTCAACATGTACGGCTACCTGCAGAACCATATCGAAAGAGGCGTCGCCGATCTGAAAACGCACGCCGACGCCCTCCTGAGCGAACGGGAAGAGGTCAATGCATTTATCCGCAGCGAAAACTCCTATTCGATCGTCAACTGCTCGTTCAGAGACAACCCAAGGCGCCCGAAAACGGTAATGGACCTGAAACTGTCGGTCAGTATCCTGGATTCGGAACTGATCAGCAGAATCTACCACCACCAGGTTCCGATCGCCTCCTTGATCAAGGATGTCGTCTCCCGCCACATCCATGACCTGATCGACCGCGAAATCGAAGAGAGCAACAGAAGTCTGGTCGAGGAGGGTTCGGAAGAGCTGTCCGAGACGGGAAAGTTCTTCGAGCGTTTCAGAATCATGGACAAATATGTATCCGACGAGGATACGGAGGACTCGAAGCGCTATCAGTTCATTGCCAAAAGGTTTTTGGACGCAGTCGACGGATTGGAGGATGAAATCGATTCGGACGACGGCGATGCGCTCGACATGAGGGAGAACATTCGCAGAATCATAGACAGCGAAGACATTCGCAATCGCGGATTCAACACGGCCATAAACAGGATTACGGAAATACTGGATACGAGCGGTATGGGCTATCAGTGTATCGAAAACTACAAGAATTCCCGGGAGTGCATCATTCGGGAATACGAAGAGGACGATGGGACAAAGCTTCCCGACGAACGGTACAGCGTTCGCCTGGCCTACTACGAACAGGAGCAGCTAATGGCTCTTCGGGAGGCGTATACCGCTCGAATCGACGAACTCGATCGCGATGTCAGACACCTGTGGGACGTGTGCGAGGCCATCTATCGGCAGGATCGCGACTCCAAAGGGGAGGACGACTGGGAAACGTTGGCCAACCGTATGCTGCAACCGGAAACCGAAAAAAAAGGCAACCTGTTCAAACCGAAGGAACAGGTGGTGGCGGTGAAAGGGAGAAAGCGGCCTTGGAACGAAATCTCCTTTATCCCGCCTCAAGACACCGATGTCGAAAGATCGAACCCGACGGAGGAGTCCAGAATTGAAGAGATAGCCAACCGCTTTCCCGTCATGATGGAAAGGTTGCGGAATCTCGACGCAAAATCCAAAGAGGAGTCCCGGCAGATCCTGGAAAGTCGCCTGGAGTTCATTCGGGACAGGTTCGAGAAGTTTTTGACCCAAATCAATCCCTATCACATGCAGGCGGGCCTCCTGCTGGACATCGACATTACAAGCATCAAGAAAAAAAGAACGACGATGAGGAAGATGGCCAACGTGGTCAACGAATTTCTGCACTCCATTTCAAAGAGGCGTACCGATACCGACCGCACGGACGGCGATAACGGCGAATCGTTCGTAGAAACGAGCGTCGGTCGGGAAACCGCGAGAGCGGCGGAATAGAAAACGGAACCGGCAGTTTCGCTTTCCGACTACCTGTCTTCCGCCGAAAAGCGACGGAAAGCAGGTAGTTTTTGTTGAATGGCCGTATCGCCTCGATTGGGCGCGATGCATGCCGTTCGACCGGAACGCAGTCCCTCTCCCCTCCCAACGCTCCGTAAAAGACAGGACTTCCCCGAAATCGAATGAATGTTCTCGAATTCGAAAAGCCATTGGTCGCTTTAAGAAAAAAAATCAAAGAGCTGAAGGTGCTACAGGAGAAGGAAAGCATCGTGCTGAAGGATGAAATAGGAAAACTGGAAACGAAAGCGCAGCAGCTGGAAGTCGAAACGTTCTCCAAACTGAATAGCTGGGAGAAAACTCTGCTGGCGAGACACGGAGCCAGGCCCTACACTCTCGACTTCATCAAGGAGTGCACCACGGACTTTGTCGAACTGCATGGGGACCGGAGCTTCAGGGACGATCCCTCGGTCGTCTGCGGATTCTGCAGGATAGAGGGTCGGCCCTTTATGATTGCCGGCCACCAAAAGGGCAGAAATACGACCGAGCTGATCTATCGGAATTTTGGCTCTCCCTACCCGGAAGGATACCGGAAAGCCATACGACTGATGAAGCTCGCCGAAAAATTCGCAATTCCCATCGTCACTATGATAGATACTCCGGGGGCCTATCCCGGAATCGGAGCCGAAGAGAGAGGACAGTCGGAGGCCATAGCCGTCTGTTTAAGGGAAATGGCCGGTCTGGCAGTTCCCGTCGTTTCTGTGGTCGTGGGGGAGGGCGGCAGCGGAGGCGCCCTGGCATTGGGCGTGGCCAATACGGTGTTGATGCTGGAACATGCGATATACTCCGTCATCTCTCCCGAAGGGTGCGCAGGAATACTTTGGAAAGACGGCACGCGCGCAAAAGATGCCGCAGCGTCTCTGAAATACACCGCCCAAGAGCTGATCAAGTTCAAAGCGATCGACGAAATCGTTCGGGAACCGCCCGGAGGAGCCCATTCGAATCCTCAGGAAACGCTGCGGAGCATCAAGAGGCACGTCTTGAAACATATGAAAAGGCTGGGGAGCCTCGGAAGGGAAGAACTGATCGAGCAGCGCTATCGAAAGTTCAGGCGGATGGGCGAATTCGGCGAATCGTAACGGTTCTCCCCAATAGCACCTCGATGCAACTGATTCACATTTTCATATCCAAACGCCGGATCGAAACGTATTGCGAAGATTCCGCCAACCTGCCGGCCCCCTACCCGCTGACGGACGCCGACGGACGACCGATTCCCGTTTTAACCGGACTTGCCGATCTCCTACGGCAATTCGACGGCACCGAGCCGCATAAAATCAGCTTCGTTCTCGATCGAACCCTACTGAGCTATCGCTACGTAAAACTGCCTCTCACCGGCAGAGGCAGAGTGGTCAAGGTTTTGAGGTTCGAACTGGACAACATCATGCTGTACGACGTCGACCAATACCACTACAGCTATTTCTTGAGACCAAACAGGGAGGAGTCCTATACGGAAATTGGCGTCTACACCATTCGGAGGGAGTTTTCCGACAAGTTGCTGCAACTCTGCAGAAGCTTCAATCTGGAAGTGCATTGGATACTGCCGCTCGACAATTTGATAGACGTCGCCTACAAACTGGAGAAGGCTCCGGACAACGAACTGCATATCCGCATCGAGCCGGATTGCGCGAAACTTTTCGTATACCGAAACGGCTTCCTGATCGACTGCTCCACAGTGAACGGTCCGACGGACGCCGCCTGCCGAAATCCGAAGGAACGCCTGCGGGAATTCGTCGGTTCGATCAACAAAAGGGTAATGGCGCTCCATATGGCGGACAGGGAGGTCGGAAAGATATCCGTCAATCCCGAATGCCGATCGCTGGTGGCGGTTGCCGACGATCTGAAACTGGAGTCGATCGAAGGAGAAGAGAGCGAAATCCCGCTGCCTAAGACAAATCCGCAATTCCTTTTGAACACATACCAAACGAACAATCTGCAAAGGATCAATCTGCTGAAAACGGGCTTTCCGTTGATAAAGGAGCTCAGGAAAAACTACGGGAAGGTGGTCGTATCCTCCGCCCTGCTGGCGGCGAGCCTGATCGTCTATCTAGCCTCGTTCGGGTACGACATGTATCGAAACAATTTGACGTTCCAGCGATTGGACCGCGAATATACCGACCTGATCGGGAAGGTCCTTCCCCAGGGAACCCCAAAATCCAAGGCGATCCCCACCATTCGGCAGAGGGTCCGGGATGTCAGGGAACGGTGGAACCGCAACAAAAAATTCGGCGCGAGAAGATATTCCAATATAACTCTTCTCCATAAAATATCCCTCGTCAAAAACCAGGTCCCCTCTCTGCATGTGGACAAAATTCAAAGCAGCGAAAAATCCACCGCTATATACGGGAACGTCACGTCGATGCAGGATTACGATCGGTTTTTGCAGCAAATCGCGAAGACGTTTCCGCCTGAGGAGTTCGAAACGAAAAACAGGCATAAGACGCAGGGCGCCGATCTCATAACCTTCACCACGACGATACGCCCGAAGGAGAACTCCCCGTAGAGCCCCTTCGATTCAAAGACCATCCTGCCAAGGCTAATCTATGCTTCGGCCCATACGCCGCCGCTACCCGGAAAGCTCCTGAATCGGGCCGCGTTTGCTAGTGTAGTGTATCAAATTGAATTGACTTTATCGAGAGCCGCTTTTGCCCTGTTTACCTTTGCCAATATTCGATCCGCCGATTTCGTCCATTCGAATGGAACCGGATTTTCATCGTGCTTGTCGATAAAGGAGTAAATCTTCTCCTCAAGCTGTTTTACCGAGTGGAATACGCCGCGTTCGATCCGCCTTTCCGTAATGAGTCCGAAAAAG
>CAZLTI010000125.1:0-9225 GCA_964562335.1 uncultured Pseudomonadota bacterium | reverse complement strand
CCTATTTCACGGCAATATTCTTTCTGTTTTTTTCATTCAATATGTCCCGATCGTCCATTGGGAGGAAAACAACCTAAAGGAAAGATTCGGAAGGGAGTTCGAAAAATATCGACGGACGACTCCCCGCTGGTTCCCCTCGTTGGCCCGAAGAGCAAAAACGGAGGAGACGATCAGGGGAGACTACGCGACCGCTCTTAGGTCGGAAAGATCGACGTTGGCCGCCGTCGTTTGTTTGTACCTCCTGATTCTCTGGCGCAGTGGCTGGATAGAGTACTGGTTTCCCGACCTTCTGCAGCTGTGAAACCCATGCCTGCCCTCCCGCAAAAAATCCTTATTATTAGGCTTAGCTCGATCGGGGATATCGTGCTCTCCACACCCGTCGTGCGCTGTCTGCGCAAGGCGTTTCCCAAGGCGAAAATCGACTATGTGGTCAAACAGGAGTTTCTGGGCTTGGTAAAGTCCAATCCCCATTTGAATCATGTGCACACGTTTGCCAAGTCGTCCGGCTACAGAGGACTTTCGGCAATCAAAAAGAAAATACAAGAAACCGGCTACGATATTATCGTCGACATCCACAAGAATTATAGAAGCCGCTATCTGCGGTTTGGATCGGGTGCGAAAAAAATCGCCGTCTACCGCAAACGGCTGTTCGTTCGAGCACTGCTTGTGCTGTTCAAGCTGAATCTGTATGGCAGTCCGAAACCGGTCTATTTGCGCTACTTCGAAGCCGTCGAAGGGTTGGGAGTCCGATACGACGGCAAGGGAACCGAAGTTGTCGTTCCGCAGCGGGAAGCCATCCACATCGAACAGCTGCTAAAATCCGAAGGATACTCCGCCTCCCGACCTCTATTGGTTTTATGTCCGGGAGCCAGCTCTTTCAACAAACGGTGGCCCTCCGAACGGTTCGTCGCGGTGGGCAGACACTTTTTGCACTCCAAGGCATACCGCGTCGCTCTGCTTGGGGGAGCGGAGGAGCGACAAATCTGCGAGAGCATCCGAAAGGGGATCTCTTCGGATGTGACGAATTTTGCCGGACGGCTTAAACTCGTTCAGTCGGCTGCGCTGTTAGGCGGAGCTTCCATCGTATTGACGAACGACAGCGGAATGATGCACCTGGCTCAATCCCAAAAAAGAGCGGTCGTGGCGCTGTTCGGACCAACTACCAAAGAGTTGGGTTTTTTCCCCATGGAGGAGAAAAGCAGAGTGGTCGAGGTGAAGCTGAGATGCAGACCCTGCACTACAAAGGGACTGCGCCGCTGCCCAAAGAAACATTTTCAGTGTATGAGGAACATCTCTTCCGAACAGGTAATATCGGCACTCGAAAGTCTTTGCCCCGAACGGTAGAATAGCGATGGGAACCTTCTGGTTTTTGCTCTACAATTTCCTCCTCCTGCCCTTTTTCTGGTTGGGAGCCAGGTTGATTTCGCCTTTCGACCGAAAGATCAAAGAGGGAATTCGGTGCCGCAAGGGATGGCTCCGCACACTGCAAAGGGAGATAAAACGGTTGAAACGCAGAAGGAGAATTTTGTTTCACTGTCCGTCCGCCGGGGAGTGGGTTCAGGCGGTCCCGATCATCGAGAAAATCGGCAAGACAAACCCCGATATCGATATCGTCGCTTCGTTTCTGTCGCCTTCCGGCTACAACTTTTTCAAAAGTCATCCGAATCTGGCGTTGAAAACCTATCTGCCTTTCGATACGCGACGCAACGCCGTCCGATTTCTGAAAACGGTTCGGCCGGATTTGTGGGTAATTTCAAAATACGACGCCTGGCCGAACCATATGGCGGTGGCAAAAAAGCTGGAGATCCCGGTCGTTATGATCTCTTCCCTACTGTCCGAAAAGTCCGGTAGAGACAAGGGAATATCCAGGCTGCTGCACAAACAGGTCTACCGGGACTTTCGCTATATTTTTCCGGTTTCGGATCGCGACCGAAACAGACTCCTGAAGATCTTCCCCTTTCCCGACAGACTGTTTTCTGCAGGAAGTACCGCCTTCGACTACGCCTACGGCAGGAGCCTGGCCTTTCGAACGGAGGAGAGGATTCCGATCTTTAAAAGCGGGAGAAGCGACAACGAAGTTGTATTGATCGGGGGTAGCATTTGGCCTTCTGACGAAGTCCACCTAATGCCGGCAATAGTCGAAATGCTGAACCGTTTCGCGTACCTGAAGGTAATTCTGGTTTCCCACGAACCGAACGAACGCCATATCCGTAGCATAGAAGCGAAACTGGCCTCCGCCAATCTGACATGTCAACGATACACCGAATTTGCCAAAACGGGAGGAACAAAGGAGCGTATTGCTATAATCGACAGGGTGGGGAAGCTGGCCAAACTGTACGGCCAGACCGATATCGCCTATGTCGGAGGAAGCTGCGGTCCCGGAGTGCATAACGTCACGGAACCGGCGGTTTTCGGACAGCCGGTGCTGTTCGGTCCCCGCTATCGCAACTCCTTCGAAGCGATAGAGCTGACGAATGCCCAATGCGGCTTTGCGGTCGAAGGAAAAAGGGAGTTGGCAAAAAAGCTTGATTGCCTGATTCGGGACCGATCTCTAAGAGCCAGGATCGGGAAACGGGCGCTGAATCTGGTGAAAAAAAATATGGGAGCAACCGACCGTATTCTTGCCGTCCTCCAAAACCGATTCGATTTCCTTCGATAGCGGCAAAACCGCTGAGTTCGCAGCCAAACTTCCAACGATGAAACGCGCCTTCGGAGAATGTCATGAAACAAAAAGAGGTGATCGACTATATCGATGAGTATCTGTCGGTCGAAAAATTTTCCGACTACTGCCCAAACGGAATGCAGGTGGAGGGAGACAACCGAGAGGTCGAAAAAATCTGTCTTGCAGTGTCGATCTCCGAGGAACTGATCGAAAAGGCCGTGGCGATCGATGCGGACCTGATCCTCGCACATCATGGTTTGATCTGGAACATAGACTCCCGAGTCGTTCGGGGTCCCCTGCGCAGAAAGCTGAAACTTCTGCTCGATCATGAAATTGCGGTTGCCGCCTACCATTTTCCTCTCGATCGCCACCCCGTTTTGGGAAACAACGTGCAATTGGCAAAGAGACTTCAACTGACCGATCTGGAGGAGTTCGGCTCTACTCCGGATGATGCCGAAGGAGTGATCGGAAGAACCTCTCTTGGGCATATCGGGAAGCTGTCCGATTTTGTCGAAAGAGTGCTGGAAAGGAAACCGATGGTGCTACCGTTCGGTCCGTCCGTCGTCTCAAAGGTGGCGCTTGTTACCGGAGGTGCGCAGGGAAGGTTCCCCAAAGCCATCGAAGCCGGAGCCGACTGCTATATTACGGGAGAGGCAAGCGAATGGAACTATACCATGAGCAAGGATCATCGCGTTCACTATATTGCGGCGGGACACTACGCCACGGAACGTTTCGGCATCAAAGCGTTGGGATCGCATATCGGCGACCGGTTCGGCATTAGGTGCGACTTCATAGAAATCGACAATCCGATTTAAGTGCGTCAAGGTCTATTGGAAAAGGCGGGGCTCCCCTGTCGCATTGGAGGGTGCAGTCGTACTATAGAGTCCGAACCTTTTTTTTTATATTCCTTGACGTTCGCTTGGAATCTCTATTATAGTCGCCACGCAATCAAGTGCGAAAGCTTGATTAGGGGGAGCCGAACCTTGCGATTCATTTCCACTGTGAAAGAGCGAGTCCGTGGTCGGTTATCGGTCCTTTGAAGCGTTCCAAAATTTTCGGTGTTCAAATTTTTAATTCTGGGAGGAAACGAATTATGACCGCAAAAAAGGTGCATCCTGGCGTTGAGGAAATGAAAAAGGGCCTTGCCAAAGGCACCGTTTCCCGACGCGAATTTTTACGGACAGCTACTTTGTTGGGGGTCTCCGCAACTGCCGCCTATAGTATGGCAGGAAAAATTTTGGGCGAGAAGATTCTGCCCGATCTGGTCCAGACCGCATACGCCGGTCAGAAAAAAGGCGGCGTTTTGAAATTCGGCATGCAGGTACAGGAGATGGCCGATCCGGCTACGTACTCATGGACTCAAAAGTCCGTAGTCGCGCGGCATTTGGTCGAGTACCTGGTGGAATCCGGCCCGGACAACATTGCAAGACCATCGCTGGCACAGAGTTGGGAAGCGTCCGACGACCTGAAAACATGGACCTTCCATCTGCGCAAAGGGGTCAAATGGTCGAACGGGGACGACTTCACCGCGGATGATGTGGTGTTCAATTTTACCCGCTGGCTCGATCCGAAAACGGGTTCCTCCAACCTGGGACTGTTCAACGCTATGCTGGAAGATTCCGGCAAAAAGGACCAAAAGGGGAATCCCATCAAGCGCATGACCAAAAATGCGGTGCAAAAGGTCGACAGCCATACGGTGAGGCTCAATTTGAACTCTCCGGTGCTGTCCATTCCCGAAAACCTCAACAACTATCCCACCCTTATCGTACATCGAGATTTCGAAAAAAACGGCGGCGATCTCTCCAAAAA
Organism: uncultured Pseudomonadota bacterium; assembly: GCA_964562335.1. GTDB lineage: Bacteria > SAR324 > SAR324 > XYD2-FULL-50-16 > XYD2-FULL-50-16 > CAZJUM01. Next base: position 4,754 of record CAZLTI010000125.1, on the reverse strand, counting down.
TCCGATCGGTACGGGACCGTACACCCTCTCGAAATTCAAAGTTGGCGAAATAGCCGTGCTGAAAAAGCGCAAAGAGCCCTACTGGGATGGAGAGGTGTTCCTGGACGAAATCCGCTTTATCGACTTGGGGGAAGATGCCGGTGCCTATTTGGCTGCCATCGCCTCTAAGCAGGTGGACGGTATTTTTAGTCTCGACCTGACAACGCTGGAAGCGGCCAAGAACATTTCCGGGATCAAAGTCGTTTCCTCTCCCTCTTCGCAAACCGGCGTGATCCGTATGAAGGTCACCGAAAAGCCGTTCACCGACGTTCGCGTACGCAAGGCAGTGCAGAAAACCTGCGACGCCCAACGACAGCTCGATATTGCCCATCGCGGTTTGGGAGTCGTGGCGGAACATCATCACGTCGGCACCGTTCATCCCGAATACTTCAAACTCCCGCCATTCAAACAGGATATCGCAGGAGCCAAAAAGCTGCTGAAGGAGGCCGGATATCCCGACGGTATCGATCTCGTTTGCAACGTGGGAAATACGGATGGCGTATGGGAGCAGGACTCGGTAAACGTTCTGAAGCAGGACGCCGCCAAGGCAGGAATCAACATCAAAATGAACGTCATGCCGCAAGCGCAGTATTGGGATGTCTGGACCAAAGCGCCGTTGAGTTTGACCAGTTGGACCCATCGCCCGTTGGCAGTGATGGTGTTGGGACTGGCCTACCGCTCCGGGGTTCCCTGGAACGAATCCAGCTACAACAATCCCGAGTTCGACAAGGCTCTTATGGAAGCGGAATCGACCCTCGATGTCGAACAACGCCGCGTTAAGATGGAGAAGGTCGAAAAAATCCTGCAGGACGATGCCGTGATGGTGCAGCCCTTCTTCCGCTCGGTCTTCACGGCGGTCACGGACAAGTTGGTGGGCTTTGAGATGCATCCGACCCGGTACTACCGCTTTCACAAAGTGTCTCTCGCCTAATTGAGGCTGGCACTATCCGTCGTCGAAAAGGGGGAACTCCCCCTTTTCGAACTCAACAGCGTGTTCTGAGCGTAAGGAGTCAAAATGGTTTTGCTGCTTGCCAAGCGGATCGGTTTTATGATTTTTACCATGATCGTGGTTTCGATCATTCTTTTCCTACTCTTGGAAACGGGCCTTACCGGAGACCCCGCCACGCGAGTGCTGGGAAATTTCGCCTCCGAGCAGCAAAAGGTGGAATGGCGTAACCAGCACGGATACGATCAGCCGGTTGCGGTGCGCTATCTAAAATGGCTGGGAAATTTCGCTGTCGGTAACTTGGGAGAGTCCATTCGCTACAAAGGTCCCGTAAACGAGGTGCTTTGGCCGAGATTGTGGAATACCGCCATACTGGGCTTTTGGGCTTTTGCCGTGATCATCCCTCTTTCGCTGATTTTGGGCATACTGTCGGGGATGAAGGAGGGGTCGATGCTGGACAGAACCATATCCGTCACCAGCATATTGACCACCTCCGTACCGGAATTCGCCAGCGCCGTCATCTTTTCGGCCCTGTTGGTTTTCGGCCTGCAGTGGTTGCCCGGAACCAGCAGCATGTCGGATGGTTTCGAATTCAACCAACTGATACTGCCGGCCCTAGTGCTGATCGTGTACGACTTCGGTTACGTGGCCCGCATGACAAGGGCCTCGATGGCGGAGGTAATGAGTTCCCAATATATCAGGACCGCCGTGCTTAAGGGACTTCCCTACAAACTGGTGATCCTAAAGCATGCGCTGCGCAATGCTCTGATTGCGCCTTTTACGGTCATCATGCTCCAGATCAATTGGTTGCTGTCCGGCGTTATCGTCGTCGAATTTTTCTTTGCCTATAAGGGATTCGGCGCACTGCTGCTGGAAGCCTCCCTCAACAACGACATAGCGCTGCTCGAGGCCTGCGCCATGATCGCCGTCGTTGTGGCCGTCGGTTCCCAAACCATTGCCGATATTGGCTACACGTTTCTTAACCCCCGTATACGATTTAGCTAAGGAGAAACGGAAGAATGACCTCTCAAGACAAGTCCAATGCCGGGTATCAAGGTGGATATGGTATGGCTCTTCTACGTGCTATAAAGTCCTTTGGACTGCTACGGGAAAGTTGGGTAGGAATGGTTGGCGTCTTTCTGGTGCTGTTTTGGGTAGTAGTCGCCCTGCTGGCTCCCTGGCTGACCTCGTTCGACCCCAATGCGTCGATTCAACCCTTCGCCAAACCGGGGACCGTAGCGGCAAACGGGAGCACGTTCTGGCTGGGGACCGACCATTTGGGCAGGGATATTCTGTCCCGCATCGTTTGGGGTTCCCGTACCGTATTGCTATATGCGCCCTTGGCAACGCTCAGTGCCTACACGGTTGGAATTCTTATGGGACTGCTGGCCGGATATCGCAGAGGGCTGGTGGACGACATATTGTCCCGATTTTCCGACATCGTCCTGTCCTTTCCCGTACTCGTTCTCTATATTATCGTGATCGCCACGGTTGGAGCCTCCGGCATGAACATTGTGATAGCGATCACGTTTGCCTCCTCTCCGGGAATCATGCGGATTGTACGGGGACTGGTGCTCGATCTGCGCAACCGCGACTACGTAGCCGCAGCACAGACGAGGGGGGAGACCGACTGGAGAATTATGCTGGTGGAAATTTTGCCCAATGCCAGAGGTCCGTTGATAGTGGATGCCTGCCTGCGTCTCGGCTATGTGATCATCACCATCGGCGTTCTTGGATTTCTGGGCCTTGGTCTGCCTCCCCCGGATCCCGACTGGGGCGGCATGGTGAACGAAACGCGGCAGATGGCGATGGCCTTTCCCCACATGACCCTGTTTCCCTGCATTGCCATCTCTTCCCTAATTTTAGGATTCAATTTAATGGCGGATGGGCTGCGTGAAATCTCATTGCGCGATTAGGAGGCAGAAAAAAAATGAGCAATAGCCAAGAACCTATATTGGTTTGTAAGGATCTCTGCATATCCTATTACACGAGGGCCGGGGAGATACCTGCCGTGATCGATTTTTCCTTGACCGTCAATCCGGGCGAAACCATCGGCATTGTCGGGGAATCGGGCTGCGGAAAGTCGACCGTCGCCATGGCAATCATGCAGTATATGGGAGCAAACGGCGGCATTACAGGCGGCAGCATTACCTTCAAAGGGCGCGATTTGACCACCCTGAACGACAGGGAGTTGCGGGATATCCGCGGCTCCGACATATCGATGATCTATCAGGAGCCCTTCGCCTCTCTCAATCCCAGCCTGAAAATCGGCACGCAGCTGATGGAGGTGCCACTGGCGCACGAGAACATCACGAAGGAGGAGGCGCGCGAAAGATCCGTCAAAATGCTTGCCGACGTAAAACTGCCGGACCCCAAACGTGTGATGGATTCCTATCCCCATCAGCTTTCTGGTGGGCAGCAGCAGCGCGTGGTAATCGCCATGGGACTGCTCTCCAATCCTGCCCTGCTGTTGCTGGACGAACCGACCACCGCTCTGGACGTAACTGTCGAGGCCGGAATTGTCCGTTTGATTGCGGATATCAGCAAAAAATTCGGGACCTCCCAAATCTACATCTCCCATAATCTCGGGTTGATTCTGGAAACGTGCGACAGGGTATTTGTGATGTATTCCGGCGAAGTGGTGGAGGAGGGAACCATCAATTCCCTTTTCACCTGGCCGAAACATCCCTATACCCACGGCCTTTTCTCCTGCATTCCCTTGCCGACCGCCGACAAAAACGCGGCGCCTCTCAAACCGATTCGGGGGCAGCTGCCATTGCCCTTCGATAGACCGAGAGGGTGCTATTTCGGTCCCCGTTGCGACCATTTCGTTGAAGGACTGTGCAACAAAGAGCATTTTAAAATGGAACATGTGGAGGGGAGCCAGTCGGACGATCATAGAGTACGCTGCCTGCGCTATCGCGAGCTCGACCATAAAAGTACCCTCGTTGCCGGTGTAGTCAGGGATTCGCTTAAAATCGGCGAAGAGGTGCTGAATGTGGAGAGTCTGAAAAAATACTACCAGGTAAAAAACAACTCCCTGATGGCCTTGATTTCCGGCAAAAGAATTAGCCAGGTGAAGGCCAACGAGGAGTTGAACTTTACCGCCCGCGAAAGCGAGACGGTGGCCATCGTCGGCGAGTCCGGCTGCGGCAAGTCGACTTTCGCCAAAGTGCTGATGGGATTGGAGAAGGGTACGGAGGGCGAGATTCGACACAAAGGGAAGGATATTTCGGAGGTGGCAGTTCGCGACCGCTCCGCCAAGCAGATCGGTTCCATGCAGATGGTTTTTCAAAATCCCTTCGATACGCTGAATCCCAGCCATTCTATCGGAGCGCAAATTTCACGCGTTCTCAGGCAGTTCAAGGTGGAAACCGACAAAAGAAAAGTGTTCGATCGCGTGATGAAACTGCTGGATACCGTCAAGCTGCCGAGGGATTTCTATTTCAGAAAGCCGCGCCAGCTTTCGGGTGGGCAGAAGCAGCGCATCGGCATCGCACGCGCCTTTGCCGGCAATCCCAGTATCGTGATTGCCGACGAACCCGTTTCCGCCCTGGACGTTTCCGTTGCAGCAGCCGTGACGGAACTGTTGATGGACATTCAGCGCAAACATAAGACGACGCTGCTGTTTATCAGCCACGATCTAAGCGTGGTGCGCTATCTCTCCGACCGCATCGTCGTTATGTACCTTGGCCATATTCTGGAAAGAGGATCGACGGAAGAGATATTCTCTCCTCCCTACCATCCCTACACGGAGGCTTTATTGTCT
>CAZLTI010000124.1:0-9265 GCA_964562335.1 uncultured Pseudomonadota bacterium | reverse complement strand
AGGACCCACCAAACTACATTGTGTCAAGTGGAAATGTGACGTCATCCCATCCCCATGCCAAGCAGACGGGAAAGGCTGCAGAATTTCGATGTGTCGGCGACCAAGAAAACGGCACCTCTCCGTTTGCCTCTATACCGTTGCGCACACCCCCTTATCCGTACTACCATAAGAGTCGTACTTGTGCGGCCCCTTAACGCACGGCCGCAGAACGATTCGCAGGCACGGTTTCCGGCCGCCGAATCCGGGCAGTCGGCAAAAGCCGCAACGCGTCGGGTTACGAACCGTTTACGATACCGATGAAATTCAATCTTCTGGTGGCGACCTCCCAGCTCGCAAGCCGGTCGGGAAAACTTCTCGGAACCGGCACCGCAAGAGCTCTCCTCGATCTGGCGAAAGAGATGAAAACTTGCGGAATGGAGGGAGACATCTACGATCTGCCGAACGGCAGCCGCAGTCCCGACAAAGCCAGCCCCTTCTCCCTCAATAGCGGTTTTGCCCAAAATATCGACGAGCTGGATATCCTTCAGATCCCGGAACTTCACCGGAACGTCCCCCTTTTGCGGCACGTAAAAAGGCTAACGGAGCTTTACCGAAGAAACTTCCACGGAGACCGCACGGTAAGCTACACGCTGAAACGCACCGTTATGCCCTGGATATTGGAGGAGTGCTTTGCGGAATTCCCGAAAGCTGCGGAGAGTCGGCGATGGGAGCGCTATCGGCAGTTTCTGGAGACGGGCCGCTTCTGGCTCGCCGAATATGCGCTTTTCGAAGTATACAAAGAGGAGTCCGTCGATCTTCGCAACAGATCGTTTGCGCATTTGGAGCATCCGATGGCGAAACGGTTCGCCGACCGGCACCGGGAACGGATCTCCTTCCATAAATACTGCCAGTTTCTATGTTACGAACAGCGGTTGAGCCTGCGAAAGAGGCTGAACGACATGAACGTCGGAATTGTTATCAATCTCCCCTTTGGCGTGGAGTTCAAGAGTGCCGACGTCTTCTTCCATCCGGAAGTGTTCGATACCGACTTTCAGGTGGGGTGCTCCCCGGAGCCGGAACACGGATATCCGGAGCAGGCCTGGGGAATCGCCGCCTATCGGGAGAGAACGGACGGCTTGAAAAGATATCTGGAGGAGAGAATGCGCTGGCTTGCTCTCCTGGGGAACGGCGTCTTTTTGGACCACATGGTCGGATGGTGCGGACAATACGTACTGCCGATGACCGCTCCCGAAGAGAGTCGAACTCTTCGCGGCCACTTCCTGACGGAGGATCAGGAGGAGCGACAGAAAAATATGGAGTGGTTTTTGGATATACTGCTTGGCGCCCATTTGAAAATCAAGGGAGAAATCGCCGGCGATTTTCGCCGGGTCGAGGCCACCCGATCCGCCGTGGAGCGCAAAGTCGAGGAGGGACACGAAATCGAAGCCATGGCGATTCCGCGATGGGAGTCCGTCTCCAATCGGCCGAAACCCCTGAGGGACTACCGGCCCTCCACGCTGGTGATGGTCGAAACGCACGATACCTCCACCCTGCTGCAGTACGTCACGAACAGAAAGGGAGAGCGAGAGGATTTCGAAACGCCGCAGACCATTCGCGAAGTTTGCACCAGAGTGCTGGGGCTGCCGCTCTTCCTCCGGGACGTTCCCTGGAGTCCGGCGGAGGCGACCCAAGAGGTGTGGCAGGAGCTGTGCCGCAGATCGCTGGAGGGAGTCCCCTCGGAAAACGTACTGTTTACGCTGCCGGGATTGGTGTCTCTAATTGCGGACGGGTACCGGACGACTTCGATCCGAAACAACATCAACAATCAGCCGGGAACGTCGGGAACGGTCGGAAACGAATGGCGGAATTGGAGCTACTTTTCGCCTCCCGTCGAGGCCCTGTCGGGCGACCGGCAATTGCGAAACTTCCTGACGGAATTTGGAAAAAGGAGATACAGGCCCTTCGACTATTTTCACGATTGGAAAATCGGCAATGCCGCAATCCAGGCGATGTATTCGAAAATCGGCAGTCGCAAAATCGTCTACCGCAGCAGCCGGGGCATCTGGAGCGTCCTGCACGACCAAAAAGGCATCGACACGGAATCGATTCTACTGGAACTGCTGTTCTACAACCAAAGCGACAAAGATGCGTGGGACGCCGTCGATCTGGAGGAAATCATGCCGATTTCCAACGGGGAGTACGCTTTTCGGGACCTGAACGACAACGGAAAGTGCTACCCCTATTCGGCCGCCGCACTGCGGAAGGATCGTCTGTTCGTAAAATTGGCGCCGGGACAGATCCACCATTTTATCGTAACCAAGTCCGTATTTGGCAGTTGACACGATCGGGAATATTCGCTAGAGAGTTAAGTTTCGTTCGACGCGAAATAGAGGCCTCCTGGCTACAAAACTTTGGAGATCGCATATGACTACAACCGTATCGGCTCGTAAGGAACAGTTCGGAAGGGAGGGGGTTTTCGAACGGAAATGGTTTGCCATAGACGCAGCCGACAAAACTCTGGGCCGACTGTCGACGCATATCGCAAAAATACTGCAGGGAAAGCACAAGCCCATCTATACCAGACATGTTTGCACCGGCGACTACGTAATTGTAGTGAATGCCGACAAGGTGAAGCTGACGGGCAAGAAAATGACGGACAAAATCTACTATCGCCATACGGGCTATCCCGGCGGCATCAAGTCGATCAATGCCGCAAAATTGTTGAAAAAGGACCCGACGGCGCTTGTGAAAAAGGCGGTTAGAGGAATGATGCCGAAGAACAGGTTGAGCCGCAAGGTGCTGGACAACCTGAAGGTGTACGCAGGGCCTAGCCACCCGCACGCCAATCACAAGCCGGAACCAATGGAAATCCAGGATTGAAGGGAAATATGGAACAATATTACGGAACGGGCCGCAGAAAGAGAGCCGTGGCCAGGGTCTTTCTGAGACCGGGCACCGGCAAAATCACAGTCAACAAAAAGGATTTCTCCGACTATTTCAATCGCGAAATCTACAAGACGATCGTTCGGGAACCGTTAATAAAGACCGGTCGGGAAGGCTCGTTCGATGTCGTCGCAACGGTGTCGGGCGGCGGAAACACCGGTCAGGCGGGAGCGATTCGCCACGGACTCTCCCGGGCTCTGGTCAACTACAGCGAAGAGTTCAGACCTCCATTGAGAAAGGCGGGTTTTTTGACAAGAGACGCCAGAGAGGTGGAGAGAAAGAAATACGGATTGAAGGGAGCCAGAGCGCGCTATCAGTTCTCGAAGCGCTAGTTTTCCTCTCCCTGTGCGGGGTCCTTGCCGGCGAAACCGAGAGAGCGGGTCCGCGCCGGACGGGATTTTCCCCGCTCTATTCCAAAATCTTCAGCATATTGATTTCGTTTCCCCGAATGTTGAACGACACCTCGTCCGCCAAATGGCCGATGAGTCCCAACCCCTTGTGGGAAGTCTGCGTTGCGCCGGAATCGGCAAACTCCCGCGACCAATCGAATCCCTCTCCCTCGTCTTTGATCCGCACAAGAATCCTGTCCATTTTCAGAGCGATTTTAAAAAAAATCCGTTTTTCCCCCCTCTTTTTGTTTCCATGTTCGGCAGCGTTGCTTAACCCCTCGTAAACCGCCATTTTGAGATCGGGAAACGTTCCGTACTCTTGCGGATAGAGCAGATCGATCAGATTGTCTACGGTGTCCAACAGTTTCAAAATGGACTGTTCGGTGCTGGAGATAATCGCTCGAAACACATTCTCCATGCGATAGTTCACCAGTTCGTTTTTCAGAAACCGGCTTTTGTGGAGGCGAATCGCCCGCTTGATCGCATCCGTTGTCTCCTCGACGGAGATCGGTTTGACAAGGCAACCCGCCACGCCGAAATTGATCGCTTTGATGGAGGCCTCTACCGAATCGCGGTCGGACACCACGATAAAGGGAGTGTCAAACTTGTTTTCGCGCAACTGCCGGAGCAGATCGAGGCCCGACATTCCGTTCTGTTCCAAATTGATTTCGCTGACTATCAGATCGTAGTGCTGCTTTCTCAATTTGGCGTACCCAACTTCGGCGGAGGGAACCATATCGTATTCGAATCCCTCGGCAACGAATATACTCCGCAAATCGGTTTTTAGACCCGTATCCCGTCCGATCGACAGTATGCGATACTTAAGCTCCAGCATGGACAAAAAAATAGCTGTTTTACGGCCCGCGCGCTCTTTCGGCACCTGCCGAAAGGCCGAACCGCCTGCGTATCAAACTATTCGCTTTTCCACCGTTTGTCACCAATTTAGGCACATCGAACCCGCATCTTTGCCGCTCGACCCTGCCCGACCTCCGACAAGGATGCCGAATCTCCCGTTTCCCAACTTGACATCGAGACGGGCGAACCAATAGACTTCCCGCTTGTGCGTTCATCCACCCGGCATTTGCCCTGCCGCAGCCAACTTGAAAGCGGTTTACGAGAAAATCACGGTCGAACTATGGCTAACGTTGTTGTAATCGGTTCCCAGTGGGGAGACGAAGGAAAGGGAAAACTCGTGGATATCCTGGCGGAAAGGGCGGGAATGGTGGTCCGCTTTCAGGGAGGGAACAATGCCGGACACACGGTGATGTTCGGCGACAGCAAGTTTATCCTGCACCTTATTCCGTCGGGCATTTTGCAGGATGAGGCCAAATGCGTCATCGGCAACGGTCTGGTGGTCGATCCGGAAGAGCTGCTGAAGGAGGTGGACGCACTGCGGGACCTGGGGGTGGACTGCACCGGCCGTCTGTTCGTCAGCGATGCCGCCAATCTGATCATGCCCTATCACAAGCTGATCGACAAAGCGCGGGAAAAAAGACTGAAGGGCAAAAAAATCGGAACCACCGGTCGTGGCATCGGACCGGCCTACGAGGACAAAGCGGGACGCATCGGAATTCGTTTTGGCGATGTGGAAAACAACTCGGCCTTCAAGGAAAAATTGGACGTGGCGGTACGCGACAAGAATCTCATCCTCCGGCATGTCCTCGGCTGCGAAGAGGTAGTTCTAAACGAGAACGAAGTGTTCGAAAGGCTGCTGGAAAGCTACGGGCGAATCAAACCCCTCCTCTGCGACACCTCCCAGCTCATTGCCGACGAGATGAAACAGGGACGCCATATCCTGTTGGAAGGGGCTCAGGGCACATTTCTGGATATCGATCACGGAACCTATCCATACGTCACTTCGTCCAATACGGTGGCGGGGGGGGCCTGTTGCGGCAGCGGAATCGGTCCGGTGCGAATCGATGCCGTTTTGGGCATCGTAAAGGCGTATACGACACGCGTGGGGGAGGGTCCGTTTCCGACGGAACTATCCGACGAAACGGGCAAGCTGCTTGCCGCCGAGGGTCGCGAGTTCGGCGCAACGACCGGTCGCCCGAGGCGCTGCGGCTGGTTCGACGCCTGCCTGTTGAAAAGGTCGGTCCTTCTGAACGGCTTCACCCATCTGGCAGTCACCAAACTGGATGTGTTGGACAAACTGGAAACCGTCAAAATTTGCGTCGGCTATCGGGAAACCGCCGGAAGGAGATATTCGACCCTGCCCAACAAGCAGTCGCTCCTGCCGCGACTGACCCCTATCTATCAAGAGTATCCCGGCTGGCGGACCCCTACGGTAGGAACCACTGCCAAGGAGGATCTACCGGCAAAGGCGGTCGCCTACCTGAACGAAATCGAGAGATTGACTGGAGTTCCGATCGCCATTATATCGACCGGACCGAAAAGAGAGCAGACGATAATCCTTGCGGATCCGTTCGAGAGGCCAAAATAGCGCCTTTGCCCCGCCGATCGAAAAAGGGAGCTGGGCAAGAGCATCCGGGAGAAGGTCGGCAAGAGCTGAACCCTACCCGATTTTTGCCCTGCCGGATCCACCTCAGCCGAAGATCCTGACCCTCTTTTTAATCACCGCGTTTTTAAAGCTGTTCACGATCTCCGTTATGTCCGACAACACCAAATCTCCTATGATCCTATACCCCTTCTTTTTTTTCAGCCTGTGGAAACGGGCGTTCAGGTAGGTGTTGATCATGTGTCCCGGCTGAGTGCGCTGCTCGGTAAAAATATCCCTCAATCCGTACCGCACCCAATGCCAGTACTGATTCTTGAAAATCAGCATCATCAGAAGCTGTTCCAGATCGGGATCGGATTTGATTTTATCGAATACGGCGGCGGTTGCCTTGCTTTTCAAACGCTCCGCCTCTTCGATGGTGGAGTGGCTGATCTCGTTTTTTATCTCGATCAGCGCCGATTCCCGAATGCACTTGCGACAATGACTTTGAAAGCTTGCCGTCACCACTTCGATGACCTTCGTCGGATCCTTTTCATATACGGCATAGGCCTTTGTGATATTTTCCGGAACCAACGGATCGATAAAGGTCTCCTTTCCCAGGATCTTACTGACTAATTCGTATCGCTCCTGCTTTTTGCGCTCCACGTCTTCTTGAGGGGCGGGCGGTTCGGCGGGTGCTTTTTTCGCGCCGGGATCCGAGGTCATGGTCTAGTTCGGTTGCGATTGGCTGCCATTCCGGGTGTTCCGAATAAACGCTACGAACTCCTCCGCCCAGTTGGGAGCGGCAACGGCATGGAGATGCGCGTAGGAGGCCAGTACATTTTTGTATATCAGCCCGTCGTGAACTCCATCAATACCCACGCCCCTTTTTACTTTATACAAATATTCAAGCTCCCGGCCGATATCGATCAGCCTGGAATAGTGAAACTCATGGCCGGCAATAAAGGAGTCGGAGGTCAACCAGCCCTTTCCTCTTTGCGGCTGCACATGTATGTATCCGTGGCCCACCGGTTTTCGCTGAAAGCGCACATCCGCCTGCAGCACGCCGACCATCTCCCTCCGCCTGCCTTCGATCTCGATGGAGCGCGTGAGATACATCATGCCACCGCATTCGGCATAAACCGGAACCCCGCCCTCTATTCTTGCCTTCAGCTCTCTTCTGACAACTGCGTTGTCCTCCAACTCCGGCAGAAAGGACTCCGGGAATCCGCCGCCGATATAGAAACCGTCCGCATCCGGCAGAGCCCCGTCCTTCATCGTATCGAAAAACAGCAGCTCGGCTCCGGCCGCCCGCAGCGAATCCAGATTTTCGGGATAGTAGAAACAGAAGGCGCGGTCGTAGGCGACGCCGATCCTCACCTTTCCGCCTGCGAAACTCCTCTTTGCGGTTGCGGGCAGACGAACCTCCGTGCGGTCGGCAATCGCCTTGATCTTCTCCAGATCGCAATTTTGAGAGACGGCACGGGCCGCAGAACCGACGATGCTCTCGGTCATCTCCGCTTCATGAACGGTAAGCAGCCCCAAATGGCGCTCCTTGATTTGAAAAGCGGTCGAGCGGGGCAAAGCTCCCACTACCGGGATGCCGCAATGATATTCGATCGACGAGCGCTGCTTGGACTCCTGCCGCGAATTCCCGACCTGGTTCAGCACGATCCCGGTTATTCTGACATCCGCATCCAACTGTCGATGTCCCATCACCACGGCCGCAACGCCCCGGTTCGATCCCGTGGCATCCACTACCAGCAGTACCGGTATGTCCAGCACCTTCGCCAGGTGTGCGCTGCTCTCCTCCCCGCGAATGCCCAGACCGTCGTGCAGGCCGTGATTGCCTTCGACCAAGCTTACGTCGGTACGGCAGGAATGCCTCTCGAAACTGTATCGGCAGGCCTCCTCACCCATCATGTGCAAATCCAGACTGTAGCATAGACGTCCCGTCGCCAGGCGATGCCACATCGGGTCGATATAGTCGGCTCCCTTTTTGAACGTTCGGACGGCCAAACCCCGGTCCGTAAGGGCTTTGGAGATTCCCAGCACAAGCGTGGTCTTGCCGGAGCTCTTTTTGGGAGCGGAAACCATCAAACGCAAATTCATGTTTCCCATAGGATCGCAACCGAAAATAGCGGATCATAACGTGCGGAGAGCACAGTATACGCCACGCGCAAAAAAAAGCCTACCGCCGTTCGCCGAAAGCGCCGCAACAAGAAAGGCGCCGTAGACGCTCCACATGAGGATTGGCTTGCGTTTTCTGCTGTCGCGTAGCTGCGTTCGAACCAACCCCTTTCCAGGCTTCCTTCGATAAAGAGTTGGCATACCGCTGGGGATCGAGAAATGCAGATGCTGCCGATGCGCATACTAGGGAAGGGAAGGGCGGCGGAAATTCCGGAGGCGAGCGAAGAGAAACGTAGTGGCGTGTCGGCGGTCCCTATTTAACCATCCGCCAAGTATTCAACCGCCGCCTGGTACTCTTGGAGAGTGTTGATATCCGTTACGAGCCGTCTTTCCTCTTCCGTCGGAACCAGATGTTCCACCCGGAAACCCCTCCATAGCTCCAACGGCCGTCTATATCCCTGTCCGATCAACTGGCCCGCTCTCTCCAGTACGCTCCTTTTGTATATCGCTATCAACGGGTTCGCGATCGTTCCGTTGACGGAACAGACGATATCCGCTCCTTGCCGCAGGCGGTCCCGCATTTTCCCGAGCCAAACGGAATTGAGATAGGGCAGGTCGCAGCTCAGAACGAACACCTCCGTTATTGCGCGCTCGAGCAGGACAACGCCGTCTCCGATGCCCTGCAGCGGTCCCTGTTCGGCCCTTTTGTCGCGCCCGACCGTAACGGAGCGGAGCATCTCCTTGGGGAGGTAGGAGATATCCCGGTTTTCTGCCAACATGACAACCGTGTGTACGACCAGCGGATTCAGCAAAGCGATCGTTCTTTCCAGCAACGTCCGGCCGCCGACCGGCAAACCCGCCTTGTCCCTCCCCATTCGTCGGGACCTGCCGCCTGCCAGAAGAATCGCACCGGTCGTCCCCTTTCGTTCCGATCCGTCGGATTCGCATTTACCGCCAAACCGCATACCGCGCTCCAATTTCCCCATGACAGAGTATCCACGGCAGTCCATGATAGGTGCGACGCAGAAGGCGATCCCCCTTCGACTTGCATTCACGGACTTCCCTGCCTACATCATGACGCTTAGACCGACAACGTTGACGACCAGACAAATACGCTTTCTTAGAGCTCGGGGCCATGCTCTGAAACCGTTGATCCTAATCGGAAAAGGAGGATTGACCGACAAACTGATCCGGCAGGTTCGCAGAACGATCGAAGATCACGAACTCGTGAAGATCAAACTGCTCCGCTCCGCCCCGGACGATCTCGACCGGACGGCGAACGAACTGACATCCAAGGTGCCCTGCCATCTGGCGCAAAAGATCGGAAAGACGGCCCTTCTGTTCAACCTGCGGAAAAAGGATTCCGACATCGTTCTGCCGAAGGCGC
>CAZLTI010000123.1:0-9301 GCA_964562335.1 uncultured Pseudomonadota bacterium | reverse complement strand
GTCACATTGCCGCTCCGGCACGCCTGTTTGTTTTATCCGCCGAACTGGGAGGAGTAGAGGTGCTGAATGGCGGTTGGCAACGAGTAACCGGCAATCCACTGCCGGAAAAGATACGCAGGATGTTTACTGAGCACCCGGAAAGCTAATTTTGACGAAGCGATAAAAAGTCCGAAATTGCACTGAAGCGTCATTCCCACGAAAGTGGGAATCTATAATCAACTGGTTTTATTAGATTCCCGCCTTTGCGGGAATGACAACTTTGTCCATTTCCGATTGCAAAGTAAACGCACGAGATTCCCGTTCTTTGCTCAGATTCCCGCCTGTGCAGGAAAAACAATTCGTGCGGGAAAAACAATCTGCGCAATTTTCGATTTTTTACCGGTTCATCAGGAATAAATTACGATGTACTCCATTGATACACTTGAAGTTGTCGGATATGCCGACGTACTTGCGCAGAATCATGCTCCGAGTATTGTGCCGCCCATATTTCGACGTAAGGGAAGCGATGATCGGTTTTTGCTGCCGCCTTTCAGCATCAAAGAGGATATGGTCTGTGGAGCTACTATCTCGAACCAAAAGGAATTTGATTTCCTCATCCAATCGGGTAGAATAACAGGATTTGCCGCCGGTCCTTTCCCAAGTAGACCGCACTTTACCCTATGGGTAGACGAACACATGCAGCCCCACTATGAAAGTGATGTCCGTGCCGAAAAAAAATTAAAGGCATTGTCCATAGAATACTCCAACGAAGCAAAAACCTCCATTGAAAGAGGAGACATTGAGCAGGCTGAGGAATTTTGCAATAAGGCAATCTCGGCCAATGGAAACAATGTTTCGCCTTGGGCAATAAAAGCGGGAATCCTAGTTGCTCAAGGACAACAAGACAAAGCCGATTTTCTTGCCGAGACGGTGGAACACATCTGTTCCAAAGAGGATTTTAATTTTCTGGCTATCAAGGTTTTTACAGCGTTGAAAAACAGAGTTCCAATTCTGGGTGCTTAACTTCACGAGAACAGTATTTCCAAACTGGCCATGGCACAGCAAAATCTCAAGTTTTTCAGAGATTCCTTTTTGAACGAACAGTTTTCGACAACACCGAAAAGTGTAGAACTTGGCATGAACAATGCAATGATTACAACAGATTAACCATACCATCTCGTTTTTATCCCTCCCCGATGTATCATCGTTTTGTTCGTTCTGCTTCATTTTCCTTGTTCGATCATTTTATCTCCAATGGGCCGCAGGCGAGCGAACGGCATAAACCAATTTTCAACGGGTATAACAGCGAGAAAGATCCATATCGATGCCTGTTGACAACATACGTTCCGATCACTACCGTCTACCAGGAAATCGACAAATTCGGATGCTGTTTGTCGCCATTCGGGAAAACAGGGCACCCAATCCTGAAAGAGGGCAGTTTTTCCGTACTGTTTTTTCCATGAATTGAAGCGTTGTTTTTTAAAGCGGAGATCCAATGGCTGAAACGACCCGAACCCCCAACAACCCGGTCCCGGATCGAAAAAGCGTGCCGGAGAGAGACGAAATTACCGCGTATGACAAAAAGGAGGAGACAATTGCGCTTCTGACGGAATATCTGCGCAGTATCCTACAAATAGAGCCCGCCGTACAATTGAGCCTCGTCACTCCTTTATGCAATGCCGAAAGGAGCATATTGGCCATTCCTTTCGAATTGGATCGGGATAGCGTTCTGCGCGGTTTTGCCCAGGAGCTGTGCCAAAGGCTTTCCGTGTTCCGTTTCCCTATCGATCCAAAAACCTCTCTTCCCGCATCAGCAGATCCGACCCTGGAGGATAGGGCCGTTAGCGTTTTGCGACGGGAGACAGAGGAACTGCTGCTCTTTTTTCGGAGTTGGCCGGACACGCCGGGAGAGCATTTCAAAAACGTTCCGATAACCGGCAGGTATGAGGTTCCCAAACCGGGCAAAGGTGTTCTTTCCAAGACAATCCGCAAGGGGTTGGACATTCGTGTCGGCTATCGGATTGTCTCGCGGGGAGGAGATACAAATCGCTTTTGTCTCTTTTTCCCGCTAAAAACGGGAAAGAAGATAATCGACTACGTATACTACAATATAGCGAACATCCTGCATCACAACTTCATTGCTTACGACGAAAGCAGCGACAGCTATCTGACGATTACCGAGCCCCTTGTTTTCAAAGAGATAGAAACGTTGCTCAGACGCTCCAAAAAGAAGGAGGTCACACGCAGGAGGATGCTGGACGGATTGCAGTACAACACGATGTTTGCTTCAAAACCGCAAATCGATCCGGTTTCGGCGCACGACAGCCTGTACGATCCGATCAACCAAATCCAAAACGAATCGATGGTAGAGCGGTCCGTCGCACTTCATGCGACTCTTCCCGGCTACTCGAAAAAGATGTCGAAACTCGGCAGGTCCAAATCGAAAAAAAGGGCGGCCGAGACGATCCCTATCGACTGAAATGCAACGGGAATGGCAAAAGTTCCCCGCCGCCACCCTCAAATCAAACTGCTCACGGGCACAACTCGAATTCCCCGTCTTTCCAGTATCGGCAGATCGCCGGCAAGGACTCTAAGCGTGGATAGATAGGGATGCCCGATAGCGATCGCCTGTCCATACCTTTTTGCGATATCGACGGCTTTATAGAGCTGGCGTTTGATCTTCTCCTCGTCCTGATGATTGTCCAGAAATATGTTGCGCGATAGATAGGGAACTTTATAGCGGTAGGCGACATCCCGCGCCGCATTTCCCGGAGCGGTTTTACTATCGACGAAAAACAGCTCTTCTCTTTTCAGAATCTCCATCACCGATTCCAAGCCTTCTCCATATTTGGTAAACGCCGAACCCATATGGTTGTTCGCGCCAACCGCATACCTAACGGAAAGTAGATTGATTTCCAGTTTTCGAGCCAGAACCTCCTCGTTGTCCTCTATCATCAAAGCTCCCGGTCCGGGATTTATCCCCGGCCAGCCTTCGGGCTGCATCGGCAGGTGCAGCAGCATCTCGTAGTTGTTTTCGCGAATGAGTTCTGCGGTTTCCAGGGTGTATTCGAGGTTCGGCAGGATGGAGTAGGTCAGGGGATACTTCAATTCGACAAACTTATAGAGAATGCCCATGCTGTAGCCCAGATCGTCGATGATGATAGCCAGTTTTCCCACATTGTCCTCGGAACGGACCGGCACTTTCGGATGGATATCCCCGTCCGATTCCGCAGGCTCCAAATCGACCGTTTCTTTGATCATCGGCTCTTCGTACTGCTCGACTATGGAATCGGTCGTCTGAATAAATACCCCAACCCAATCCTCCGTTTTGAAAATAAACTCGATCTTGAATCGATAGGATGCCGAAAGTCCGGGAGCCGGCTTTGGCTCCAGAATTCGATATCCCAGCTTCTCCTGCTGGGAAAAGTGCTTCGTCAGGTTGAATATCAGTTTTTTGTCGAAATATTTATATCGGTGCAGAAACTCCGTTTTCCCGTTCCGCGATATATCGCTGCCGGATAACGACGGCTTCGTCTCTTCGGCAAGCAGCAGCCCCCCATGATTTTCCTCGATGGTCCGCGTATATCGCTCGAACAGCTTCTTGCGCTCCCGGTACGCCTCCGCGTTGGTTGCAGAATCCTCGGAGGAGGGAACATGCGCGGGAAACACCGGGGAAAGGTTCACGTAGACAAACAGCGATATGCCTGCCAGCAAAACCGCTCCGCCCAAGAGGAGAATCAACTGCCTATTTTTGAACATGATGAACCGATAAAAAGTCGATAAATTGCAGGAATGACTCCAATGTGCGGATTTGCCCAAAATCGGGCTTTACAAGATTCCCGCCTGCGCG
Source organism: uncultured Pseudomonadota bacterium (assembly GCA_964562335.1). Lineage (GTDB taxonomy): Bacteria > SAR324 > SAR324 > XYD2-FULL-50-16 > XYD2-FULL-50-16 > CAZJUM01. Next base: position 5,472 of record CAZLTI010000123.1, on the reverse strand, counting down.
GGAATGACATATCGTCAAAAATCGCGTTCCCGGATGCAAGTACTAGATTCCTGTTCTTTGCTCAAAGTATCGCAAATTCAGTGCAGGAATGACGAAACGTGCGGGAATGACCGTTTTTGGGCCAGCTTAGTTGCCCGTCTCTTCTAATAGATGGGCTTGTGGTCGAAAAAGTGCGTCGTTTCCAGCTTCCGATAGGTATGGGTTTCGCCCCTGACGACAAACGATCGGGTAACGGCTCCACCGGAAGTGAATTGGATCCCTTCGAGGAATTCCCCGTCGGTTATTCCGGTGGCCGCAAAGGAGATTTCATCCGTCCGAATCAAATCTTCGACCTTGTAGATTTTCTCGAAATCCGCAATTCCATGAGAACGGGCCAAATCCTTGTCTCTTTCGTTCTCGTAAAAAATCCTGCCCTCGAAGTACCCTCCCAGGCACTTGATTGCAGCGGCAACCATTACCGCCTCCGGTGCAAATCCGTATCCCATGAACAGATCGATCTTCCGATTCGTCAAAGCTGCCAGACAGCCCGAAATTTCCCCTTCGGAAATGAGTTTGATTCTTGCTCCGCATGTCTGCACCTCATGGATCAGCCGTTCGTGCCGCGCCTGTTCGAGAATGCAGACGGTAGTGCTTTCCGTATACTTCTTCAACGCCCTGGCCACACGTTTGATGTTGATGGAGGGGGATTGATTGATATCGACGACCCCGTATGCGTCCGAATTTACCACGATCTTGTACATGCTTAGGTTGGGAACGGACTGAATGCCGCCGTCGTTGGCGATAGCGGCGCAGGACATCGCATTGTTCTTGCCGCTGGCCGCCGCATCGAGACCCTCCAGAGCGACTATCATCACATCCATTTTCGGTCCTCCCGAACCGATCGTATCGGGAAAAGGGACGGTGTTTTTTCTGCGACTGAACCGATCGTTTTTCACCTTCCCGTCTATGCCGATACGATTCAACGTCCGAAACGCGGTCTCCCGAGCCGAATTCAAAATATCGTCGACACTACCGAGCCCCTGGAGCCGAGCCGAATTCAGCGCTGCGATTTCGGTCGCCCTGACGATTTCCATTCCGTAGTTCTTATCCATATTTCACCATTGATGAACCGGACTCCCTTTCCCCAGCTCCTCCAGAAGCTCGTCCCTTTTTTCCCACAGCACTTTGGCCGAAGACGTGTCCTTGACCTTTACGGGGTCGGAGAAGCGTTCGATAATTTCTACCGAAAGCGGTACGGTATCCGAAGATAGCGAAGCCTGCTCGATCTCTTCCGGTGTCGGCAGGATGATTCCGTACAGCTGAAAGGGAGTTTGAACCAACGCATGGCCGCGATTGTAGTACGCGGCGGCAAACCCGCCGTCGATATTGATGGCAATTCCGTCCCTGCTTGCCATATTGTAGCCCTTCGTCACATCGACCGGCGTGTGGCCGAAAACAACCTTTCCGATGCCGAACTCCTCCATAATTTTTCGCTTGAACCTGTCCGAGCGCAAATTCGCTGCCCAGTACAGCGTCCTCTCCTTATGGCTCGACGTTTCCTTGCAGAAGTACCGTTCGAACGTTTTCATCGCCTCCTTGCCGAAAAACGGCGATTTCGGGCCGCACCAGAGGTAGAACATCAGCGCCAGGTCGCTCTCGCTCTGCTTGCGATTCGACAGATAGGCTCTGCCGATTTTCCTGATGGTCTTTTGAATATGGTCGAGTAGCTCCTTTCCCCTTCTGTCGAGAAATTCGTCGAACTCCCCATCCTTGGTAGAGGGGATCAAAGCATGCACATTCAGGATGTCGTGATGGATCTTATAGGTCTCTCCGTACCGGAAGAAATATCGCAACAGCCGTTTGAGTTTGCGATTGGAGACGAACTGTTTCTCCAGATCGTCCATAACCCCCTTTTCCTCCCGCGTCAGCTCCTGCGGGCTGTCCAGATCGACCGTCGGGAAATGGATGTCGCTCAGGCTGTCCGTATCGCCTCTCTTGAGCAGATCGGCAAGGCGAGACAGCCATAGTCTCGATTCCATTTCGAATTCCGGATGATTGCGAATCGTCTGCTCCTCAAGCTTAAACTGCATGATGGCCAGCGCCTTTTCCATGCAACGCGCAGGTGCCGTCTTCGCCTTAAAGGTACCGGTCGCCTTTTCCGGGGGATAGACGTTCCGCGAAAACTCCTCCAGTTTGCGGGTGTCGAAACCGAGTCGACGCAGCAAATCGAAATGATCGTACCGGCAGGTGATTCTCATTGCTTCCGCTATTAGCGACCGGTTTCCGGCTGCGGCACCCATCCACAGAATATCGTGGTTCCCAAATACGAAGTCGACAATGTTCCGATAGGGTCGCGAGCTTAAAAACCGAATGATTTTATCGGGTTGGGAGCCCCTGTCGAAAATATCCCCCAACACCATAATATGATCCAAAAGAACGAGTTTGATGGTGCGCGCCAAATGGAATATCAGCCGGGAGGAGATGATCCTCTCTTCGTAGACCGGGTCGGGTACGGGCAGCCCGGAAATCAGCCTTCGAACGGTTTCCCTAAACTCCGGCAGAAGCACCTCGTCCAAATGACGGTCGATATTGCTGAGCCTGTATTTCAGTATTTGCACCAGACTCATGATCACATCCTGCATATCGAGCGTGATGTCGTCGTCGTGCACATATGCCTGCTTCCGTATGATCCTCACCAGGAGCTGGATTTTTTTGACGCTAAACGTTTTCGGCAAAGCCTCGATGCAGGTCCGGTACAGCATGCCGAACCTTCCGCGCAGAATGGATTTGAACCGATCGCCTTCACCGTGCAGATCGCTTATCCATAGCGTGGAGGGTATATTCGAGTTCAGCTTGGTTTCCAGTTTAAGCAGCTTTTGCGACAGCCTGTCGATGTCGAGCATGCTGGAAAAATCGGATCGTTTGGAGGCCGGTATTTGGGGTGTTCTCATCGTTATTCGCTACTGTCCGCTAAAAGGGGGGTGTTTTTTGTCGAACACAACGGAAAAAAAGGGATGTGAAAGGAAGCGCAAAACAGCTCTCTCAATACAGACGCCACCGGATGAAGATGTAGAGAAGGAAAACGAATGCGTTGGCGGAAAGGAGGCAGCCGCTTTTTGCCGATCGGCTCCCGCATCTCCGATCAAAACGGAAGGGTCCGTTCATTTCTTAGGCAATCCTATCTCCTCGAGGCCATCATGTAAAACAGCTCTTTCTGGACTTTGGTCGCATCCCCTGTATTTAGCTCCATCAACCTGCGCAGATGTATCATGCTTTCCAGGTCGACGGCGCCGAACCGAATGCCGATCCGTTCCTTCGTCGTAAAGACTACATTGGCGTCCAAGGAGAGGACAATTTCCGTTCCGCCCAAACTCATTTCAAATTTGCACGAGTCTCCCCGACCGGCCGGAAGCCTCTCGAAAAAGGAGAGGAGCGCTCCCTTCAAGGATATGTCTGCAAGCGATCCCGAAAATTGCCGCTCCCCGAACGTCACGCTACAACCGGACTGAAACCGGACACGGCTGAACCGTCTTCTCTCTTCGGCCATTTTTTTTAGCCTCTGGAATTTGCATAGGCGATCAGATCGACTATTTTGTTGGAATATCCCCACTCGTTATCGTACCAACTGATCACTTTGTGGAAGTTGTCGTTCAGGCCGATACCCGCTCCAGCGTCGAATATCGAGGTTCTCGGATCGGTCATGAAATCCGTCGACACGACGGCATCTTCCGTATACCCCAGAATCCCCTTTAAAGAACCTTCCGACGCCTCTTTCATAGCTCCTTTTATTCCCTCGTAGGAGGTGGGTTTCTCCAACCGCACGGTCAAATCGACAACCGAAACGTTGGGGGTGGGTACGCGCATCGACATACCGGTGAGCTTGCCGTTCATGGAGGGAATGACCTTGCCGACCGCTTTTGCCGCACCGGTAGAGGAGGGGATGATATTTTGAAAGGCCCCTCTGCCGCCGCGCCAGTCCTTCAACGAGGGACTGTCGATCGACTTCTGCGTAGCGGTAACGGCATGCACGGTCGTCATCAGACCTTCGACAATTCCCCAGTTTTCATGCAGCACTTTCGCTACGGGAGCCAGGCAATTGGTGGTGCAGGAGGCATTCGAGAAAACGTCTACGGAGGGGCTGTACTCCTCGTGATTGACTCCCATCACAAACATGGGGGCATCGGGAGAGGGCGCCGATATGGCGACCTTCTTGGCTCCGGCCTTGATATGCAGGCCCGCCTTTTCGATATCCTTAAACAGACCGGTCGATTCGATCACATATTCCGCTCCGACATCCCCCCATCTCAAATCGGCGGGATTTCGCTCTGCCGTAACGCGTATCCTTTGACCGTTAACTACCAAACAGCCCGCTTCCACGCCGATCTCTCCGCCAAAACCTCCGTGAGTGGAGTCGTACTTCAGCATATATGCCATATACTCCACATCGATTAAATCGTTGATTCCCACAACCTCAAAGGCCTCCCTATCCATCATGATACGAAAGGCCAAACGGCCAATACGACCAAACCCGTTTATCCCGACTTTTATCGTCATCTCTTCACTCCAATTTGATTTTTTCCATTCGTTCCGTCGCGCATGCACCCCGATGAAACGCCGAACGATCTCTTTCCCCACTGCATCGAAGCTATTGTAAACAGGTGGAGATATTTTCTGCCAGCCAAAACTGATCAACCGGTAAAAAGTCCCAGAACCGTCATTCCCGCACATTTCATCGTTCCCGCACGTTTCGTCATTCCCGCACGTTTCGTCATTCCCGCAAAGGCGGGAATCTGAGCAAAGAACGGGAATCGTCACAGGTCGGCCAGTTGCTTCGTTATAGGTAGTCTTTAAATTCAGTTTTTTGCCGCATAAAATAGATTTTTAAGGAATAAGTATGGCTAATATATAGGTCAAATATAAATATTATCAAATAGATAACTTGATCCGACTCCAAACTGCTGACGGAAAAAAGGCTTTTTTTTATATCTTTCGGATAAAGGAAAACGCAGGTAGCATTTTCCCGCGAGTCTTGGAGTGGGCTATGCGATCGGTAAAAGTCGGACCGAAGGGCGACTATAGAGCCTTCACTTGAATTGGCATTAAACTTCTCGGGTGCATGTGGAGAGGACGGGATCGTTTTTGTCTTGCGCAGGAAGCGGCGATATACGACAATGGAGGAAAACCGAGGGAGGGTTGAAACGGAGGACTTCGACATGACAGACCAGGAGCTTAGGGAGCTTATCGCCGACAACTTCAGGGCGATCAAAGAGCTGCGCGTCTCGCAGCGGGAAACGAGTATGCAGCAGCGGGAATTTAGCGAGCAGCAGCGGGAATTTAGCGAGCAGCAGCGGGAATTTAGGGAGCAGCAGAAGAAGACCGACGAGCAGCAGAAGAAGACCGACGAGCAGATGAAGAAGACCGACGAGCAGCAGAAGAAAACCGACGAGCAGATGAAGAAGACCGACGAGCAGTTGAGAGAAACCGGCAAAAAGA
>CAZLTI010000122.1:0-9345 GCA_964562335.1 uncultured Pseudomonadota bacterium | reverse complement strand
GGCAGGTCCCTAAACTATATTTCTCAAATCTATCATGCCTGCGGCGACTATGCTACGGCCCTGGAGTACCTGAAGAGCTCTCTGGCCATCAGCCAGGAGATCGGAGACAGAGCAGGAATCTGTAGCAGTTTATTTAATATGGGACATATCCATAGGCTAAATTGCGATGATGCCGAGGCGCTTCAGGTTTGGATTAGGGCATACCGTATGGCCAAAAAAAGTAATTTGGCTCAGGCGCTCGATGCTTTGGCGGATCTTGCCGAACAGCTTCAACTGCCGGGTGGTAGGGAGGGTTGGGAGTCGCTATTGAAAGCTATGGAGGGAGAGAGCGGGAGAGACGATACATTTACGAGAAAATCGAAATGACAGCAGTGCAAACGGCCATTATAGGCGGAACCGGGATTTACGATTTGGAAGGAATTGGCGATTTGAAGCCGATCGAAGTCGAAACGGAATATGGTTCGGCCTCCGTGAACGTGGGAGAGCTCCATGCCAAAAGGGTGGCATTTTTGACCAGGCACGGCCGCGATCACGGGTTAGCTCCCGGCCGGATCAACTATCGGGCCAATATCGCCGCGTTGAAGAAACTGGGAGTACGGCAGGTGTTCGCTACTGCCTGCAGCGGCTCTATCAATCCCAAGTACGGGGTGGGAGATTTGGTGCTGCTCGACCAGTTTTTGGAATTTACCAAAAATCGAAAGGAGACCTTTTTGGACGGAACGGGAGGCAAGCTTGTCGGACACGTCGACAATACGGAGCCCTATTGCAAACGACTAGGAGAATATGTCGGCAAAGCCGGCAAAGCATTGGGACAGACGATAAAGGATGGCGCGGTCTACTGCTGCATGGAGGGTCCCCGTTTCGAATCCGGTGCGGAAATCAAACTGCTGCAAAAGATGGGGGGAGATTTGGTGGGACAAACCAACTATCCCGAAGTGGTTCTTGCGCGGGAAGCGGAGTTCTGTTATTGCGCAGTGGGAATCGTCAGCAACTTGGGGGCCGGTATCGGCGAGTCCGCCATTACGGCAACCGAGGTGGCGGAAATCATGAAGAAAAAGATGTCCCAAATAGGGAGCATCCTGGCAAAGGCGGTCGATCTGCTTGAGGAAAATCGGGATTGTGCCTGCCATCATCTGCTGGACAGGGCTTTTCTATAGCTTCTTCGGTCGGCCGGTTGCCCTATCGGCTTTGGTGTCGAATGTCCGTTTTTTGTTCATAATATTGCTTGATGAACCGGTAAAAAGTCGAAAATTGCACGAGTTGTCGTTCTCGCACTGAATTTGCGATACTTTGAGCAAAGAGAGGGAATCCAAGGAAAGGATCGGTAATGACTTGCCAAAAGAGCGTCATTTTGGAGACTTGCAATTTGAGCAAGCGGTTTCCTCGGGTGCTGGCCAACGAAAATATCAACCTGAAGCTGTACAAGGGAGAAATCATTGCTCTGCTGGGGGAGAACGGTGCCGGTAAATCGACCCTGATGAACGTTCTCTACGGCTTGTATAGGCCGTCCGCCGGTTCGATTCTGCTGAACGGAAAGGAGGTTTCGTTCCGCTCTCCGCGGGAAGCCATCGAGTGCGGATTGGGGATGGTTCATCAGCATTTTATGCTGGTGGACAATCTGACGGTGACGGAGAACATTATACTGGGCATGGAACCGGCAAAGGGAGGAGTCGTCGACTACAAAACGGCTGCGGACGATGTGAGGGAACTCTCCTCAAAGTTTGGACTGGAAGTCGATCCGGATGTCTTGATCGAAGATCTTTCCGTCGGGTTGCAGCAGAGGGTGGAAATACTAAAGGCGCTGTACCGCAAGGCACGAATCCTCATTCTGGACGAACCCACCTCCGTATTGACGCCGCAGGAGGTGGAGGACCTCTTTTCCGTGATCAAAACCCTGCGCGATTCCGGGACCTCCATTATTGTGATTACCCACAAACTGGAGGAGGTGAAAGCCATCTCCGACCGGGTATATATTTTGCGGCACGGCAGAGTATCCGGCGAATGCCGCGCCAAAGAGACCGGCAAGGAGGAACTGGCCAATTTGATGGTGGGGCGCAATGTCGTGCTGTCGGTAGCCAAAGAGAAACACAGGGCACTGGAGACTCCCCTTTTTGAAATCGACAATCTGGCGGTCGGCAATACAAAGGGTTTGCAGGTGTTGCGGGAACTTTCCCTGAAGGTGAGGCCGGGCGAAATCGTGGGGATTGCCGGTGTCGACGGCAACGGCCAAAAGGAGCTGGCGGAAGCGGTCATGGGACTTGCCGACGTTCAGTCCGGCAAGCTGCTCTATGACGGCCGGGAGATCACCGCCATGTCGACTCGAAAGCGCATCGAAAACGGGATATCCTATGTTCCTGCCGACCGACACCGCTCCGGGCTGATTCTGCCCTTTTCCGTTGCGGAAAACATATTGATGGGGAAACATCGCAAAAGACCCTGGGTAAAAGGAATAACCCTGCAAAGGGAGGAAATTGAACGGTATGCGGAGAAGTTGGCGGAGGATTTCGACATTAGGGCCGCTTCCGTGAACGACCCGGCAACCAACCTGTCGGGCGGCAACCAGCAAAAGGTCATACTGGCCCGCGAAATAACGAGAGAGCCGAAGTTTCTGCTCGTCTGCCAACCCACCCGCGGATTGGATGTGGGGGCGATCGAATATGTCCATTCCCGGATTCTGGAGATGCGCGGCAAAGATGTCGGAATCCTGCTGATTTCGCTCGAATTGGAAGAGATCTTCTCGCTGGCCGACCGCATTCTGGTCCTGTACGAGGGGAGGATCGTCAAGGAGTTGAATCCGGAAGAGACCGACGAAAAGACAGTGGGATTCCATATGACCGGCGGCGGCAAAAGAGAGAGACGCACATCATGAAAACGAAGCATATTTTGTGGGTCGGTATCGTCGCGCTTGCCGCCGGAGGAGCGGTTCTCTATTCCGCATCCTACTTTTCCGGAGGATTCCTGCTCTTGGGGGCGGCAGTTTTGTATATCGTAGCGGAATCGCAAAAAAAGGGGACCGCAGGATTCAAAGAGAGTTTGAAAAGAGGGAGAAACGCTCTAGGGATTCCGTTTGTCGGTATTTCGGCCGCCATTGTTTTGGGGGCCCTCATTATGGCTGGCACCGGTTACGATCCGATCAAGGGACTGGGGGCACTATTTTACGGGGGGCTGATCAAAAATTGGCACATTTCGGTATTGAATGCCACTCCGTTGATATTCACCGGTCTTGCCGTAGCTTTCGCCTTTAATGCCGGGCTGTTCAACATCGGTGCCGAGGGGCAGTACTATGTCGGAGCGATGGCGGCAGTTTGGCTGGGAGTTCACCTCGGTTTTTCCGCCTGGGTCGCTATACCCCTGATCTTTCTGATCGGTGGAGCGTTGGGGGCTTCCTGCAACTATATTCCCGCGATACTGAAGGTCAAAACGGGAGCCCACGAAGTAGTGACCACCATGATGTTTGCCTACAGCATCAAGTATCTGACGAATATTTTCATCCGGGCCAACGGCGGGGATCCGGCCACCTCCAGGCATCCCTATGTCACCGATCCTATTTTGAAATCCAACTGGCTGCCGCGTTTTCGCGACTTCCTGCCCGACGCCAACTATCGATTGCACATAGGAATTCTGATTGCCATCCTGGTCGCTCTGGCGGTGCACTATCTGCTCTACCGCACAAAAATAGGATTTGAAATCAGGGCGGTGGGATTGAACCCGGAGGCAGCCAGAACCCAGGGCATTTCCATCGGACGCAATATCGTTTTCGCCCTGTTGATCTCCGGACTGCTGGCCGGTTTTTCCGGCGTCAACCAGGTGTTGGGTTTGGATCATCGCATGTTCGAAAATTTGAATGCCGGATATGGCTGGAACGGAATAGCCGTAGCGCTGCTGGCGGCCAACAATCCCATCGGCGTTATTTTTACTGCTCTTCTCTGGGGCTCCCTGGATGCGGGAGGGCAATATATGGCCAGAACCGAACAGATTCCCAACTCTATTGTGGAGATTATCAAGGGGATCATTCTCTTTCTGATCCTGGCGAAATACATCTATAGCAGCATGGGACATAGGATAAAAAGCTATCTGAAGAGAGGCGGGGCCACGACATGAACGAACTGCTGTCGATCTTGAATGCAGACCTGCTAGCGGCTACTTTGAGGCTTTCCACGCCGATCACCCTGGCAGCCGTGGGAGCGGTTGTCTGCGAGCGATCCGGCATTATCAATATTGCCATGGAGGGGCTGATGCTGTTCGGCGCCTTTTTTGCCGCCTACGTAACGCTGGTTACCGGAAACCCCTGGTTGGGAATGCTTGGCGGAGTGTTTGCCGGTGGATTGCTTTCCCTCCTGCATGCTTGGGCCTCGATCACTCTCCACCTCAACCAGGTGATTTCCGGTGCGGTAATCGATATCCTGGCCTTTGGCGCCACCCGTTTTTTGATGGTGCTCTGCTACGGGCATCCCGGAACGTCCGATCCGGTCCCGGTTTCTCTCGGCGAATTCCGCTGGGCTATTCCCCTGCTTGCCGAGATTCCATTCTTCGGCAGGGTCCTTTTCAACCAGACCCCCATCGTATATCTTTCCCTGCTCCTGGTAGTGCTGCTTGCCTGGATGATGAAGAGAACTACCTTCGGACTTCACGTTCGAGCCGTGGGAGAGCATCCGTTGGCTTTGGAGACCCTGGGGAGGTCGGTCAAACGGATTCGCTATACTGCCGTGCTCATTTCCGGGTTGCTGTCCGGATTGGCCGGTGCCTATCTGGCCATTGAAAACGGTCGCTCCTTTACGGAGGGGATGACCGGAGGTCGCGGTTTTATCGCTTTGGCAGCCAATATATCGGGCGGTTGGAATGCCGTCGGTGCATTTCTGGCCTCGATCGTTTTCGGTTTTGTGGATGCTCTGCAACTGCGATTCCAGGTGGTCAGCACGCTGGACATTCCGTCGGAGCTTTTTCTTGTCTTTCCCTATCTCATCACCGTGATCGCAGTAGCTGGGCTGGTAAAACGGTCCAGGGCTCCGGGCGACCTAGGCAACGATTTTCGGATTGAAAGAGATGCGGACTAACCCAAAGGAGAAAACATGAAACGAACATTGAAAAAAGCGTTGGTAGCGGCAGTTTTGCTGGTTCCATTTCTTACGGCGAATGTCTTGGCGGACAAAAAGATGATTGTCGGCATGGCAACGGACGTAAACGGACTGGGAGACGGCTCCTTCAACGACGGTGTTTATGCAGGGATGAAACAGGCGGCCGAAGAGGGGAGCATAAGCGTGCGGGTTATCGAACCCAAAGCGATGACCGATTTTGTTCCCAATCTTTCCGGTCTGGCAGAGGACGGAGCCGGCCTGATCTTTGCGGTTGGATTTCTGATGGCGGAAGCTGCGCTCGAAGCGGCCGAGAACAATCCCAACACCATGTATGCAGGTATCGATCTTTGGTTCGACCCTGCCAAATCGCCCAAAAACCTGATGGGAATCACCTGGAAGGAACACGAATCCGGCTATCTGGCCGGTATCGTGGCCGGATACATGACCAAAAAATATGCGGCTAGATCCGACAAATTGAACGACAAAAACGTGGTGGGGGCAGTTTTGGGAATGGATATCCCACCGGTGGAACGCTATCAGGTAGGATATTGGGCCGGTGTGAAGTCGGTCAATCCCGACTGCGAGGTGAAGAGCATCGTGACGGGAACCTTCGGCGACCCCGCCAAAGGCAAGGAGGCAACGCTGGCACTTGTCGAACAGGGTGCCGACATTGTGATTCAACTGGCCGGTCTGACCGGCATGGGCGTGATTGACGGTGCCAAGGAGGCCGGTATTCTGGCTATCGGTGCGGATGTGGATCAAAACCGATTCGCTCCCGACCATGTCCTGACCTCCGCGTTAAAAGGAACCACCGTAGCCACCTACCTGACGATCCAGGATGCTCTTGCCGGGAAGTTTCAGGGAGGAACCAACAGGGTATACGGCGTAGCGGAAGGCGCTATCGATATCGCTCCTTTTCATGCACTGGACTCGGCCGTGCCCGCCGAGGTAAAAAAGGCGGTTGCCGATGCCAAAAGAGATATCGCTTCCGGCAAGCTGAAGATTCCCTCCTCCAGAAGCCAGGCGGGATTTTAATACGGGATTTGCGGTAGCTTGAGCTCCGGGAGGAAAAAATGGCTGGGATGAAAGCAGAGGAGGTGATCGAGCGGCTCGATTTGACGCCGTTGCAGGGAGAGGGCGGATTCTACAGGCAGACGTGGCTCTCCGATCTGCTCCTGGAGGGGGCGCAAATTCAAGAGAAATACCACGAACCCAAACCTGCTGGCTCGGCAATATATTTTCTGCTCACGAAAGGAGAAAAGGGGTTTTCGGCACTCCACTCTCTTCCTACGGACGAAGTGTATCATTTCTATTGCGGATCGTCCGTCGAGATTTGGCTTTTCTTTTTGGAAGGGAGGGAGTGTAGAAGGGTCGTTTTGGGAAACCGATTGGAAAGGGGAGAGACTCCCCAACTGACGGTTCCGGCAGGGTGCGTACAGGGTTCGAGGTTGTGCGAAGGGGAGTGGGCACTGCTCGGAACCACAATGGCACCGGCATTTACGAAAAGGGACTTTGCCTTGGCGGATTCGGACAGGTTGATCCGCGACTTCCCCCACCGTAAAACGGTTATCGAAGCGTTAAGCCGCAAGGAGTAGGGGGCGGAGTATGGAAAAAAGGGAAATAGCCTACGATTTTTCCGGAAAGACCGTACTGATTACCGGTGCCGGCGGCGTGTTAGGCAGAGATTTGGCGAAGAGTTTTGCAGAGGCGTCCGCCCAAGTGGTGCTTGCCGTTCGGAAAATTGACGGTTTTATGGCAGGATTTTCGGAAACTCTGCCCCATACTCCCCTTCTTTCGGAGGCCGATCTGAGTCAAGAGGCGGAAATCGAACGACTCTTCGATTCAATCTACGGGATTACGGAAAAGGTGGATATATTGGTGAACAATGCGGCACTTCAACCGACCGCCCGTCTGCAGGATATCGACGGAGGCAAATGGGACGAAATGATGGCCGTCAATGTGAAGGCGCCGCATCTATGCACATTGCAGCTGGTGAAAAAACGCCAAAGGGACCGCATTGGAAGCAGCGCGGCCATCGTCAACATTGCTTCCATCGAAGCGGACGCACCGGCTCCCCTGCACAGCCACTACGACGCATCGAAAGGCGGCCTGCTCCAGTATTCCAGGGCTGCGGCGCTGGAATTGGGACCGGAGGGGATAAGGGTGAATGTGGTCTCTCCCGGACTGATTGACAGGGAGGGAATCGAGAGGGATTGGCCCGACGGAGTGAATCGATACAGATCGGCATCTCCGCTGAGGAGGTTGGTAAAAACGGAAGAGGTGTGCCAGGCGGTGCTATTTCTGAGCTCGGATGCGGCTTCGGGAATTACCGGAATCAACGTCAGGGTGGATACGGGAATCGGTGCAACTCCCGGATATTGAAAACCGAAAGGTGACCGAGAGAGATCGGGCTCTATATCGGATTTTTCGGAAGTTCCTTCAAACGCAGGAATTTGCGAATGTCGCACTGCGGGAAACTTCCGTCGGTCTACTCGCCATGAAGATGATCGCAGGAGATCTCCATGTCCGGTAGAGGGCGAAGTTTTTTCTCCCTGTCTACGCAGACCAGATGAATGACCGCTTCGACGGACGGTTTCCCGGAGTTTTCCTGCCAAGCCGACTGATTCCAGACGATGCGATACCGTCCATCCTTTGCGAACCGGCTGCGAATCGTCAGAATCTCGCCGAAACGGGCGCCTTTGTGATATGTCAAATCCGCTTTGTATACTGCGAATCCGAGTCCCTCTCCATACCAGAGGTCCACGAGCCTTTCGGCACCGATAACGGCCTCTCTGGCCCGTTCGAAATACTTCAGGTAGTTTGCATGGTAGACAACGCCCGAGTGGTCCGTATCTTCGTAATATATTTGGACTTTGAAGCGATAGTCGCCTGAAGCGTCGGACATTATCCTGTTTGGTCAAGCTCGCCGATGAAATTCGCAAATGTTTTGGCGATATGTTTGATCGGCGCCTTACTGCTGTTGAAAACAACGTGGAACTGGTCCGCCGAGAGTTCGCAATTGAGGAATCGTTTCAGAAACAGGGCACGCTCCTCCTCTTTCCTTTTGACGATCTCCACGGCCTCCTCTTGGGAAACGTTCAGTCTGTCCGATATGGCTTGGGCTCTGAACTCCAGCGGGGCTACGAGCCGAATGTGATGGCAGTTGGGCAAATTCCGAGTGATGAAAAAGGCACCGCGACCGACAATGATGGCGTACCCCTTGTGGGCTATGGAAAAAACGGATTCGACAATCGATTGAAAGGCCTCCTCTTCCGAATCCCATGAGGGCGATATCATATCGATCAGATCGTCCATAAATTGGGCTCGCTCTCCCAGCGATTCGAGCAGGTGTTTTGAGTAGTCCCTGTCCTCCAGGATCATTTTGATGAGAGCATTGTCGAAGATGGTCCATGGATGCTCCGTTTTTTCATCGAGAATCTCTTTCAGCTCTTCCGCCAGAGCATATCCCTCGCATCCGAACTCGCGGGAAACCGTAATCACGGGAGGAGATTTACTCTCGGCTCTTTTTTTGCGCTGCAGCTCCAGCCAGGTCGATATTCTTTTATCGATCGATGGAATCAGTTCTTCCGTCACCATGGTTCTTTCTCCTCTGTCTCGATTTGATTTTTTTCTCCATATGGGGTAAGAAACCTCCGAAAAGCGCCGAGGGAACTGTTTCGCCCATTCGGGAAAATGAATTCGACCTACTGCCGGTGCTCCATTTCGTGCGGACCAGACTCCCAAACAGGCTACGGTACGGCAAACATATCGAGTTTTCGACAATTCCTTAAAGGGATGATAGTCAAAATATGCGATATTTGTAAGGGGAAACAAGCCATAAATTCGTTTTCCTACCCGAAAGCGCAGAATTCGCTATGGGCCGCCCGCCGGGGACGTACCGAAAGCTCGGAATTGACACTCTCTTGAACGGAAAAGCAGATGAAGAAGCTGATTTGGCTAGCAGTTTTGGCGATCGCGGCTATCGCGACGATAAAATATGTACCGACGGTCAACGATTGGGCCAGGGAGAATCTGCCGGAATCCTTTCTGGAGATAATAGGGGAAGATCCGATGGGAATCATCGAATCGGGGATGGAAAAAGTGAAGAGTACCTGGAAAGAGCTGACGAATTAGCCGACAGAGTTTGAACGGGAACCGGCCCGGTTTATCAAAGTTGATGAACCGGTAAAAAGTCGAAAATTGCGCGGATTGTCATTCCCGCACTGAATTTGCGAACCTTTGAGCAAAGAACGGGAATCCAATAAAACCA
>CAZLTI010000121.1:0-9495 GCA_964562335.1 uncultured Pseudomonadota bacterium | reverse complement strand
GCCGAAACATTCGATCTTTGCCGCGATCCGAAGCCCCATGGACGGTGGAGCGGGAAACGGGGTTCGAACCCGCGGCCCCCAGCTTGGGAAGCTGGTGCTCTACCGACTGAGCTATTCCCGCTCGTTTGAGATTTTTTGAGATTTCTTGCCGCGATGATAGGGAGCATCCCGCCGCTCTGTCAATGTAACCCCGGTGTTTCCATTCCTTCGCCTTTGACGTAGAGATCGCGTCCGACTCTTTGTATTGGTCTACCAGTTCGGCATTGTCGATATCGTGGAACAGCGATAGGTCGATCTGCCAAGGCGGCATCAGGTCGTCCAAAGCCAGGATGATCCTGTTGAGCTTTTTGCGATGTAACGCTTTCCCTACGATGGTCAGATCGATGTCGGAGCCCTCCTTGCAATTTCCTAGCGCACGGGAACCGTAAACAACCACTTTTTCGATGTCGGGATAAAGTGCAAACAGGGTCCGTTCCCTTTTTTGTCGCATAGACGCGCCGTTCGGGGATGGGAATCGCAATGTTCGTCCGGTCTGGCGATAGCGGCAGATGGAAGGTGGCGGAGCAACTGTCTTTTGGTTGTCCTACTTTCGATAGCGCGTTATAAAATCCCTTTTAAACCGGTCGTATCGTTTTTTCAAGATGGCCGTTCGGGCCTCTTCCATCAGCCGTTTGAAGAAGTGCAGGTTGTGATAGCTGTTCAGTCTGGAGGATAGAATTTCGTTTGCCCGGTAGAGATGCCTCAGATAGGCTCGCGAGTAGTTTTGGCAGACCTCGCAGGTGCAGTCCTCCTCTATGGGAGCGCCGTCCTCTTTGTACTGCGCCCGTTTGATGGAGATTTTGCCGTCGCTTGTGAACAGGCAGCCGTTGCGGGCGTTGCGGGTGGCCATAACGCAGTCGAACATGTCAATACCCGCTGCGATGCTTTCCAGCAGATCCACCGGTTCGCCGACTCCCATCAAATACCGGGGCTTGTCGCGGGGCAGGCGGGGTGCCGTCAACCGGACGATACGGTACATAGTCTCCCGCTCTTCTCCGACGCTGAGGCCGCCGATGGCAAAACCGTCGAAATCCGTTTCCGCCAGGCATTGGGCGGATTCGATTCTTAGGTCGTCATAGTCGGCTCCCTGCACAACGGCAAACAGAGCGGCGGCGGACCTTCTCGCCTCGAAGCATCGCTTTGCCCACCTTGTCGTGCGCTCGACGGATATTTGGGCTGTTTCGCGTTCGACGGGCAGTCCCAAACACTCGTCCAGCACCATCATAATGTCCGATCCGAGATTTTCCTGGATTTCGATGGAGCGTTCCGGGGTCAGGGCAATTTTCTTCCCGTCCAGATGGTTTTGAAAGAGAACGCCCTCCTCCGTGACTTTGTTGAGCCTGCCCAGGGAAAAAATCTGGAATCCTCCGCTGTCGGTCAGAATCGCCCGACTCCAGTTCATAAAGCGATGCAGACCGCCCAGTTTTTTGATGATGCCGTCTCCCAGCCGCAAATTCAGGTGGTAGGTGTTGCCGAGAATGAGACGATATCCGATGGATTTCAACTCCTCGACAGTGACGGCCTTGACGGTGGCATTGGTGCCGACGGGCATAAAAACCGGCGTCTCGATACTCTGTCCCGCCACATGGAGTATTCCGGCGCGTGCCTCTCCGTCCCTATCGATCGGCTGAAATTGCAATGATCCCACCTTTTTTGTCTCTCTGTGCACATCCCCTTTAAGCAACGGCAGCGTAGGCTCTCGACTTTCGGGAGGCGCCTCCATATTGTCTTTCGATGGCATTGAAAGGGTCTATGCCGTTCCGGATCCTGTTAGTCTTTCGCCCTTTGGATAGTTTCATGGTGTTTTTCAATTGCTTTTTGAAATTCCTTGGATATCGCATTCCAATCTAAAACATCGACCCTATAGGGCAAATCGGATTCCGCAAACGCATCCTTTAGCTCCTCAATGATACGCCAATCAAGTTTTTCTCTCCCGACGACTACCAAGTCCAAATCAGAATACTTTAGTGCATTTCCTCTAACACGCGAGCCATAGACCAATACGTCGCAATTTGGAACAATATCTTGTAATGTATTTTTTATTTCAATCAGATAACCTGATTCAATATCAATCATTATTGGCTTCCAACTGCTTCAACAAATATTTGGCATCTTGTGAAAAGCCTATTGCAGTTTGATACACTATATCCGCTTTCTTACCGTCATATACGTGAGACGTAAGATTTCGAGCGTCTCCATATGCAAACCAAAGTAGCGGATCATGTATCAGTCCAATACGAGCCGCTTGCCTGAACAGCTCTTTTCTAGTTCGGAAGTTGGTTGCCTCTTCCGGTGTTCGGTTTTCTGCTATCCATCGTCGAATGAATTTCCAGCATAATTCGTAAGCGACTTCAAAATTCTGGATAACACCGGCTTTTACAGTTTCAAACAGTTCGCTATCCATCTCGTTCCCTCTTTTTTCCGCAACTTCTATGGAACGGTCCAGTGCATCGACTGCCTTTTTTAGACTGCTTGTATTTAACACCTATCAACTCCACGTTAATTCAATAAGTTATATGCCAATTGTCAACAGAGCCTCATATTTACCATCTGAAATCGGTTCGGTGGTTTGCTGCGACGGTGCACATCTTCCGTAAAAAATCCTTTTTCAGTTACGCCACTGCAAGAGATATTTTTCCGCTCTGCCGATGAGAAAGGCGATGGTCAGTCCCATAAGAGAGAGAATGGAGACGCCCGCGATCAACTGGTCGGTGGCCATCAGGCTTCCTGCCAACAGGATGTAGGCGCCGATGCCAAATTCGGCTCCGATCATCTCCGCTGCCACCAGCAGAATGATACCAATGGAGGCGGAGATCCTGAACCCCGCAAGAATGGCGGGCAGGGCTCCGGGGAAAACGATCTTTCGCATGATCGACAGCCGGGAAAGACCGAAGGACTGTCCCATCCGAATCAGGCTGCGGTCGACGTTGTCCACCCCGCTATAGGTCGATATAACGGTGGGAAAGAAGGTACCGAAAACGATGGTAGCAATTTTCGACCCCTCGCCGATACCGAACCAGATGATAAACAGCGGAAGCAGAGCGATCTTGGGAATGGGGAAAAGCGCGGAAATCAACGGAGACAGTCCCGCTCTGGCAAGACTGATCAGCCCGATGACGAGCCCCGTTGCAATACCGAGAAGGGAGCCAAGCGTCCATCCCGAAATCAGGCGGATCAGGGATGCGCTCATGTGTTTCCACAACATGCCGGTCTGCACAAGTTGCCAAAACGCGGCAAGCGCTTCGGACGGCGCGGGCAGGATCAAGTTGCTGATAAAACCGAGGCGCGTGCCCGATTCCCAGAAACCAATCAGACACACAAACGCCATAATGGAGACAACCGGCACCGGTGTGTGCGTAAATCCGCCTCCCCGGAAAGGGACGGGGCTGATTTTATCCTCAGGCACTGAGCAACTCTCTTTCCGCCACGCGGGCTTCCTTGCGCATCAATCCCCAGAGATGCTGCCGTATCTCTTCCAGATCGCCGTCCGTACTGCTGCGCTCTTTTAGGGGCTTGTTTATCCGAATGATATCGTGCACCCGGCCCGGTCTGCGGGAAAGGGCCACGATTTTGTGCCCTAGCCGAACCGCTTCGTGGAGGTTGTGGGTGACATAAACGGCGCCGAAGGATTCGCGATCCCACAGATCGATCAGGTCGTCCATCAAAAGTTCCCGGGTCTGGCTGTCCAGGGCCGAAAGGGGTTCGTCCATCAGCATCACCGCAGGTTTTGTGGCAAGCGCGCGGGCAATGGCCACCCTTTGCTTCATCCCGCCGGACAGCTGACGGGGCAGCGCGTTTCCAAACTCGCTGAGATGGGTGCGGGCAAGGACATCGTCGATGATGGTCTGCAAGGCTTCCTTTTTGATGGGATGGTCTTCCAGGGCCAGGCTGACGTTGCCTGCCACCGTTCTCCAGGGCAGAAGGGCAAAGTCCTGGAATATATAGGTTAGCGGATTGAAGGACGCCCCAGGCGGCTCTCCCGACAGCAGTACTTCCCCGTCGTCCGGCCTTTCCAAACCCCCGACAATTCGCAGCAGGGTGGATTTGCCGCACCCGGACGGACCGATAATGCAGACGATTTCCCCCTTTTTCACGCGGAAACTGATATCGTCCAGTACGGCCAGGTCGCCATAGGCATGGGTTACATTTTGTAGAACAAGTTCCATCAAAGGGTGGGGTTGTCTTTTACTCTTTGGCGTTTTCAATAGGTTTCGACAAAACTTGGATCAACCAGCTCGTCGATAGTGATATCTTTGGAAACCAGATTTTCGGACTTAAACCAGGCCAATTGATCCTTGACGCTGGAAAGATTCAATCTGGCATTCCTGTTGATGCGCATGGCGCCGTTTCGTATGGCGGGCGCTGCCTTGTCGTAGGGTCGGTCCACATACACATATTTGTGAATCAGCTTGATCATGGCTTCGGCCGCTGCATCGCCTGCGGTTTTGTCCACCAGGGCTGCGTTGAAGTCATCTCCGCCTTGGGAGAAGGCAATCAGAAATTGGGTCACCAACTTCTTTTTTTGTTCCGCATTTTTTTTCGACGTGAATACGGTGGTTACCTGATAGTCCGGGATATAATCGGACACTTTGCCGATCAATTTAACCGAAGGTCCCTTTACCAGAACTTTGGCGATGTGAGGCACAATGGACCATCCGTCGATTTGACCGGATTTTAGGGCCCCGATAATCGCACCGACCTTTTGCAGCGGTTTTACCTTGATGTCGCTTCTGGGAAATCCCTCTCTGTCGGCGATCTTGTGTGCCACATAGTGAAAGGAGGATCCAGCCTGGGTGATGCCAAAAGTTTTCCCCCTAAACCCGGCAGGGCTGGTCAGTCCCGCATCATAGGCCTTTTTGGAGGCAAGGATCATCTGTCCGTCGATACCGGGTTCCTCGTGCAGTACGCCGCCGATCACCTTGATAGTCCCCTTGTCCGCCAGGTTGATCATACCGCCGGATATCGGGGCGATGCCAAAGTCCACATCGCCCGATGCAATGGCTACGGCAATGGGCTGCGCGGCCTGAAAAAACTTGATCTCCACATCCAGCCCCTGGGCCTTGAAATATCCTCTTTCAAAGGCGACGAAAGTTGCGGCATGCGATGTGAAGCGCAAGGCGCCCACAGCAATTTTTTCCGTGGCGGCGGCAGGCGTGCCAATCAGTCCCAAAAAAATGGCGGCAGCCAGAATGTCCGCCCAAAAACGTTTGCCCGTTATGTAACTGTGTAACCTCATCTCTTTCCTCCCGGTAGTGTGTTTCCGTTATAATATGTTCGCATAGTAGATGGGAGAATCGGCATTTGTCAATAATAGGGACAAGACGCGGAAATTCCCCCCGATACGGATTTTTACCGCTTCTTCACTCTTGATGAACCGGTAAAAAGTCGAAAATTGCGCGGATTGTCATTCCCGCGAAGGCGGGAATCTAATAAAACCAGTTGACTAGAGATTCCAACCTTCGCGGGAATGACGGTTCTAGGACTTTTTACTGCTTCGTCACTCTTGTCAAAAAAACAATTTTGTACAATACCGTTTGGTTTCCCGCTGCTAAAAGGAATTTTATCATAAATCTCTTTCACTCCTCAGATATTGAGGAGTATGGCGTAATAGCACATAAATGCGAACCCATGGGCGATAAAAAATGCAAACTCGTAAAGGAATAACATAAATGAGCAATGACAAATGTGTTGTGGTAATTGACCGAACTCTACCGCAAGGACTTATGGCAAATACAGCCGCCGTACTCACTTTATCGCTCGGCAAATTGCATCCCGAACTAATAGGTAGTGATAATTGCGATTACAATGGTGAAGTTCATACGGGAATTACTACAATTCCGATACCGATACTTTCGGGCACCACGGATGAAATAGTAAAGTTAAGGTCATTATTAAAAAATGAAACGACTCTGATTGACTTTTCCAACGTTGCTCAAAGTACAAAGAACTATAGAGCCTATTCGGAAAAACTGGCTGTCACAAAATCCGAAGAAATCACCTATCTTGGAATCCTTGTTTTTGGACCCAAGAAAATCGTAAATAAACACACGGGACAATTGAGATTGGTAAAATGAGAAATACTTGCGAGCAGGCTTGCAGGAACATCGCTTTATCAATGGAGGTGGCGAAATAACGGAGTTTTAGGATAGTTTTATGTCTATTTTGGGAGCTATGGTCATGTTTGCGCTTGTTACATCGCTATCTCCAGGACCGGTAAACATTGTAGCGACTGTGGCAGGGACCAATCATGGTTATATAAAAACAATCCCACATATACTGGGTGCAACAGTCGGGTTCGTCTCCATGCTCGGCTTGTTGGGATTGGGAATTGTCGAAGTGTTTTACGATTCGCAAACCATGAGCAAAGCTCTTGGCTATGCGGGAGGGCTTTTTCTTCTATATATGGCTTATAAGGTCGCAACAAGTGGGAATTTTCGGCGAAATCACAGTAAAAGGAAAAAAGCGCCAAGCTTTGTCCAAGGTTTGCTGTGTCAATGGTCAAACCCCAAGGCTTGGGTTGTCTCGTTATCCGGGATAGCGATGTTTTCCGTACACGGAGCGATTTCACTCGAAAAACTGGGGATATTTTGCCTGGTTTTCTTTGTCGTGTGTTACGGCTGCATTTCGACTTGGGCTGTTTTTGGCTCCGCAATCGGTAGACTGCTGGAGCATCCTGTCCACTACAAAGTCTTCAATGGGCTAATGGGAGCATTGCTTGCCCTGACGGTAGTGTACCTGTTTTTTTCATCAAATTGACAAAAGGTCCCCACTTTGATCGACTTAATGCCCCGGTACGTCAGATCGCCTGCCCTGCCTTTCGAATTGCGATATTCCGTGAATACCGGAGCCTGCTACAAGAAGCATACGCACCGGGAGTTTTCCGTTGGCGTTGTGGACGGCGGCGGGATGAGCGAATATTGCCACCGCAACGAAAAACAGACGATCTATCGGGGCTCGACGGTAATGATCAATCCGGAAGAGGCGCATTCGTGTAACCCGGCGAGGGGTACGAACTGGAGTTATAAAATGCTGTATGTCGATCCCGACTGGCTGACCAATTTGCAGCGCTCCCTGTCCGGTTCGAAAATAGATACTTACCAGCCATTTCAAAAAAATCGGAGCGATTGTCCCCGTTTATACGAGGATTTCCAGTATTTGGTTCGCAGCTTGGTCGAGAACGAGTCTTCTATCGCGCAAGAGGAGATTGCCGTGGAGTTTTTTTCCAGGTTGTATCTCAAGTATAGCAATGGGCATTCGGTCGAAAAGGCTTCCAAAAACGCATTGGATATTGCCTTTCAATTTATATCGGACAATTTCGACAAGAACCTGTCCATCCCGGAAATTGCAAAAATTTCGGGGATGAGCGAGTATTATTTAATTCATTCCTTCAGAAAACGGTATGGAATTACCCCCCATGCCTATCAAATTGTGCTGCGTATCAATAGAGCAAAACAGCTGTTGAAGAACGGTGAAAAAATAGCTTCCATAGCGACCGATCTCGGTTTTGCAGATCAGAGCCATTTTCATAGAAACTTTAAAAAGATCGTAGCGGCAACGCCCGGACAATACAAAAGCCAGTCGTAACGAATCGGCAAAAAGTTGCGATGCCGTCAAGTCCCATGCTACGGCGAGTCGGCATGCGATACGGCCATCGATCGGGCATTTGACGGCTTTCCGGTAACGGGATGAATGCGGGTGGATACCAACGGAAAAAGCATGGCAGGCAACGTTAAAATCGTTCGTTTTATATTTCGGTTGAGTCGATCAGCGATTGCGCTATCTCGTGAAAGGTTTTGGCGATGGCGGAGTGCGGCATGGTGTCGACGACCGGTTCGCCGCTGTCGCTGCCCAGTCGGATATCCATGTCGATGGGGATTCTGCCTAGAAAGGGCAACTCCCTCTTCTCGCTTTCCTTTTGGGTACCGCCTTTGCTGAAAATCGGCGTTTCGGCTCCACACTTGGGGCAGACGAAGGAGCTCATGTTTTCGACCAAGCCCAGGATAGGAATATTCATCTTTTCGAACATGCCCATGGCTTTGCGGGCGTCCAGCAGCGCGACGTCCTGAGGCGTACAAACTACGATAGCCCCGCTGGCACGGGTCAGTTGGGCGACGGTAATCTGCACGTCTCCCGTTCCCGGAGGCAGATCGACAATCATATAGTCGCCGCCCGGCCAGGCGGAGTCGCGCAACACCTGCTCTATCGCCTGGTGGGCCATCGGTCCGCGCCAGATGACGGCGGTATTTTCGTCCACCATATTGCCGATCGACATAAATTCCATGCCCAGCCTTTGCAGCGGTTTGATCTTATCCTTTTCTACCGTCAATGGTTCGCCGCGGGCTTTCAGCATAGTCGGAAGTGACGGTCCGTAAACGTCGGCATCCATCAACGATACCGTCCTGCCCAATTTCTTCAAAGCCAAAGCGAGGTTCACAGCCACAGTCGACTTCCCCACGCCGCCCTTTCCGCTGGAAACCAGGACTACGTTTCGATACCCGTTTAGGTACTGCGCCCGTTGCGGCTCCGTTCCTCGCGCGTTTTCCGCATCTGCGGCTTCGGCGGATTGCGTATGGCGAAACGCCACCTTCTCTATGCCTTCTATCTGCAAAAGTGCCTGTTCGATCTGCTGTACCGTTTCTTCCCGGAATTGCTCCTGCTCTTTCGGAATTACCAGCACCAGATGGGCTGTCTTGCCCTCCACATGCATAGAGTGAACGACATTGTTGTCCAGTACGTTGCCGCCATTGCTGCCGAAGGGAATCTGTTCGAAGGCTTCCCTGACCTGTTGCTCGATTGGATCCATGGTACCGTTACGGGTTGAGTTTGAGAAAGCTGTGCATGGTACGCAGCCGAATTGTCTGCCGTAACGTTCCACAGCAGAAAACGAGTTGTCAATTCGGATCGCACCTGGGAGGCACACTGTGGAAGATCGATGTCGTTTTTTATATGGCGGGGAATGTATGGGGATAGATAGCGGATTGGTACGATGAGGGAAGAAAAATTTGACTTTGGTCCCATTCGGTCGTAGATTGAAAGACATACGATTCGACGTTATGCGTCCCATGCTTTTTCAGTGGAGTCTATCGCAACCCGATCCGTTTTATAGCCATGTCTTTAGCCGTCGCCGACAGTTCGAAATTTGTAGATGCTTTGAAACCAACCTTTACCGAAGAGCAGGCCGAACAGCTTTTTCGGGCGCTTTTCCTGGTCAGAGAGGGACCGCTACGAAACCGGTCGGCTATCGGCCTGGAGATCAAGGAGTCCGAGCAGAAAGTCAGTCTGGAGATCAAGGAGCTGGATCTGAAGATCGAGGAGTCGCGGGAGTCGACTAGAATGGAGATCGCGGCACTGAGAGAGTCGACCGGAAAGGAGATCAAGGAATCCGAGCAAAAAGTCCGACTGGAGATCAAGGCGCTGGATCAAAAGATCGAGGAGTCGCGGGAGTCGACTAGAAAG
>CAZLTI010000120.1:0-9609 GCA_964562335.1 uncultured Pseudomonadota bacterium | reverse complement strand
ATTATAGATTCCCGCCTTCGCGGGAATGACGGTTCTGGGACTTTTTACCGTTTCGGCGACGAATCGCGGAAAACCAAAGAATTTCGGCCGGACATCCGATTGAAACATACGATCCCAAACGAAACAAGCCGGATCGCCATATATCGACTCCTACATCGATGTGTCGAAATCCGTTCGTAACGATCCCTTTCTCCTGCGAAGCGGCGAGTTTTTGCTCGAAATCGTCATAACACGGAAGGGTCGCCCATTAGATTACAGGAACCGGAAACGTTCTTCACTTGCTGGAAACCGCCGGTTTTGCAATTCTGGCCTCTATTGCAAACCTGTCCTTTCCTCTCGGCAGACCCTCATGAAGCCACCATTTTCCTTTCGACTGCTCGACACCGATCCCTGCGGAGCCCGTCTGGGCAGAATCGTAACGCCGCACGGAAAAATCGATACTCCCGCCTTTATGCCCGTCGGAACGGCCGCAGCCGTAAAAGCGATGACGACGGCTCAACTGGAGGAAACCGGCTCTCAAATCGTTCTGTCCAATGCCTACCATCTGGCAAACCGGCCCGGAGCGGCACTGGTCGAAAGAATGGGAGGTCTGCACCGGTTTATGAACTGGAAGAGATCGGTTCTGACGGATTCCGGAGGATTCCAGGTGTTTTCGCTGCCCGGCAGGAAAGTCGACGACGATGGCGTCACATTCCGATACAACAAAAGTGGAGAGCGAATTCGCTTCACGCCGGAAACGTCGGTCGGAATTCAAAATCAATTGGGTGCCGACATCATCATGGCATTCGACGAATGCGTGGAGCATCCCACCACCTACGAGTATGCCAGACACTCCCTAAGTCGGACGACCGCCTGGCTGAAGCGATGCAAGGCGGCGCACGGGAGAGACGACCAGGCCCTGTTCGGCATCAGCCAGGGAGGCATTTTCAAGGATCTGAGACAGGAGGGGATCAAAGCCATGATCGACTTGGATCTTCCCGGCTACGCAATTGGGGGGCTGTCGGTGGGAGAGGGGATCGAAAACATGAAAAGGACACTGGACTTTTCGGCGCATCTGCTCCCTTCCGACAAACCGCGATATGCGATGGGAGTCGGCCTTCCCGAAGACATTCTCGAAACTGTGGAGCGGGGAATCGACATGATGGACTGCGCAATTCCAACGAAATATGCGCGTTCCGCCACGCTGTTCACCCGCTGCGGCAAACTGCGCATCACCAAACGGGAATACAAAACGGACAGATTCCCCGTAGACACAAGCTGCCGCTGCTACACCTGCCGCAACTTCACACGCGCCTACCTCCACCACCTCTTTGCTTCCAATGAGATCCTCGGCTCGACGCTGACCTCGATCCACAACGTCTCCTTCTATTTGGCGCTGATGAAAGACATCCGCCGTTCGATCGGGAACGATAGCTTCCTCAACTTCAAGGAGGAGTTTGTCCGCCTGTATCGCCGCAAAGATGAGAAGAAGCGAAAAAGAAAAGGAAGGAACCGCTTCGTATCCGCTGTATGAAACCATCCGACCGCCGCCTTTTGAGCCTTCTCGCATCCTCCTCGCCGAAAGGACTAAGCATCGGGGAAATACTCTCCTCCCTCCGCCTGAAGGGAAAGGGAAAAACGCAGGTTCGGAAAATAGTCGGACGACTCCTGCGGAAGGGAATCTGCGGGAAAAGCAACGGGAAGTACTTCGTCAGCCGAACGAAAACCGCACGATATCCCGACGGGTCGCGTACGCCACGCGGGAAAATCCTCCCTACGTTCGAAGAGGAGATAGACGAAGCGCGCCAAATCGACCGAATCTTAAAGTCCAACGGCATCCTGCGCCGTTTCGACCGGTCGGTGCTCAGGGAGGTCAAAAATGTGCCCGTCGTTGTGCTCCGCACGAAAAGCGAAAATCGCACGGATTTGAGAGGCCTGCCGTTCGTCACCATCGACGATCGGGAGGCAAGGGATTTCGACGATGCCATCTATGCGGAAAGAGACCCCCAAGGATACCGCATTTGGGTATCCGTCGCGGACGTGGCACACTACGTCAAGGCCGGAAGCGCCATCGACCGGGCCGCTTTCGCCAGGGGCGTCAGCACCTATCTGCCGGAACGGGCCCTCCCCATGCTGCCGGAGGAGTTGAGTAGCGGCATCTGCAGCCTGATTGCGGGACGCGACCGCAAAACGGTGACCTGCGAAATCGTTTTAGGTTTTGACGGCAGAGCCGTGCGCTTTAACGCATACAGGAGCATAAACAGGATAGCCGCTCGATTGAGCTACGAGGAGGCGGACGATATGTTGGAGACCGGGCTTGTAAAGGGAGGGAGACCTGCGGACAAAATCGCGGAATTGCTGTCGCTTGCAAACGAAATCGCCGGAAAACTGGAAAAAAAACGCACAATGCGCGGAATGATCGACTTTGCCCTTCCCGAAAAACGCTGCCGGTTGGACCAGGCCGGAAGAGTCGTCGATTTTGTAAAAATAAGGCCCACGGGAACTCGAAAGGCAATCGAACATTTTATGCTCGAGGCCAACGAGAATATCGGGCGCTTCTGCCACAAAAACCGGATTCCCATCCTATGGCGAAACCACAAAGCCCCGATGCCCCAAAAAAAAAGCGAGGCGAAGACTCTCCTGCGGAATCTGAACCTCCGACCGAATGCGCTAAATTGCGGAAGGGACTTTAACGATATCCTTTCGCAAATGAGACAGGCGGAAGTTTCGGACATCGCGGCAATCCATCTGCTGAAAGTCATGTCTTTGGCAAAATACGAGATTGCTCCCTCGTTTCATTTCGGACTGTCCGTTTCCAAATACTGCCACTTTACGTCGCCTATTCGCCGCTATCCGGATCTGATCGTCCACCGTGCCGTAACCCGGTTTCTGGAATCGAAAAGTTCGGCAAAACTTTCTCCCCGTATCGCAAATCACTGTTCGGAAAGGGAGAGAAGCGCAACAAAGGCGGAAAGAAAAGTCGTCGGTCTGAAACAGGCTATCTTTCTGTCGGACCGTATCGGAGATGCGTTCGACGCCACCGTTTCCGGCTTGCATGCAAACGGAGCGTTCGTCACGATCGAGCGACCTTTCGTGGAGGGTTTTGTGCCCTATCGCTCCATCCTGGACGACTCCTACGAAGTATCGGCAACCGGCTTGCATTTGCTGGGCAGACGCTCGAAACGACGCGTTTCCATAGGAGCGCAAATGCGCGCCAAACTACGTCGGTCGAACGCGCTGCACCTCTCCCCGGAATTCGACTGGACCGCCTGGAAGTAGCAAACCGCCGAATCTGCAAATCGGTGCGGAAAAAAAAGGGAGGAGATTCGACGGCTTTTGCGGGAATATGGAAAAAACCTCCGAAAATTTACTTTTACGAATTCGACAAAATAGTCTAAAATCCACCCATGAAACGGATAATAAATCGCCGGAATACGTTCGTCCGGCAACGGTACCGATGCGTCTCTTGTTCCGTCCGTTCCCGTCGGACGGAACTACCGCAACCGTAATTGCCGCAACTCTCCGGGGTTGCCCGGACAATCGCACTCAAAGCGAGGATACGATGTTTTCAATAAAAGGCACCTTCAGCAACAGCAAAATCAAACTTTCGGAACCGTTGAAAATCGAAAAGCGGACGAACGTCATCATCGTTTTTTTGGACGAAGACAGCCATACCGGAAACGGAGCTCCCATTGGCGACTACCCGGAAGCGGAAGTACTACTGGACGACAAGGACTACGAACTGGAGGATTCGGAAAACGACCTTCTAGGAGAGAAGGAGTTCTCCGAAGAGGACTACACCAAAATAAGAAAGCACAGGCGATACGACGCGAAGGGAAGCATCAGCCTGAACGGGGGCGACGGGGAAAGGGATTTTCCTCTGCTCGACTACTCCGCAGGAGGTCTCAGTTTTATGGCCAACCAACCCTTTAAAGTCGGTCAGTCCCTTACCGCATCCGTCAAGGATCCTATCGAGAGCAACTCCTCGGTCCTCGATTTCGAGTTTGAAATCGCCCGAATCGAGAACAACGGGAAGAGTTTTAAGATCGGATGCAAGTTTTTCGATCCGGTCGACGAAGAGATTTGGCACTCCCTGATGTCTTGAAGAGACAACATGGAATTTCCTTTGCATTGATTCAAGGGTTCGGTCGAGGCACCTCTTTCAAACGGGTGGCCAAACCCCTGTTCAAAACCGATAGCCCTCCGGCAACGCAATGTCGCAAGTACTGTCCCAAAACGAAGTCGACGCCCTGCTGAAAGGCATAGAGGGCGGGGATACGGAAGAAGACTTCGATATGCCCGATATCGACGACAACGCCGTCATTCCCTACGATCTGACAAGTCAGGATAGAATCATCCGCGGCCGAATGCCGACTCTGGAAATCATCCACGACCGGTTCGTCCGCATGTTTCGGCTGACGCTCTCCTCCGCGCTGCGAAAGGTGGTGGATATCAGCGTCCGGTCTACGGAACTCATCAAATTCGGCGAGTTTCTGAAAACTCTTCCCGTTCCCTCCTCCTTGAATCTGTTCAGGATGAATCCGCTGCGCGGAAATGCCATTATGGTTCTGGAAACGCGCCTGGTTTTTACGCTGATCGACATATTCTTCGGCGGTACGGGGGAGTTGGAAGTCAAAGCCGAAGGCCGCGACTTCACGCCGATCGAACAAAAAATCGTAAAGCGCGTTGTCGTCAGCGCGCTGGAAGACATGCAAAACGCCTGGAGACCGGTTTTTCCGGTCCAGGTTACCTATACGAGAGCCGAAATCAATCCCCAGTTCGTAGCCATTGTCCCCCAAAGCGAAGTTGTGGTAGTGGTCACTTTCGACGTGGAAATGGGCAAGGCGCCCATGACGCTAACGGTATGCATCCCCTACTCCATGATCGAACCGATACGAAACAAGCTGGATTCCGGTTTCCAAGCCGATCAGAACGAAGAGGATCATATCTGGGGGAATCGATTTCGGGACAACATCTGCGAGGCCTACGTCAATATTTTGGTGGAGCTGGGGCAGGCGGAACTTTCGGTCGACGAGTTCCTCAAAATGAAAATCGGAGATATCATCATTCTCAACCAGGAGAGCAACCAACCACTGGACATTCTGGTCGAGGGAGTGCCGAAGTTCAAAGGCGTCCAGGGAAGCTATAAAGGAAACCAGGCCGTCAAAGTTTCGGAATTGCAATACCTGCCACCGATTACCGGGGAATTCGAATAGACATGCACGAACTCATTTTCGGATTTGCCTCCTACATTCGCATTGCCCTGGAAATATATTCCTGGCTGCATATTGCGGCATTTGTTCTCAGCTGGATACATGCCGATCCCTTCAATCCGATCGTTCTTTTTGTCAATCGCTGCACCATGCCGCTATGGAACTGGGTGGAGAGACAACTGCCGCACAGTCTATCCCTCTTTTCGCCGATCGCGGCCCTGATGCTGGTATACTATTGCGAAGTTGCCGTTCCGGGTGTGTTCTATACCGTCGGTACCGGTCTGACGGGCAATTTCGAACTTCATACCGCTCTGTTCGATATCTTCCTCTACCTGACGATAGCGCTTGTATCCGTTTCAAGTCGGATTTCGGGTTTCATTCTCATACTGGCAATCATCTGGTTTGTCATGACGATGGTGAATTCTCCTCTGAACAGCCCTTTCACGCGAACGATCATGTATCTGATCGATCCTCTCATCAAACCGCTGCAACGTTTTCTTCCGCGTGCCAAAATCGATCTCTCTCCCATCGTGCTTGCCGTTTTGGCCTTTTTGCTGCAGAGCAACCTTGCAACCCTACATAACCATCTGGTTCGCTCGTTTCAGCTTGCGACCTTTTGACGACTCCCCCGCCAACTCGCCTGCCGGAGGATGGTGGGCCACGGGATGCAATCTATCGAGTTTTTCCAAGACCCCCCTTCGCCCTATCATATGGCAACGGGTTTACTAAATGAAGGAATTCGTCTATCAATTACGGGAACTTTCGAGCGGAGAAAGCGCATTCGAGCAACCCGATATCGGATACAGCCAGTGTTCCAACTAGCCCCAGCACTGTCCGACCGCATTCGGAAACTGAGTGGAATCAGTTTCGAAAACGACTACTCTTTTCTCCAACCCGGAGGAAACGATCAACTGATTCAGTTTTTCCATAAAAGCACTCCCGACGAATACGACGAGCTGGACAGTTTCAGCCGACACAGCCTTTTTCTTTCGGAGCTGGAGGAAAAGACCGGGACGGCCTTTCTGTTGGACGACGACAATCGGTTCGCCGTCTGCTCCGAAAAGGGAAAAAAGGGGACAAAGGCCATTCAAGCCCTAATGGACCTGCGGGACGAAGATATCAATCTGCTTTACTACTGGGGCACAAGAGCGGACTGTCTTCGCCTGAATCAAAGACTCCGCAGCTTTTCCGGAATCGATCCCTGCTATTTTAGTTCTCCGATTCTGCTGAAAACCGCCGAGGATTTGGTATCGATTACAGCCTTTCGATACCGTCTGGAACAACTGCCGACCGTTTTCCGAAACCCGATCACCATGAAGGGAGAAATCAAAGGGGAAATTGCGCGGAAAATTTGTGAGGAATTTGCGAAAGTCCACAAAAACTGGTTCAATGTCGAATCCGTTTCGGGACACTCCACCGAAGGCTCTCAAGGAACGTTTCTCTTCCGTTCCGACGGCTTGATGCAGATCGATATTTGCCGTCTTTCCGGGCTGCTTGAAGTCGTTTCCGGCATATTTGCAATTCTCAAGGAGAAATATGCCTATTTGAGGGAAAGAAACATTCCTCGGGAAAATGGAATTGTAGCCGGCCGCTCCTTTCGATTCGAATGCAGTCCGCTTGAAATCGAACTGCCGACAGCGATCGAAAACGTCGAAAACTTTGCAAAACAGTTTACCAACGGGCGGAACGCTTTGCAATTGGTGGGAAATTTCGAGAAGATCTCCCCAAAATTGTGGAACGTTAAGTCGACGGATGTCAATTTCGGCTACCAAATCGAACTCGAACTGTCGCGTCGCATGGTGCGTATCAAACCGAAAGAGAGACAATCTCTGCTCTTGACGGAGCGGATCGAACGTTTTCTGCGGAGGCATATCTGCGCCCATCTGGCGAGTAGCGCGTTCTGAACGTCTCGACAGGCGCATATTGACGGAACTTCAATTGATTCCCATCGATGTTGGACTTCTCCTGTTCGGAAACCTTACTGACAAACTGGGTGCTGCATCAGGCGAACAATCTCCCGGAGGCGATCTTCCCCTACCGCAAGGGCTGGCGTTGCCACCTGAATCTGCACTATCCGGAAAACGGCGAAGAGAGCTACTTTCTGACGACCCTCCTCAACAATAGCGAATGCGTTGCTCTGTTGGCACTGGACGAATCCTGCAAGGAGGGCTGGATCGGCAAGTTGAGACAGCAGACTATGCGGAAATCTTTCGAGAGGACTCTATGCCGCAAGCTCGACTCCTTTCAGCTGATATATCTGACTTGCGAGCGGCTCCGGGAGCGGTTTTGCGTCGAACTGTCGAATTCGCGGAGCGGAGCGGATCTCCTGGTGATGGGCGGCGAGCGCATATATTTCGCTAGCGGCCGGTTCAAGAACGCAGTGCTTGACTACCGCCTTGACAGACAGCTACCGAATCCCGACCTTCTTCCCTCCCACGTTCCGGCAAACTACGCCAAAATCGACAGCGGAAAGGAGAAGGCGACCTTCTATCGGAGCCTGTTTCACCGTCTCAACCACTATTGGGCCAACGGAAGCCGACGGGTCGAACTGGGCCGACTGCTGGCCGAGTCGATCCCCTACTGGCTGCAATACAGGAAAAGGCAGCGAAAAGAGCTTCAGACAAAAGTCTCTTCGGAGTCGAGCGACCTTTTTCGCAGATTTCTTCCCGACTTGATAGAGGTGCGATCCCTACGGAAAAAGGCCCGTTCGCATCCGGTCGACACGGTTGAATTTCTCGTAGTCGAAAGGGACGGAAAAGCCACTCAAAAGTGGATTCGGCAGCAATCCCATACAATTCGATGGATAAGCCGTCATTTCCACAGGAATCCCATCGACATTTCAACCTTCATCGAAACGATCCGATAGAATATTCGTAGCCACATGAAAACGAAACTCAGCCATTTCGACCCCTCCACAGGACGCGCAAAGATGGTGGATATCGGAAGCAAAAGCGTCACAGCCAGAACCGCAATCGCCAGGAGCATCCTGTCCGTTAGCCGCAACTTGGTCGAAACGCTGGAAAAAGGCACCCTGGAAAAGGGAGACGCGTTTACGGTGGCGAAAGCGGCCGGAATATTGGCGGCAAAACAAACCGGAACGCTCATTCCGATGTGTCACCCGCTTCCGATCGATTCGGTCGATATCGATATACGCATGGATGCGGAGAGGTGTCTGATTTTCATACAATCCGAAGTCCGCACGACGGCCAAGACCGGAGTCGAAATGGAGGCGCTAACCGCCGTGACCGTGGCCGGTCTGACCATTTACGACATGTGCAAAGCGGTGGACAAGTCGATCGTCATTCAAAAAACGGGACTCTACAAAAAGACGGGAGGAAAAAGCGGAACGTTCGTCAACGACTCTATAGAGTAAAAAAGGGAGATCGATCAAGCCGTTAGGATCATCATCTCGTAAACGAAGGAGACCATCGCGGCCAAAAAGCCAAAAATCGCCCAAATCGCAGTAGGTTTGCCTTGCAGTCCCCGAATGGTTCGATCAAACAGAAAAACCGCGTAGAGCAGCCACGTAGCCAGCGGAATTGCCTGCCTCAACTCCAAACCCTCGTATTTGCCGGTAAAGGACAGCTTCATACCCACGCCAACCAGCAGGCCGATCGTCAGAAACAAAAAACCGGACAACAGCATGCGATGGTTCAAACGGTCCAAAAACCCCAAACTCGGAACTTTGGCCTCGGCCAGCAGCAGTCTTTTCGTCTTGATCCTCTTTTCCTGAACCAGAAAGAAAAACGACGTCAGGCATGCCACGCCGAACAGCAGATACCCCAGCATGGAACAGGAGGCATGGACATACAGCATGGCTTTGTAGATGCCCGTCGATTCGCTGATAAAGCGGGAATCGACCACGGTCCGATGCACAAACAAATTGGAAAGCATCAAAAAAAAGACCGCCAGCGGAGGGAAAATGATCTCGAAAATCTCCTTGTCGTACAAATAGTCGAGAGAGAAATAGACGACCATCACCAAAACGGACAGTATCAGCAGAAGTCCCGCCATCGTGTAGAACGGCGAGAACTCGGGTCGCATAAAGCCGAAGCCCGCATACGGCAGATGAATACCCAAACCGGCCATCAAGACAAACTCTCCGGACCGGTGGAGACCCCTTTTGTGCCGAAAGAAGGAGAGGGAGCAAAGCAGCCAACCGCCCACGTACAAACAGCAAACTATCCAGAAGACAATAACGGAAGTCACAGCCAACCGACCTGTATGAAACCAAAAAAAGAATTGTAGCCGAATCTTGCGTTTGAGGAGGAGGTGCGTACCCCTCTGTTTGTCGAACTAACCGGTAAACGAATAGACGAACAAAAGGGAGACACCACAGTGAGAAACGATAAAGTATTTGCATGAAATGCGCTAGAAGAAACATGTCACGATGCTCTTTCGGAGATCATTGGCAGCC
>CAZLTI010000119.1:1765-9638 GCA_964562335.1 uncultured Pseudomonadota bacterium | reverse complement strand
GCGGCAGGCACGCGCCAGCAGCGATCTCCCCAGGGAGAGGCCGATACCGAACAGCGAAGGCATCAGGGGAATCGCGAAGCCCATTCCCTTGATCCATGAACTGCCAAAAGAGCGTGTGCGAAATGGCGGGATCTGCCTGGAAAGCCACTGCCCGTAAAGAATGACGTTCGTCGTGCGCAAAGCGTAAAAGGAGAAGGCGTCCCATCCCTCCCGCGTAATCCAGTCTCTGTACAGATAGACGCCGTCGGTGCGAAACAGGTGGAAAAACGCGATGTAAAAATAGAACGGCCAGGCATAGTGCAGGATTTTGAAGCTGCGCCAGCGAACGACAAAAATGACGAGTACCAGAGCCGACAGCTGATACCCGGAAGTAGGCAGAAAAAATAGCGCTATAAAGGACAGTAGGGCGATAGCCAGCAGTCCGTTGCTTTTCCATGACCGGGAAAGGTAACGGAGAGGTGCGGCCGGAAAGAGAATTCGCTCTTGCGCCCTACAGATCAAGTCGAATCCCCGTTCGTTTTTATGCACCAAAAAGGCAATCGTCGATCCGCTGACGACAGACCAAAAGAGCAAGGGCGCCAACTGAAAATAGAACTCAAGATGGCGCACGAAAAGACGGTCCGCCACCAAAAGCTGCATGGAATTGAAGGTAGCGGCCAGCAGGACGCTTGCCCCCAGTAGACCCGTTATTTTCCGATCGGAAAGAAACCACACACCGTAGCCGACAACTCCCATAGTAACGATTCCGGAAGCCGTGCTGACGATAAACGAGCTAAAAATCTGACCGCCGTATATCAGCGTGACACCATTGCGGCAGATAAACAGCAGGCAGGCTTTTCCGGCTCCGAAGCGCAGGAGAAAGGGCAGCAGTATCAAGTGGGTCAAACCCAGACGGAGCCAGGGAAAAACGGGAATTCTGGGTAGCAGATTTTCCGATATCTGCAGGCAGGATGCCAACAGCAGACAAAGTGCAAAGGTTTCCGCCGTCAATTCGGGATGGCGGGCGCTTTCAGTAGGTAATGGCATCGATGCCGTTTTGTGCGTCCGTCTCCTCGGGATTGAAGAGCCGGATATGCAAATGCGCCGGGAGGCAGATAATCCGATCGTGCGTGTGCCGGGCGGCTCCCTGCAGAATGCAGATTTTTTGGAGGCACGGAGACTGCGTTACCCGAATCGAACCGTTTCCATAGCGAATATGAACGACGCCGATCGGCGTTTCGATCCTTTTTTCCCGATCCGGCACCTCCAGACGAAAAGTGGCCGCCTTCCTTCCCTCCACGTACACCTCGGCGAAAGAACCGGCAGCTCCCCGAAACTGCAAAAACGCAAATCCGCAAATACAGACGGTTACGGCCACAATCACCAAATCGAAGGGACGATACAGTTTCACCCTCTATCCAAAAAAGAGGAATTTGAGCAACATCCGCTCTTAGGCGGAACGCATTTCCTACGTCAAAGTAGCCTCACATTTTTTGAAAGGCAACAGAGGATATTCACGGACGAAACAAAGGGTTGCTTTACCCGCAAAAAGGGCATATTCGGAAAGCTTTTGGTTGATCGAACCCAAAGCGGCAGGAATAATAAACCATCTCCTAAAATTTCTTCTGCCGAGGCCGATCGAATTTCGACCGATAACGTAAAACTCCAGCCGAAAAGATGGGAACAAAAATCAAGAGCGGCTATCGCTACTGTTCGCGTGCTGCGGCGCAGATGGTGGACCGGGCAAAAACGACGGAGCACACTTTTATGATTGCCGTGGCCATTTTTATCGGCATTTTGGCGGGGTTCGGGGCCATCGCCATTCGATCTCTCATCAAGGCGATCTCCGACTTCGCTTTTGCGGGAGAGGGTCACCTGTTGGAAAATATCGCCCAATCGCCCTGGTACCTGATCGTTTTCGTTCCCGTCGTCGGCGGATTGCTGGTCGGACCGCTCATCCACTATTTCGCACCGGAAGCAAAGGGGCACGGCGTGCCGGAGGTAATGCAGTCGGTACTGCTGAAAGGCGGAGTCATCCGGCCGCGTGTCGCATTCGTCAAGGCGCTTGCATCCTCCGTTACCATAGGGACCGGCGGCTCGGTCGGAAGAGAGGGACCGATCATTCAGATCGGAGCCAGCTTGGGTTCTACGGTGGGGCAGTTTTTTCGCATTTCGGGAAACCGCATGAAGACGCTGGTCGGATGCGGTGCGGCGGCCGGAATCGCGGCGGCCTTCAATGCGCCGATAGCCGGAGCCCTGTTTGCCGTCGAGATCATCCTGATGGATTTCGCCTTTATTCAGTTTTCGCCCATCGTGATATCGTCCGTGACGGCAACCGTCATTTCCCATCACTACGAAGGAAATTTCGCCGCGTTCGAAGTTCCCGATTACATTTTGGAACATCCTTTGGAGCTGCTGTTCTACGCGATTCTAGGGTTGTTGGCGGGATTGGTTTCCTACCTCTTTATCAAGGTGCTGTACGCATTCGAGGATCTTTTCGACAAAACGTTCAAATTCCCCGAATATTTGAAGCCGGCCGTCGGCGGACTGGTAATCGGAGCGATTGCGCTACTTTTCCCCCAGATCATGGGAGTCGGCTACGACTCGATCAACGACGCTCTCCACGGGCGGACGCTCTGGTATCTGGCGCTTGGGCTGATATTCGTCAAGATCGTCGCAACCTCGTTCACGTTGGGTTCCGGCGGTTCCGGGGGCATCTTTGCTCCCTCGCTGTTTATGGGGGCGATGCTGGGCTGCTTTTTCGGCCACTTCGTCCATCTCTATTTTCCGACTTTTACGGCCTCTCCCGGAGCGTATGCCCTTGTGGCGATGGGCGGGTTGGTGGCCGGCACGACCAGGGCGCCGATAACGGCCATCATTATCGTATTCGAACTGACCAAGGAGTACGAGATCATTCTGCCTTTGATGATCACATGCATCATCAGCGCAATTTTTTCCTCCAAACTGTCCAGGGAATCGATCTACACCCTGAAACTGCTGCTGAGAAACATCAAACTGAAGGAGGGAACGGAGATCAACATCATGAAGTCGATCTTCGTCCGCGACGTAGTCAC
This sequence comes from uncultured Pseudomonadota bacterium, assembly GCA_964562335.1. Lineage (GTDB taxonomy): Bacteria > SAR324 > SAR324 > XYD2-FULL-50-16 > XYD2-FULL-50-16 > CAZJUM01. Next base: position 6,585 of record CAZLTI010000119.1, on the reverse strand, counting down.
GACCGATTTCGAATCCATCGAAGAAAACAGCAACTTCGGCGAGATCGTCAATCAAATCGTCTCCAAAAAGGATCCCTATTTCGCCGTTTTCAACGAAAGGAGGGAGCTTGTCGGAATGATCTCGATTCACGACATAAAGAGTTTTCTATTCGACATGCAGAATCTGCAGGACCTGATCATCGCCCGGGATATTGCGGTCAAAGATTTCGAGAAGGCCACACCCGATACCAACTGTCAGGAGGCTCTGGACAAAATGAACCAAAGCGGTTTCGCAGGACTTCCCGTCGTCGACGCCGAAAATCCGAAAAGAATGCTCGGGATGGTATGGCGCAGCGACATACTGAACATGTACAACCAGGAGATCGAACGCAAGGATATCGCATCGACGCTGGTGGATAGAATTCAGCTGCAGGAGACGAAAGGGGAGGTGCATTTTATGAAGGGCCATTCCCTTGCCGAAATCTCTCTGCCGCGCTCTTTTTTGGGCAGATCGATCAAGGAGCTGAATATTCGCGCAAAATACGGAGTAAGCATTTTGTCCATCAAAGAGAGCACGACTCATGGGACGGAGATTCGTGCCTTTCCGGGACCCGAATACATTTTGAAAAAGGAGGACCGCCTGGTTGTGGCGGGAGAGGTGGAGAAGGTCAATCTGCTGAAGAGCCTGGCATAGAGCCGCGAATCGGTGCCGGGAGGCGGACCACTGTGCAGGGAGTGGCAGACCGAACATAAAAACTGGAAAGGAAAGACCATTTTTGCGTTGACAGATCCGCCGAAACAGTATGTCTTCGAGGTTGTAGAGGGGGGAGCCCGAATATCTCAAGGAGCCTCCGAAAAAGGCGGTTTTAACGGCCCGTCGGAATTGGCGAGCGGAAGAAATCGGCATATTCGTAAAGTGGAAGATTCCTCGAACCGACAGGGAATCGATCCGGAAACGGAACATACGGACAGGAAAAAGATGGAAGTGAATGTCATCAACAATCAGGTGGAGCAGGCGATGCAGAAGCTAAAAAGGCTTCTCATCAAAGAGGGCATGTTCAAGGAGTTGAAGAAGAGACGCTATTATGCCAAACCCTCCGTATACAACAAATTGAAGCGCGAAGAGGCCGAAAAGAACAGGCACAAGGAGAGAAAGCGCGCAATGGCACGATCCAGAAACTTCCTATAAAACCTGCCTGACGGAGCAGAACCGCCATCCCCTTAGAAGAGAATGCCGCAGATTCGAATGCGGGCATTCGGAGCGGTCGGACCAAAACGATCGAGAGAAACAGCTTCGATTCCGCGCAAAGGGCATCTCTTTATCCCCTCCCTCTACACGCAGCGTTTCTATTGAATTAGGTTCAAGGAGCCTCCAAAAAGAGGTTCCTAAAGAGAATTTCACCGTCATTTTGCCCACAACCGACGGAGAGCCGAAATGCGTCTTCCCCAAATCCGACTGTTTCCCAAAATATTCGGATCGTTTCTGCTGACCTCCATTGCCACCGTCGGTCTTATGGTGTTCATTCTGGAATTTTACGCTGCCAAAAACTTTGCACTTTATCGGAACCGAATTGAATTGGAAACGTACCGGGCGGTATCGGAAGAGTTGAAAAAAATCTACAACCAACGGCAGAGCTGGGAGTTTCTCCACAACAACGGCCGCGAGTGGAGAGCCATTATCGAACGCACGATACTGTCCGACCTCGGCAAACTGTTTGACGAAAAAGCGGAGTTTCAAGGCCGAGGCGAGCCCGACCCATGGACAAGGAGGCGCGATGCGTTCCGCAGACACGGCCGTAAGGGGCGGATTGGAGCAATCGGAAAACGGCTCGCACTTTTCGACAGGGACAAAACGCCGATCGCCCCGCGCAGTCGGGGAGTCGACTTCGACCATTTCTTCACGAAGCCGATCCTACTTGAAAACCGACTGATCGGTTGGCTGGGCGTGGAGAAAATGAGGAATTTTCAAGATCCGACCGACATCTCCTTTTTGAGAGGGCAGACCGAAGCCATCTATATCACCGGTATTGGCATTCTGCTTTTTGCCGCGTTGGTGGCATATCTGTTGACGCGCCATTTGACGCGTCCGATCAAATTGATCATGCGCGGCACAAAGGATGTCTCGCTAAGAAAGTTCGATACCCGCATCGAACTGAAATCGAGCGACGAACTGGGCCAGCTGGCCGACGATTTCAATCGAATGGCCCGGACACTGGAAAAATACGAGGAGCTTCGAAAACAGTGGTTTTCGGACATTTCCCATGAACTGGGAACTCCCCTTACTATCCTTCGGGGGGAAATCGAAAGCGTCCAGGACGGCATACGTCCGTTGAATCTGGAATCGTTGGCCTACGAAATTCACCATATCGATAAAATCGTCAACGATATGAGGGAGCTTTCGTTGGCGGAAACGGGAGGACTTACCTTGCGGACGGAATTGATCGATCCTCAAAAATTCGTTCTTGAGGTCGTCCAAATCTATCGCCCCCGATTCAATCGGGCCGGCATCGAGCTGACGGTTTCCGAAAGCGGAGGGGTGCCGGCCGCCATTCAAGGAGATGCCATCAAGTTGAAACAGCTGTTCTCCAACATTTTGGAAAACTCCCTGCGGTATACGGACAAACCGGGAGAGTTGAAGATCGTTTTCCAAAGCGACGCCTCCCATATCGCGATTCTGTTTCGGGATTCGGGCCCCGGCGTACCCGAAGAGTCGATCCCGCTGCTGTTCGATCGGCTCTATCGCGTCGAAACTTCAAGAAACCGCGTCAAAGGGGGCAGCGGCTTGGGTCTGGCGATCTGCAAACATATCGCGGAGCTTCACAACGGCTACATAACTGCGGAAAACAAAAACGGAGGACTGCAACTGACAATCGGACTGCCGACAGGATAGAGGTGAAAGATGGGTTCGGAGAAAATACTGATCGTGGAAGACGAAGAAAAAATCGCATCGATTATATGGGACTATCTGGCTCAAAACGGTTTCAGCTACAAATGGATCAACAACGGTTCACTGGTAGTTTCCCACGTCAAACGGCACCCTCCCGATTTGATCCTTTTGGACCTGATGCTTCCCGGCAAACAGGGAACCGAAATCTGCCGGGAGATCAGAAAGTTTTCGGAGGTTCCGATTATCATGATCACGGCCAAAGTGGACGAAGTGGATCGTCTCATCGGATTGGAGCTGGGCGCAGACGACTATATATGCAAACCGTTCAGTCCCAGGGAGGTGATCGCGCGAATCAAGTCCGTTTTCCGCAGAGTGCAGCCGAAACGGCAGGACGGATTGCTGATCATCGAACCCATTACGCTGAATAGCGACACGTGGGAGGTGTCGATCGACGGCCAAAAGCTCGATTTGACGCCAAGCGAATTCGGTCTGCTTCACATCCTGATGCAGCATCCCAACAAGGTATTCTCCCGCGAGGAGCTGATATCGAGAGTTTTGGGCCACGATTTCGAGGGATACGACCGAACCATCGACACGCATGTCAAAAATCTAAGAAAAAAAATCGACCGCTATCTGCCGGACCGGGAGATCATTCGATCCGTCTACGGCGTGGGATACCGTTTTTCGGAATAGAGGAAGAGGATTTCCTAATTTGCGGAACATTTCGCAGGTCGATTCCAGCGGTCGGCCGATGTAAAGAGCCTTTGAGAAATTTGGACGGAACGGCTTTTTGGGCGCCTATCGGAAGCCCTTGGGAAAAAGTTGGGAGAATTGCGCCATGAGAACATCCTATAGACATATCGGGAGGTCCTATCCGATTCACGATGCGGAGCAGAAGGCCAGGGGATCGCTCTTTTACGGCAGCGACATGAAGCTTCCCAATATGCTCCATGCCAAGTTTCTGTTAAGTCCGATCGCCCATGCCGATATCGCGGCCATCGATACCAGGGAGGCGGAAGCGCTACCGGGAGTCGTCAAGGTATTCACCTACCGAAACGTACCCTCCAAGCGATACAACCGGTATCGCATACTGCCGCGACAGAAGATGGCACCGGAGGACGAAACGCTGCTGACCTCCAGGGTACGATTCGTGGGAGATCGCATTGCGGTCGTAGTAGCCAAAGACGTGAAGACGGCGAAACGTGCTCTTCCTCTGATTCGAGTGGAATACAAAAAGCTGCCGCCCGTTATCAATCCTCTCGAAACGCCGAACGCTTCGCAGCCTAGGATTCACGAAAGCGGAAACCTGCTTCACCGATTTGCGTTCGAAACGGGCAGGGAAGCGGCCGGGGAGATCGAAGACGTTATTACCGAATCGGTTGTCAAAACGGCCAAAGTACACCATGCGGCTCTCGAACCCCACGGCTGCGTGGCCGACATGCAAGGAGGAAAGCTGACCCTGTACGCGGGATGCCAAGGTGCTTTCGGTATCCGAACCGTAGTGGCGGATCTATTGGAGATGGAATATAGCAACGTGCGCGTCGTAAAGGTGCCGATAGGGGGATCGTTCGGAGGTCGGCAGGAGGCCATCGTGGAGCCGATTACGGCGTTTCTGGCATACGATTTGAAGCGGCCGGTGAAACTGACGATGGATCGCTACGAATGCATCGTCTCCACCATGATACGCTCGGCCACGCAAACGAAAATCCGCTCCCTCTTCTCGAAAAGCGGCAAAATCAAGTCGTTTCGCGTGGATACGCTATTGGATGCCGGAGCCTACGCCACAAGCTCCGTAAGCAATGCGGATGCCATGAAGAGCAAGATCCCCAGGCTGTATCGCATCCCCTACTATGCGTTCCGGTCCGACATCGTATATACGAATACCCCGGTCGGAGGGGGCAAACGCGGATGGGGAGCCCCGGAAATGATCACAGCCGCAGAGATTCATATGGAC
>CAZLTI010000119.1:0-1755 GCA_964562335.1 uncultured Pseudomonadota bacterium | reverse complement strand
GACAAAGTCGCCTAACAGACCGGTATCGATCCGGTCCGATTGAGAATCGACAACTTGGTCGCACCCGGCGACATCGACCCCGTATCGCGCATGTCGCTGGGAAACGCCCGCATCAAAGATTGCCTCACGGAGGGGGCGGAACGATTCCGCTGGAGAGAAAAAAGAGGAAGCTTTACCAATCGGGGACGTATACGGCGTGGAATCGGAGTTGCAGCATCCGCCCACAAAAACGGGATGTTCGGAATGTTCCCGGAACGCAGCTCCATGATTCTCAAAATGAACGAAGACGGCACCTTCACCCTCAATACCGGATTGCACGAGATGGGCTGCGGCACCGTGACCTCCATCAAAATGATCGTTGCGGAAGTTCTGGGGACAGACCCGAATCGCATCTCGGTAACCGAAGCCGATACCGACTACGGTCCCTTCGACTTGGGTTCCTACGGAAGCCGAGTGACCTACGTCAGCGGCACTGCCGCCTATCATACTGCCGTTCGGATGAAGGAGAAGCTACGCGAGTACGCAGCCTTGGTGTTGAACTGCGCTAACGATTCGATAGTTTTCGGCACGGAGTGGGTCCGCAACAAAGAGATGAGAGAGGGGAACGTCTCGTTTGGCGAAATCGCCACGCAGTGCCGCATCGCGCACGACATCGATATCGAGGTGTCCCATACCCACTGCGGGATCTCCAATCCGGGCGTCTACGCCGCGCACTTTGCCGAGGTGGAGGTCGATACCGCCACCGGAATGGTCGAAGTTGTCGACTACCTGGCCGCTCACGACATCGGCAGAGCCATCAATAGAGTCATGTGCGAAGGGCAGATACTGGGCGGCGTACAGATGGGGATCGGGCACGCGCTTTTGGAAAGGATCGAGATAAACGACAGCGGAGAGATTCAAACCGACAGCTTCAAGAGCTATCATATGATCAATGCGCCCTCGATGCCCAAGGTCGAAATTCTGTTGATCGAACAGGGGGAAGAGCACGGACCGTTCGGAGCAAAAAGCGTCGGCGAGATAGCCTTGGTCCCGGTTGCGGCCGCAGTCGTCAATGCGGTAAACGACGCACTGGGAACGCTTCTTGCCGAAATACCGGTAACGCCGGAGAAAATCTTGAAGGCTCTCTCTTTTTAGAGCTTTAGCAAATCGCAGAGGAGGAGCCGCACTGTTTGGCATAGTTCCTCTGTCGACATCCGGGAATTTTCCATATGAACATCACCATCACCGTGAATGGCGTCGAATATCGCACGGAGGTGGATCCTACTCTCCGCCTGATCGATTTTTTGCGGGACGAGTTGCATCTAACCGGAACCAAAGAGGGTTGCGGAGAGGGGGAGTGCGGTTCGTGCACCGTCATTTTGAACGGAAAGGCGGTACATGCCTGTCTCGCTCTCGCCTTTCAGCTGGATAAAAGCGAAGTGGTCACCATTGAAGGTCTGGCTAACGGGGAAAGACTGGACGCGATCCAGCGGGCCTTTGTCGACAACGGAGCCATTCAGTGCGGATACTGTACGCCGGGAATGATTTTGACCGCCAAAGCTCTGCTCGACGAAAACCCCAACCCCACGGAGGAGCAGATACGAACGGCAATATCGGGCAACCTGTGCCGCTGCACCGGTTACAATAAGATTCTGGACGCCATAAAGGAAGCGGGTATTGCTAAAACGAAGCAGTAAAAAGTTCCAGGACTGTCATTCCGCGCAATTTCCGACTTTTTACCGGTTCATCATTCATAATTGATGTGAAAACAGTCTA
>CAZLTI010000118.1:5790-9676 GCA_964562335.1 uncultured Pseudomonadota bacterium | reverse complement strand
AGGTGCGCAGCAAATGGATACGTTTACAGAACGTTCGGTCAAAAGTCGGGAGGAGCGGGAGTTCATCGAATACAACTCGGAAAGGCTCGTCTCCTTCGCAAAAAGCAAGGACGAGGCAATGCATCTGGAGCCGATGAACTCCTTCTACAGAAGAGTGATTCACAATCTTGCGAATCGGTTCAATTTCAAAACGGAGTCCGAAGGGGAAAGCCGCGATCGCCATATCGTGATTTCGAAAACGAAGGAAAGCAGCATCCCGGAGGATCTGGATCTAAAAATGCCGGTCTGGGATTGGGGAGAGCGGGAGTTTTCGGTAAATCCGATGGAGAGAGAGGTGGAAGTCGCGCTTTTTCGCAACGGCAGTTTCGGTATGCTGGAGTGCAACGAATCCGCCCGATATTTCGATAGGCGAAAGATAACCACGGGATCGTTCAAGATCAAAAAAAATAGGATCGTCACAATAGAGGATATCGACTGGTGACGAAGTCCCATCGGAACATTCCGGCTCCTGCCCCCTTTTTCCCACGCCGATCCGCAAAGGGACGGAACCGGCTGTTCTACCGAAGGATTCCGAAACCTGTTGAAAAGTGGTTCCTGCGACGGCCATCCATCCGAATTTTTTTCAAAACATCCGCCAGACGAAAGCAGTTTCCTTGTAACATACTGAAATATAATAACAAAATTTTTAACTACCTGAAATAGCTAGAGTAATCGAATTTTTTGAAAAAACCTGTATCGTGAGTGATTTAGAGAATACCGAAGAGTTTTCCACAGGTTTTCCACAGTTTCGGCAGGTTGTCCATCCAGCTGATTTTTCAGTAAAAGTAGATAAGAATTGCCCCTCTTCCTCCTAAAAAGGGAGGCGCCCACCGAAAGCCTTTGAGCACCCCCTCCTCTCTTTTCCGCTTGAGAAAACCCCAAATCGCATGAGGCAATACGCCACCCGTTACGGAGGAGTTATGCCCTTTTCCGGTAATTACAAGCGCCATCCGGTATCCGAGTTTAAGAGCCGACTGCACCGCCCTTTGCGTTTCGTCAACCGCCTCGCTTTGCGATTTTCCATGCAGGTCGATGGTGACATCCGGCTCGAATCCGGGTTTCACTCTTTTCCCCTTTGCCAATTTGGGCTTTTTCGCGGAACGCCGACCCGTAAATTTGTCCTCCGGGGTGAAGTTGCCGGTACTTACTCCGATTGCACCTTCATCTCTCCTTCCCCTGCCGGGTTTTTCGTCGTCCAGGGGAACCACTCCGCTTTTCTCCATCAGTTCGTGAAATTCCTCCTCCTCTTCGACAGCATCGTTCAAGCCATGCTGTACAGACTTCGATTTTTTCATGGATTTCTGTTGTTTTGCTATGGAAAGCCATTTAGATTCGGACGAATATTTAAGGTGCCGATCCTTTCGTGCAAATCGCTCGCAATCTTGCAGTCTAGCAGGGATCAAATCTTCGAAGCAACGCCCTTTCCCCAAATTCCAACATGTAGGACGGTATGAAAATCGCGATCGTGGGCTACGGCCAAATGGGTCGGCTCATAAAAAAGTGCGCAGTGGAAAAGAATATGGAGGTGGTCTCCGCCATCGATCCGGTTCACCCTGCGGCGACCCATCGGGAACTTTCCGCAGAGGCAATGGAGGGCGTCGATGTCTGCATCTGCTTCACGCAACCGAATGCCGCGATCAAAAACATAGAGGATGCCTGCCGAGCAAAAAAGCAGATCGTAATCGGTACGACCGGCTGGGCAGATCGAATGCCGTATGTCGAAGATCTGGTATCGAAAAGCGGCATCGGGCTGGTATACTCCTCCAACTTTTCCGTCGGCGTAAACATCTACTTCAGGTTGATCGAACAGGCGGCCCGGGTGATCGACAAATTCGATATGTACGACATTTCGGGTTTCGAAGCGCACCACAGACTGAAACGGGATTCTCCATCCGGAACGGCCACTACGATCGGCAAAATTCTGCTGAAGCATATCGGACGAAAAAAGAGAGTGACGGTAGACAAACTGGATCGAAAAATCGCAGCCGACGAGCTGCATATCGCCTCTTTGCGCGGAGGTCATGTGCCCGGAACGCATAGCGTCCTGTTCGATTCGGAAGCCGATACCATCGAACTGAAGCACACGGCCAGAAGCAGAATGGGATTTGCAATGGGAGCCGTGTTGGCATCGCAGTGGATTTTGGGAAAAAAGGGCACCTATACGGAGGCCGATATGATGAGACAGATTTTGGATTGATGCAAAATCGGCAGAGTATGTTTTCTACCTGCCGGAAATCGCAATTCTTTCGGAGTACAGCCATGCAGCAGCATGAAATCAGAAAGGGAATTCACTGGGTGGGTGCCATCGACTGGGACGTCCGCAATTTCCACGGGTATCAAACCGAAGAGGGTACGACATACAATGCCTATCTGATCGTAGACGAAAAAATCGCCTTGATCGATACGGTGAAGGAAAACTTGACGGAAAACATGCTCTTTCGAATTTCCCGGATCGTCGATGTGGAGAAGATCGACTATATTGTCTCCAACCATGCCGAAATGGACCATGCCGGAGCCATCCCCCGGATTGCGGAGCTGGCCCCGAAAGCCAGAATCGTCGCGACGAAACCGGGTCGAATAGCCTTGGAGAGACATTTCGGCAAGGGCCTGGATATCCAAACCGTCAAAACGGGCGACACGCTGAATTTGGGCGGACGCTCCCTCTCCTTCGTCACTACTCCGCTGCTGCACTGGCCCGATTCGATGGTCTGCTACTGCCCGGAAGAGCGGTTGCTGTTTTCCAACGACGCTTTCGGACAGCATATCGCCTCTGCGGAACGGTTTGCCGACGACCTGGGTTGGGATATCGTAAGGAGGGCGGCGGCAAAATACTACGCCAACATCATCACGCCGTTCGGCAGACAGGTCGAGAAGGCGCTGAAGGAACTGGCGAACATACCCATCGACATGATCTGTCCCAGCCACGGGGTGATCATTCGCAAAAAAATAGACAACCTGCTGGCAGACTATCGCAAATGGTCGAGACACGAAACCGACGATAAGGCCCTGATCGTCTACGACTCCATGTGGGGAACCACCGGTCGGCTCGCCTTTCTGCTGCAAAGCGGGCTGGAGGAGGAGAACATCGGCGTCACCCTGAGAAATCTTAAGGTTGCCCATATCTCCGACATTGTGATCGATCTTCTCGAGTCGAAACTGATACTGTTGGGCTCTCCGACACTCAATGGCGGCATGATGCCTACTATGGGATCGTTCCTCGCCTACGTTGCAGGTTTGAAACCCCAAAATCGAATCGGATACGCCTTCGGTTCGTTTGGCTGGAAAGAGGGAGCCATTGCGAAAATGACCGACACCATGAAATCGATGCAGTGGAACATTCCCGAAAAGCCATTGGACGTAAAGTATCGACCGAGTGCGGAGGATAGGGAAAACGCTTTCGCAATGGGCAGAAAGCTGGGTCGGTACCTAAAGGAGATCGAGTAAGGCTCCTCATTTCGCAGCCGTTTCCATGAGATATCCCGAATTTATCGAAAGCGGATATCGCTTCCCGAAGTTCTTTCGGATCGTCAGTCGATTTCCGCGCCCGCGAATCGACAGCATTCCACGGCGCGTTCGGGAGGCGGTAGCGCGGCAGTGGCCAGCCTCCGGCATCAAAGCGGGTGACAGCGTCGGAATCGGCGTAGGCAGCCGCGGAATCCGCAACATCGCCGAAATCGTGAGACGGCTCTGCCGGGAGATAGAAAAAAGAGACGCCGTTCCCCATCTGATACCGGCAATGGGAAGCCACGGCGGAGCGACTCCGGAAGGTCAGGAGGAGGTGTTGGCAACGCTGGGCGTAACTCCGCAAAATTGCGGCTGTCGGATATCGAGCGGGATGGAGGTGCGG
>CAZLTI010000118.1:0-5644 GCA_964562335.1 uncultured Pseudomonadota bacterium | reverse complement strand
CTACGGCGTTCGGTAAAGTCCCGGTATACTTCTCGCGGGACGTTTTGGAAATGGACCACTGCATCTGCGTCAACCGCGTCAAACCGCACACCAAGTTCAAAGGAGAGATCGAAAGCGGAATCGCCAAAATGCTCTGCATCGGTTTCGGCAAGCATCGGGGTGCGCTTGCCTATCACAACTGGGCCCTAAAATTCGGCTTCTCGAAACTGCTCGAGGAGTTGACGCGCCATATTGCGGCCTCCGGCAATTTTCGTTTCGGAATCGCCATTGTAGAAAATGCCTACGACGAAACGTTTCGCATCGAAGGAGTTTCCGCCGAGCGCCTTGTCGAAGAGGAGGCCGAAATGTTGCGGATCGCCCGGCAGCACATGCCGCGACTGCCCGTGAAATCGGCGGATATACTGGTGGTGCGGCAGATCGGCAAAGACATTAGCGGTTCCGGCATGGACCCGAACGTTACCGGCCGTACGCACGATCTGCAGGAGGACGACTTTTCCGAGAATTTCCGCTCAAAACGTCTTGCGATTTTGAACCTCTCCGAAAAGTCGAAAGGCAACGGACTGGGAATCGGCAATGCCGACTTTATTACCGAAAAGATCTTTCGCCATCTGGACTACGAAACCACGCTGATCAACGCCCTTACCAGCGCTTCGGTCAAAAAGGCCGCCATCCCCATGCGCCTGCCGACGGAGGAGAAGGTACTGCAGGCCTGCTTCAGGACCATCGGCCCGATCCCGCCGGATCGCGTGGAAGCCCTGCTGATACAGGATACTCTCAACGTATCCGACTGCTTGGCAAGTCGGGGAATGATGGAAAAACTAAAAGGAAGAACCGACCTGGAGATCGGCGAAAGCCTGGATCTGGAATTCGATGCCGCAGGAGATATCGTCTCTTGGTAAACCCTGGTATCGCGTCTACTCCTTCTCGCCGCAATTTATGAATAGGGTCGGACCAAATTAATTTATTGGTTTTATTTATTTTTATATTCAATATTGGGTTATTTTTTACTTTAAAATACTATTTTTATCTATATTTTTGTATTTTTAGAATTCCAGAAAGTCAATTGAACCGAAAGCAGATCGAATTATCATGCTGGAAGCGGTGTGGCATACCGAGCGACGGCACCGAAAGCGGGAATCTCCACAAGTGCGAGTTTCTGCCGAAACTCAAAATTCCCCTACAAAACTAACTACTTGTCCAACCCCTAACTACTAATTTATAATGTACTTCAGGAAAAATGAATAATCCCTTACTGTTTGAATAAAAGTTGGCGTTTGATAACGACCCGTCGACGGGTGCGATTGACCAGTTCCAGCGGAGCGGCAAAACAACGGATATGATTTGAAAGGGGAGAACCATGTGGAAGAAAAAACTGACATCAGGATTTACTCTTTGCCTTATCGTAATGTTTGCAGCGACATCGACACATGCCGAAAAACTTGAAACCACCGCATTTGGCTTTGTAATGGGATTGGGGAGAGTAAACCACAGATTTTCCGAAACGGATGAAGTGAGAAAAGCGAAAGAGGGATTTTACGATACCGATGAAATAGACACTATCCTTGGTTATGAACTATATGGGGAGCACTTTGTAACGGATGAGATTGCAGTTGGTCTTAAATATCAGAAGGTAGGTGGAGGAATAGAATATACTGGTCCCGGTTTTAAACTAAAACGAATCGCGGAATTGGACAACTATATCGCATATGGCAACTTCCTGCTTAAAGTCGGTAGTGGTTTTTGGCGTTTAGGACTTACGGGCGGTATGGGAGGTTCGAAATATACCTACTCGGAAGAAAGGAAGTGTACTGAAAATGCTGTTATATCGTGTTTGGAAGGCAAAGAAGAGGCCTCCTCCACAGGACCGATCTTGATTGTTGGTTTTATAGCCGACTGGGGAGAAGACGGGGCGGGCGGCAGAATGGGCTTCAATTCCGTCGTGACAGACCATCCGGAAATCGAATGGCCAAACGGTAACAAGTATGAAGTGAAAGGTTCGGGCGATCAGTTATTCATCGATTTCCGATATGCGTTCTGACGCCGATATCCAGTTTAAGTCGCCGGTATGGGTGCCGTCCGGGTTACAGTGGAATTGCCAAGAAAGGGCTGTCTCCTCATGTAGTGTATAGGGGTCGGACCAAATCAACTTATTGATTTTATTTATATTTTATACTTAATATTGGACTATTTTTATGCTTAAAATGCTGTTTTTATCTCAATTTTTTGAATTTAAAAAAACAATTGTGGGAGTAAATCGAATCTTCATACCGGAAGAATACAGTATACTACTTGATGGTATCGCAGAAGGAAGTTTCCGCTGAAGTTTACAATACTTGGCTCGATTTAACACCAAACCTTATCTCCTTAAAAGTATATTTTATGAGATAAAATTCAAGTTTTAAATGGAAAATTTGGTCATATAATACACAAAAATATAGTATTATCAATAGTTTAACTTGGTCCGACCCCTAACTATCTAGTAGGGCTACGATGGATTGTTAACCCGAATCGAAAGGAGAGGAGACCGCCCTGACGATAGGGAGCTCCGCATTCTCGGAGAGGAGATCGATCCACACGGATATCTTATCGGGCAATTATAGAGAGTTGTCCAAGCGGGCTACTTTCTCAACCAGGATTGCGTTTTTCTTTTGATGCCTTTTGTCGCGACTTCGTACGACAGCCGCACCACAATATTGGTGACGACGATCAGGATGGACATTGCGCAGGCGGGCGCTATATCGCCCGCGTCGTCCATGTTGGCGACCGCAACTGACGCAAGCGGGATGTCGGCCGAGTAGAGAAAAATAACGGCGGATACGGTGGCCATCGAATTGACGAAGTAGTACATCCCGATCTCCAGTACCGCCGGCAGGCAGACTGGGACCGTCACCCGGAAGAAGGTTTTGTAGAAGGGGACGCCCATCGAATCCGAAACGTGTTCGAATTCGATGTCCATCTGCTTCAAGGCGGTGGTGGCGGTCAGGAAACTCACGGTATAGAAATGGACGATGTTGCTGATCACCAGGATCGCCATCGTACCGTAAATACCGTTGAAAACATTGGGAACGTAAACTCCGAAAACCTGCCATCCCCTCGCATTGAAGAAGAAGATATAGGCCAGCCCGATCACCAGTCCGGGCAGCGCCAGCGGAAGAATGGACAGAAAGTAGCCGACCTGCCGCAGCAGCTTCATCTCCTTCACCTTTTCGATCAGATAGGCGTTGCCGAAAGTTATCAGAACGCCGAACACCGACGAGTAGAAGGCCATGCGGATACTGTTGAAAAAGGAGGCGTATCCCCCTCCCCCCATACCGGAAAAGCGATAGTGTTGGAATCCCAGATCCAACCGATAGGGCCACACTTTGACGAGCGACGCAAACAGAGCCGTCAGATAGAATCCGACAATCACCAAAACGACCAGCAGACAGAAGGAAAGGAACAGGCTATCCACCAGCCTATTTTTTTTGGGTGCGAGAGGAACCGACTTGGCGGCGATCATGGCGACCTGCCTGCGCTGCACGATGCGATCGACAATAAAGGAGATTGCCGTAGGAATCAGCAGGACCACGCTAACGACTGCCCCCATGGAGAAGTTCTGCTGTCCGATCACCTGTTTGTAGATGTCCGTGGCGAGAATATTGTAGTTGCCCCCAACCACTTTGGGCGCACCGAAGTCGGTGAAGGCGAGAATGAAGCAGACAAAAACGGCGCTGATCAATCCGTATTTGACGCCGGGCAGCGTCACCAGAAAAAATGTTCTGACTCTGCCGGCGCCCAGAGATTCGGAGGCTTCGTACAGCCTGGCGTCCGTTATGCCTAGCGCAATGGAAAGGATCAGCATCGCCTGGGGAAAGGTATACATGACCTCGGAGAAAATGATGCCGAATGCGCCGTAGACGGGTATTTCAATACCTGGCAGGGTACCGAAAAAACCTCTCGTAATCAGTCCCTTTCTTCCGAAAAGGTAGATCAGTGCAATGCCGTTCAGAAGCGTCGGCGCGAAAAGAGGCATCATCGCCAGCCCCTTGAACAGCCCTTTGCCGGGAATCGCCGTTCTGGTTAGCCCGTAGGCGAAGAAAAACCCCAGACCGACCGATATCAGCATGGTTACCGCCGATACGAATAGGCTGTTCGTGATGGAGTTGGTCAGGGAGGGGGTGTTGAAATAGTGAACGAAATTGGACAGCCCCACATAGTTGCCCTGCTCGTCGGTCAGGCTCTTGGACAGAAGCTGGAATATGGGAAGGACGACTACGACAATCATCCAGACGCAAAGGAGCGCAATCAAGAGTCGTTTGATCCACAGCTCCCCGTGAAAAAGCTGCCGTAGCGTGAGCCTGCTACCGTTGCCTGCGGATACCGCCCGATCGGTCATGCCAAACCTTCGGGAGAAGTTTCCGCAGTACCGGCAGGATAGATTCGAATGCGGTTGGCCGGCAGCTTTAGGGAGATATGCATGTCCGGCTTCAGTTCCAACCTGACGACCTTCGGCGTTGGGACGTCCGCTTCGAACGTCGTTTCCGCACTGCCGGTATCGGAACCGCCGGTAGGGAGAGGGCGCAAAACCAGCCGGAAGGTCGGCCCGCGATACTCCATAGACTTGATGCGGATAGCCATTTCGTTTTCCTCTCCCTGCGACCGTTCGCCGATCAGAATGTCCTCGGGACGAATCGCCATCAGCACCTTTTCTCCCCTTTTCGTCGCCAGCTCTTCGTTTTCGTTTTTTACGCGGAACGTATGGGCACCTATGGCATAAACGCCACGATCCCGCTTCTCCACGGACTCGATAAAATTCATCGATCCGATGAAATTCGCCACAAACGGCGTTGCCGGACTATCGTAGATTTCGTTCGGAGTTCCGCATTGGACCAACTCCCCTCCGTTCATTACGAGAATTCTGTCGGCCATCGTCAATGCCTCCTCCTGATCGTGCGTTACCATGATCGTCGTGACGCCGAGTCGTCTTTGCAGTTCGCGAATCTCCGCTCTCAACCGGACTCGGACTTTCGCATCCAGCGCCGATAGAGGCTCGTCCAGCAGCAGGAGGTCCGGAGAAAGGGCCATCGCGCGGGCCAGAGCCACACGCTGCTGCTGCCCCCCGGATAGCTGGGAGGGATATTTGGAAGCCATTCCCGACAGGCCGACCAGATCGATCAATTCGGCAACCCGTCTGGCGATTTCCGCCCGGTTTTTCCGCTGGCTTTTCAACCCGTAGGCGATATTTTTCTCCGCATTCAGGTTCGGGAAGAGAGCATAGGATTGAAAGACAATGCCTACGTTCCTTTTGGAAACCGGCAGTTTGGACACGTCGCGCTCTTCGATGCAAATTTGGCCGGACGATTGCCGCTCCAGTCCCGCAATAACCCGCAGCACGGTCGTTTTGCCGCAGCCGCTCGGTCCCAATATCGACAGGAACTCGCTGCCGCCCGCGTGAAAGGAGACATTTTTCAGTGCCGTGAACCGGCCAAACGTCTTCGTGATGTTCCGCACGTGCAAATAGCTGTATTGGCTCTCTGTCTTTTCCATGACTTCCCGGCTATCGGACAAAAAATGAATAGGGATCTCGACGGCTACTTGGAGAATTCCCGTTCAAACATAGAATACGAGACGGAATCCCGTAGGTCGCTCCGGCCCTGCATCGAAC
>CAZLTI010000117.1:0-9689 GCA_964562335.1 uncultured Pseudomonadota bacterium | reverse complement strand
ATGTATATTTTGTCTAAATTTGGGATATTATTTCTTTTTCAATTGGTTTACAAAAAATGCATTATTCTGATGGAGTCAATATCACTCGGACGAAATGAAATTAAAATAGATAAACCAAAAGATCAACAACCAAAACTTAACGGCGTTTGGATTAGATGCAACGAGTATTCAAGAAATAATGCGTTTAGAATTTTACATTTTATGGATACAACAATGAAAATCGTACACTATGATGAAAGCACGGAGAATGACAGGATGGAAACGTTTGAATACAGATTAGAAAATAATGATTGCATAATAGCCAAGCGAAATAGTGGAACTGAAGAGGAGGTACCGTTCAGCAAAGAGGACTATATATTGACTATAAGGCAAGATAAAGACAAATCGATCCGATATAAAAAACTAGAAACGGTATCAGACATTGAATGAGTTAGTATGAATGAATGATGGACGTAATACATTGTAAAGTATCGAGAAAGGGGCGACTAAACTTGATAAAATATGTTACTGCCAGTTTAGCAACTGGAACGTCTGTTGAATTGGCGGTCATCTTTCGCTGTACGGCAGGGTGATTCTTTCATAAACTCCGTAAAGCGGTCGCTTATATAGTCGGTAACATTTTCTTCCGTTGGAAAAAAACGATTTGTCTCTGTAAAAAACAATTTACCGAAAGCCATACCGTATACAATTTTATAATCACTAAGTGTAGAAAATGGCAGTTTTTTCTACAAAAAATAATACAAATGTTGATAATTTTATTTTGTATTTGGCGGCTGCAGATAGACTTGAATATTGCGTGGTTTTTATTTGTCTAGAAAAAATTAATACCGTAGTATAAAATTGATATACCGAGTATAAAAATCAATATGTAGAATATGATCTTAACCCCTTTTGCTATAATATGGACTCCTCCATAAACCAAGAAAACCGTTCCCGTCACTATAGATAGAATCTCAATAATACTACGATCTTCCATATCTACTCTCTTGAAGGTTGTAAGTTTGTAGTTTGCAAGCGTTGCGCGATTATGGGTACGTAATTATACTGGAACCTTCCAAAAGGACCCATTCAAGGTCCGCATAGCTTAGCTTTTTGAGTGAAAGTGAAGGCAATCAGAAAGCCATGTCGCAAGCCTGCTAAACTTTCCGACGCGAATAGATTCCTTAATCTTCTCTAAGTTTTCATTCTTTTAAGCATTTCGATAATAACGGACAAAACAGAATGTACTTTGCAGGGGGATATTTCTGTACTCCACTGCTATGATTGGATTTATTATGTTAACAAAGTAGATCCTATAATGGCACGATAGTAAATTAAAATCAATTATAGATATCGCAATTATATATTCGCATTCGCCACGTTACTATGCCCGGTGTAGGCATTGCATTGGAGAACACTTTTTCCGATCGACTGCAAACGAACCCAAGTATGGATGGCATATGCTACGAGACTACGGAAAGACCGTCGAAAAAATCGAAAAGCTGATCGATAGGCAGGATCACCAATCCGTGCGGCTTTTGCTGTCCGATCTGTATTCCGAAGACGTTGCCTATATCGCTTCCCACATCGACGAAGACTACCGGGAGTCCTTTCTGCAGGAGATTAAAAGCCTGCCGGACCTGAGCGAAATACTGCCGGAGCTGTCGGACGAATCGATCGTCGATCTGGTCGGCTCTCTCAAGGAGCACCAGATCGCACCGCTGTTTTCGCGGCTCGACCCGGACAATTCGGCCAAAGTCATTGCCACGCTGCCGGAATCGATGGCGGATTGGCTCCTCTCCAACATGGCAACCGAAGACTCCGAAGAGGCAGCGACTCTGCTGCAGTATAGCGACGAAGTCGCGGGCAGAATCATGACAACGGAGTTTTTCAGCGTTCACGAGGACAAAACGGTTTTCGAGGCTTTCAACGCTTTGAAGGAATCGAAGGAGTCGCACGAAGCGGAGCTGATCTACTATGTTTACGTCGTGGACGACTATCGGCACCTGATCGGAGTGGCCTCCCTGAGAGATCTGCTCACGACGCCCAACCATGTTGCCATGAAGGACATCATGAAGACGGGCATCATCTCCATACCGGTTACTATGGATCAGGAAAAAGTGGCTTCGGTTGTGGAGCGGTACAACCTGATGGCGGTTCCCGTCGTCGACGATAAAAACAGGCTGGTAGGCATCGTTACGGTCGACGACGTAATCGACGTCATCCGATCCGAAGCGACGGAAGACATCATGAAACTGGCGGGAACCACGGAGGAGGAGTTTTCCCTCCAGTCGCCCTACAAGGGTTTCATCAGGCGGATGCCTTGGCTTTTGGTCTCTTTCTTCGGCGGCATGCTGACCATACAGTCCAATCTGTTTTTCTCCAAGCAGATATCGCAGATGGAGCTGATGGCCTTTGTCACGATCATTGCCGGCATGGGAGGAAATATTGCTTCGCAGTCCTCGACCATCGTCGTAAGAGGGTTGGCAACCGGCAGAATCATGGCAGCCGAATTGTGGGAAGTGCTGTTCAAGGAGGTCTCCATCGGCATCCTGCTGGGGATATTTTTCGGACTTCTCCTGGGCATTGTTTCCGCCTTCCAGTTTCGCGACTTTTCCGCCATTGGGATCAGCGTGGGCGTCGGCATGCTCTCCTCGATGATTATTGCCGCGACCATCGGTTCGCTAATGCCGATCGTCTTTCAGCGGCTGCATATCGATCCGGCCGTTGCCACAGGCCCCTTCGTATCGACAACCATCGACAATCTCGGCCTGCTGAGCTATTTCGGCACGACGATACTGATTCTGAGAATGTTGGGGAACTTTTGAAAAGAGCAATTTCGCCGCCTCCGCAAGAGATCGACCGACGTCCCTCCCGATTTTCGGCACGACGACCCGATGCAAAGAGGAAAGGGAGAAAGCGGCTTTTCGTATGGTTTTTGTTTTTGTCCGTTGTACTACGGGGATCCCCTCTGTCGGCCCAGTCCTCCTATTTCGCCGCTACGGTCGGCTTCGAGCTGATGGAGCAGCGCCTGCCCGTCTACGATGTCACGTTTCTCTATCGTTGGGGTTGGGGACTCCGCTATTCGAAGATAGCGGACTTCGACTTCGAGGAGGAGAAAGAGATCGTTTCCGATGCCGATTCCGTCTCCTCCTACACAGTCTCGGGGGATTTCGAGATGCCCTCCGTGATCTACGTTATCGAAAAAAGAGGATTCTCCGGGCGGGACAGCGGACCCTTCGATTTTCTGGCGGCCTACACCGCAGTCGGATACGGCAGGATGGACGTGACGCTGCAGGAAACCGCATACCGTGCCGCAGGCGGAAAAATCGCAGAGGAGGAGCGCTCTCGGGAAACCGACATCCCGGTATACGCTCTATCGTTCGGATTCCTGGGAGGGGAGAAGTTTGCCGCCCTGGATGTCAAGGTCACCTACGTCAAAGGAGTGCTGGACGATTCCAGGATACTGAACCGGAAAATGGAGTTCGACCACTGGCTGGCCCTGTTTTCTCTCGGCTTTGGATTTTAGGTCGAGAATCTCGGATGCCCATCGGTCCGAAAAACCCTCCGGTCGTCGCATGCCGATCGGACGGCATGCCTCCCTGCACCGAAGCCCGACTACTCCTTCTGCAGAATATCCGCCAGCCGAGTAACCAGGCTCTTCAGCATGTCGGCTCTATTGAGGCCGCTTTCGGCGGTGGTTTCCAACTGGGAGTACTTCTCTTTCATCTTTGCCACGAAACTTTTCTGCTGCAGCGTTTCGAGCAGGAGCTTGTACATCTGGCGCGAAATCGTCTCGATAATTTGATTGTAGATGGAGATGATTCGCTGGCTACTTTCATGCCTGTCCGGACGCAAGACCGATAGAAGATTCAATTCCGGCGTGCCGCTGAGGATCGGATTCTGCTTTATCCAGACCTGGCCCATAATCGGTTTCAGAATCGGGGTCAGCTTTCTGACGAGAATATCCCAAACCGCACGGGGCGGCTTGTCTTCAAATACGGGTATCGCCTCGTCCAGCGAAGAGATTTGACTGACGATCTCGTACAGTATGCTGCGCCATTGCGTATAGGCCACGTTGCCGATCTGTTCGATCGAAAGATCGGTCCGCGTCTCGCTCACACTGTTCTGTATATGGTCGTAGATGAGTCCGGCCAGAATTTTGGAGCTTACGGACTCTTTCGGGTCGATCTTGAGATTCAGGTTGTCGTTCAGCCAGTGAGCTATCTGATAGTTCTCGTCTTTCGGAAGAAACAGTGCCGTTTTTTCAAACCGATCCGTTTTTTGGGAAAGATGCAGAATCTTCCGCATATTCTCCCACTCCTTCACATATTGATCGCGACAGGATTTCAAAAATCCAAAGTGTTCCAGATGTTTGTCGAATAGCCACTGCATGAGGGGCAGGTACTCTTCGATAAGAGTTTGATTTGTGGGGTTCTTGTGCTCCAACCAGGGCAGGTTGGCGATCGGAAGCACCATGGATAGCAGGGTGTCGTTTACGCGAACGCCGATCTTGCTCTTTTTTTCCTCGCCCTCCTGACCATTCCCCAGATCCCAATGCTCGCCCCCCAGCAAAACCCCCGGAGCCAGGCGCGTTATGGGGCTATTCCCGTAATGGATCGTTACGCGGGGGGAAAAGAAGAACCAGTAACTGGTGCGGAACTCCTCTTCGGGAATTGTATCGCCCTTTTCCAGAATGGATATATGGAACAGCGATTTGAGAACGTCGTTGGGCAGAATGTTCCGCCGAAAGTCTCTCGAACCGACTAGACTCGAAAAGGCCGCATTCATCTGCTTGCGAAGCAGGTTGGTACGCAACGTCATCTGGAATACGGAAAAGGTCGGGAAATGGTTGGGATTGAATTTGATTTTCCCCATCATGCTGGAAAAAATGGTTGCCGCAGTGTTTTGATAGATCTCCATGCCGCGCTGAAGGGTTTGCGCATCTTTCTGCACCTCTTTGGGGTCCTGCTTCCGCGCTCTCTTTTCGTTTTCCAGCGAGAAGTTTCTTTTCTTCACATCCTCGAGAAAATTCTGCATCTTAATCACTGAGATATTGAAGTGATTTTCGCACTCCGCAGCGATCAAAGCGATTCGCTGCGCCACCTGCGCCTGTATCCGATACGGATTTCTAATGTTGAATGTACCATAAAAATATTGAAGAAACGCAATCAAATCGAATTCGTTGGTGCGGTCTCCCGATCCGAAAAAGGACTTGTGATCATTCTTGATCTCCCCCTCTTCGGTCAGGCTGTCGACGAACCGTTTTTCCAGCTTTTGCAGGAGTTCGATCAGGCGCATCCGGTATATGGAGGGATTGAACAGTTCGATATTCGGCAGAGAAACGATCTTCTTGCTTTCCGGCAGGCTTTTCAGCACCCTTTCGCTGCTGCTCAGCAGCAGATTGCGCCACTCCTGAAGGGCCCTGACTTTTTGGTTTTGCGGATCCAGTCCGGCGTACTTTTTGCTGAGAAATTGCAGGACTCCGATCCGCAAAGTCTGCACGTTCATTTCGACGTTCGAAGGCCAGGTAAAACTGAGCTTCTCCTTCAAATGGCTCTGTACGATACCCCAGATATCCCTGCTCCAACCGGGGTCCTTCTTGTTGTCCAGATATTTGGCAAACAGCTGCTTGTTCAGTAGGAACAGAATGGTATTCGTTTCCTCCCAATAGTGCTTCTGAAGATATATATACTCGAAGAGGCGGTTTTGAATGGCCTGAAACATATTCTTGTAGATCTCCTCGACCTGCACAAACTGATCGTCGGAAATCCTCCTGTCGCTAAAATCCTTTAGGAAATTGCCGATAGGGATTTTGACGACGAGCGACCGACCCCTCTCCGCGACCCGTATTGTGGCGGATCTTTTCGACTGTTCGGAAATGATTCCCTTTTCCCCCGCCAAAGTGGGAGGTTCCATTTTTACGACAACCTGGCCGTCTACCAGAACTTCGGACGGACCGGTGCAGATCAAAAAGATGTCGCGTCCCGACTCTCCCTCTTTGATAATGTCGAAACCCTTGTCGAAAAAACCGAATGCCAGCTTGTTCTGCAGTCTTTCCCCCAGGGTGTCCAGGCATCCCTTCGTCAGGGGATAGGAGTGAAGCAGATTTGTGACAATCTGCAGGCAGGAGGAGTCTGCTTCGTTAATCGAATAGTATCGGTTGGGCTTCCACCGCATATGTCAACTCTAGGATGCCTGTCGATTCAATTCCGCTCGAAAGGGGCGGACCCGCCGGAAGTCCGGACTGCGGGATACTGCCCGTCTCGGTGTCGTGACCGCCTTTCATCATGTATCTTGAACGAAACCTCACGAGCGACTATCGTCGAATCTCGAAGAAAAAAATGGCGATTCCAAAATTCGATTTTTGCGACGCTTTATGAAAATGCACAAAGAAGCCGTTTTTTTGTTGTCCCTGACGCCATATCGCGGTTCGGATTTGATCGTCACGCTTCTTTCTCCAAAATTCGGCAGGTTGGCTGGATTGATCTACGGGGGGAAAAAGATCGGCAATAAATCCAGTTTTCCGTATCATCCAGGCGATTATATAGAGATTGAGTATCAAATTCAAGAGAGGAATGAGTTCGTCAAAATCTACAGCGTCAATGCCGTCAGATTGGTGGATGTCGAAACGCTTGTCTATGATCGGTTCCTGTTTCACTGCTATTTTTTGGAGGTCGCGAAGCTGATCTCCCAGCCGAAAAGTCCGGAGACGGGATTGACCGACTTGATAGGGTTCTATCTGGAGCAGCGTTGGGATAGAGAGACCAAATACAATTTGATGACGGCGATACTGTGGCGTTTGATCGTCATCGGCGGGTACGCAATCCGATTCGGCATGTGCTCGGTCTGTCGCCGGGAAACGCTGCGGGTCGGCGAGGACAAAACGGCGCTCCTCAGAAAGCAGAGCTACAGTTTGGTGCCGGATGCGGGCGAAATCGTCTGTCTTCGCTGTCTTCCCAGACCCAACCGGGAGACGGTTTTGTCCTCCTCCATGATCAAGGTGCTATGGTTGGCGAATGGCTCCCTGTCTGCGGACCTGCTGAACCGCCCGATACCGGAAAATGTCGTCAAACCCACGATCAAACTGCTGAGCCGATACATGCTGCGCTCCTTTGACATCAAGCCAAAATCGGCGGCCATGTTTGTCGCTTCCCTCTGATTCGGTTCCCTCTTCGGCACGACGGCTCTCCCGAAACCCCCGAAGCCAATTCTATTGATCTTTGCAGTGCGCTGCACTATCATCCGGTCACGAAATCGTTTCAATCAAGAGCTGGCGTCGGACGATAAACCAACATGGCCGAAGAGAAAAAGGAAGAGAAGCAACCCGTCGAAACGGTACGGGAGGATGTGAACGTCTACCGAAAGAAGCTGATCTTCTTCCTGGCGTCGGGCGTTTTGATCGCCCTATCTTCGATCGGAACGCTGGCATATCTTTTCGTATCGGGAGCGTTCGACGAATCGCCCGAGCTGTCCGAACTGGAAGCCGAATTCAGGGCTTCGATGCAGCGGGAAATCGTGCAGGTAACCGAGCCGATCTACGTCAAAACGCAGAAATATGCTGTCAACTTGAGAGACGGCCGACACTACCTGCAGTTGAACGTGGTTTTTGTGCTGCAGGATATCGGAGCGCAGGCCTTCCTGGAAAGATGGAAACCCGTCGTCGACGATATTGTGATCACGACATTGAAAAAGGAAAGCATCGACTCCTTGAGAACACGTTCGGGTTTGGAGCTGCTGAAGCGCAGTATCCTGAGACAGGCCAACCAATTTTTGGTGGATGAGTATCTGCCGATTTCCGTCGTTAGGGATCGCTCTCCAGTCAAAGATGTTCTTTTCACCAATTTTATTCTGAACTGATAGCGGCACTACGCGATCCCCAATTCAGAACTTCGGAGAAAAAAGATGGAAAACGAAGCGGAAAATGCCTTCCCGCTACTGGAAGAGTTCGAGATTCCGACCATGGAGCAGTGGAAGGCAATGGCGAGTTCCCAGTTGAAGGGCGCCTCCTTCGAGAAAAGCTTGATCTCCGATACGCCGGAAGGAATAGCGAAACGACCCATCTATACGGCGGACGATGTGGAGGAGATGGGAATCGCGACTCCCGATCCGGGCCTGTTTCCCTACGTTCGCGGATCGACGGCCTCCGGATATTTTTCCCGAAGCTGCAAAACGGGAGTGCGGATAAGCGGCAGCTCCCCTTCGGCGCTGAATCGGCTGCTCAAAAGCCTGCCGAAAAGAAAAGATGCTCTATTGTATTTGAATCCGGTCGGCTGTCTTGGGGGAGAGAGTGCGGCGGGCGGTTTTTCCTATCGGAACCTGGAATCGCTGTCGAAAGTTCTGCAGGATGTGGATGTCGCCTCCCACACCATCTGTCTGGATGCCGGAGAGAGAACCTTCTCCCATTTCGGTCTGCTGATATCCCACCTTCGGGCATCCGGTATCCCTCTGGATAAAGTGCGAGGTTGTATCGTCAACGATCCATACGGCACTCTGCTGCTGCAAAAGGGGCGCCATGACATCGACGAACATTGGCGCAAAACGGCAGGTCTGCTGGAATGGAACCGTAGAGATGGCTCCCGCTGGTCCCTCCTCGGAGTGGACGGACGGATCTATCGCGAGTGCGGCGGCAATATCGCGCAGGAGATTGCCTACTCTCTCGCATCTGCGGTGGAAACGACAAGGGAGCTGTTATCGAGGGGTTTTACCGCCGATGCGGTGATCGGGCAGATCCATTTCAATGTTGCCGTCGGCAGCGATTTCTTTATGGAAATTGCCAAGTTCCGAGCGATGCGTACCCTGTGGGCACAAATAGCGGAAGCCTACGATGCGAATGTCGGAGAGGGGCCGGCGATTTATGCCTTCTCCTCCCTGCGGAACAAATCCCTTTACGATCCCCACGTGAATATCCTGCGAACCACCACGGAGGCGCTCAGCGCGATTCTCGGAGGAGCGGACGCGATTTGCCTGGTTCCGTTCGACTTTCTTACGGAAAAAAGCAACGAGATGTCCAGCCGCCTGGCGTTGAACGTTTCCCACATCATTCGGGAGGAGGGTTTTTGCGACCGAGTTATCGATCCTGCCGGAGGCTCCTGGATGGTCGAATCGATAGCGCATCGGCTGGGAGAGAAGGCCTGGTCGCTGTTCCAGGAGATCGAGCGGGAGGGCGGAATATGCGAAGCCATAAAAGCGGGCAGCGTTCGGAGCCGGATCGAATCCAGCGCACAGAGTGAAATGGAAGACCTGCGGCAGGGCAGGAAGATTTTCGTCGGTTCCAACCGATTCGAAGATCCTTCCGAAGTGCCGAAAGAGCTTTCGAGAGAGGAGGCGGAGCAGTCGGCAGCGAAAGAGAAAACAGCGGAGCGGGAGAGGACCTTGACCGAAATTTCGGAAAGGATCGCTGCCTCCCAACCGGCCGACGGACCGAACGCAAATCTGTTCGAATCCGTTATAGAGACGTTTTGCACCGGCGCGGCGGTCGAGGAGGTGGAGCGGGCGCTGGCCGTAGGCGCGACAGGCTCCAAAGGGATGTTTGCCACCAATAACAGACCTCTTCGAATGCAAAGAGCAACGGAGCAGGTGGAACGGGCGCGAAGGAAAAAATGAATCGAATCGCTAAAGTTAAAGATGATGAACCGGTAAAAAGTCCCAGAACCGTCATTCCCGCGAAGGCGGGAATCTAATAAAACCAGTTGACTACAGATTCCCGC
>CAZLTI010000116.1:7906-9726 GCA_964562335.1 uncultured Pseudomonadota bacterium | reverse complement strand
TTAGATTCCCGTTCTTTGCTCAAAGTATCGCAAATTCAGTGCGGGAATGACAATTTACGGCAGTCGAACCGGAAGTTGAACCGAAATCCTATTGTTCGATAGTTAGTAATGATATCTGCATGATATAATTGCGATACTGCTATCATCTACCGCATACACCAAACGATTTGTATCATCGATCCTTCTTGACCAGAAACCGGTCAAGTTTTCTTTTAAAGGTTCCGGCTTCCCAATACCGGTAAAAGGGTCGTCTCGTTTGATGTCTTCGATGAGTTTATTAATACGTTTTAGTGCCTTCTTATCCTGGGTTTGCCAATAGATATAACCTTTCCATGCTTCGTCAGTCCAAGCAAGCATCCTATTCATTGATTGGTTCTCTCTCAAACGTTTTGCCTTTCCTATACTGAGCTATTGACTTTTCAAGGTGTTTTGCATTGGCTGGGGATTTTAGAAGATGAAAAGTTTCAAGGAAACTGTTAAATGTATCTAAGGACATTACCACAGCATCCTCTGAATCTCGACGTGTAATTACTGTGTAATCAGCATCATCAATAACTTGATCTAATACTGTTTTAAGATTGTTTCTTGCTTCACTGAAATTTACGACTCTCATTGCTATTCTCCGCTCGTGTTCTGTTTTTGCACAAGTTTAGCTAGTTTTAAATAATTTGTCCAATAAATTGTACATGTGATATTTTGAGAATCGAACGGAGGATGTCGAGCGGGTCCGCTAAAGAACTTGAGAGGGATCACCCTACGTTGGCTCGAAACTACTCAAGGTCCAAAAAACTCGGAGCGTTGCCTTATATCGCATCGAAAGACAGCCATTAGGGAAAACAGGGCTTGAAGATCTTGGAGCAACTTCGGCACGAAACAGGACGGTGTCGTTACTTCATTCGCACCGAACGGAGCTATGAGACCTGGATTGGGCGATATATCGGTTCTCACAAAGGACAGTCTCCGGAAAAATGGGGCGCCCTGAAGTCGTCTGATTGTTGATACGACAGTAGGAGAAAAAAAAACGACGAACGCTTTTGACGTCCGTCGCTTTTTGGAAGTCGACTCCTCCGAAACGGAATCGGATGAATCGCTTTTGCCGGATTAGTCCAACAGCCTCAAAACGTTCTTGGGGATTTGATTTGCCTGGGCCAACATTGCGGCACTGGACTGCATCGTCAGATTGTGGCGAGTGAACTCCGCCATTTCCGCCGCCATGTCCGTGTCCCGAATATTCGATTCCGCCGCCGCCATGTTCTCTTTGGCAACCCGCAAATTGGCAACATTCGTCGCCAAGGTGTGGTTCTGAAAAGCCCCCAAGTCCGCTCTCATTTTCGTAACTTGGTCTATGGCGGCATCAATCAGAGCCAAAGAGTCGGTGGCTTTTACGGCCGATGTGACATCGATCTCCGCCAGCGAGCGAAATCCACTGGCATTTTCCACCGATCTGGCAAGCGAACCGGCTGCAATGCTCTCCATGGCAAGTTCAACGGATTGTTCACGCAAAGGGCCAATCTGCAAAGTTAACGCATTTTGGGCCACCTTCACTCTCCCGACGTTCAACCCCCCGTCGGGAATGCGTGCCGTTTCCGCAGTGTAGGCCATATCCCGGTCCCTCTCTTCGAGATAGGCAGACGATTCTCCCGTCGGGAACATCGATCTGCGGCCAGGAAGATAGCCTACGGTCAGGCCGTCGGTATTGGCATTGCCGTGGATACCCGTTATGGTCGATCCCCTGCCGATGGTTGCTTCGCCGTTTATGGTCCCCTGCAAATCGACTCCGTTTGCCGATTTCCGCAATGTATTGGCCTCCTCGGAAAGAA
>CAZLTI010000116.1:0-7896 GCA_964562335.1 uncultured Pseudomonadota bacterium | reverse complement strand
CCCGCCGTAGAGCTCGACGCTGCAAAAAAGTTACCGCTTCCATATCGATTGTGTTCAATCTTGATGGAATCGTCTTCCGTTTTGGTGATGGATACATCCAAACCGGCCTCTTTTGCGGCGGACGAAAACCCCGTAATCACGACGTCGACGGTATCCGACGGTTTCGTCACGTATATCGCGGCTTTGCCGCCTTCCGTAACGAACAGCCATTCGCCGTCCTCGATCATTTCCTCGGTCAAAGGTTCGTCACCAGTCAAGGATGCCTTCGTTGCGTACTGCGTTATCAGGACGTTATATCCCTCCGGACCGCTTGATTTGGTTTCCTTTGATGCTTTTACATATGTTAGACCCCCGCCAGTCGTCATACCCGATACGCTATTCGAACCATCCAGCAACTTTCTTTGTCCGAACTGCGTATACTTGGCAGCTCTGTCAATCGAATCGATCATGCTTGCGACGGATGACTGGTTGGTTGCCAGTATCGCATCGTTGCTTGATCCCTCGTTGGCAGATTGTAGAGCCAGCTGCCTCATTGCGACCAGCGTAGTGTTCACTTCGGCTAATGCACCCTCGGCCGTCTGCGTCATGGAAATTGAGGATTCCGAGTTTTCGATCGCCTGGTCGATGCTGGCGACCTGCGTTCTCAATTGCTCGGAAGCTACCAATGCGGTCGGACTATCGGCCGCCGAATTGATCCTCATACCCGAAGAGAGCCGTTCCAGAGATTTGGACACCCTTTCGTCGACTTTCCGCAAGTTCCCATGGGCATTTAAGCTATTGGTATTATGGTTTATACGCAAACTCATAATGTACCTCCATTAGGAATGCATGAGGTATTTCCGCCGAGTTCCATCACAATCCATGTCATGAACCCGCAGTGTCGAATCAACGACAACGGAGCGCTTTCATACCTAAAGGTTGCGCGGCCCTGCAACCGATATGTCCCGAAAAGCGGCTCCCGTGAACCATATTCGACAACGAGTCCTACCGTAAGGCTCGCGGCAACCGCCAATCAGTTGGGTTATCAGGTACATACATTCACAATGGGAGTAACTTTGTCGCCCTCCTTGTTTTGGGTTGCATGAACGAACCGATCGGCAGCCAAATCCCGATGCGGTTCCGGTCCTATAACGATCCGAACATCCTGTCGCCGAACGAATAGGAACCACGAAAATAACGAGTGTCGTGCCAATCTTCAGATAGAGCGTGCCATAGACGATGCGTCCCTATCCCCGATCTCCTCGAGTTTGACGAAAAGGGGAGGGTCGTTCAAAGCGAACACCATTTTCAACCCCGGAGAAAAATTGGCAATCGACTTGTCGTCAAAGCATATCTGTATAATTCTCTGCTCGTAGGCATTTTTGAACTTTCTTTCGACGAGCCTTTTTTTTGTTTCCATAGTTTTTGTCATCCAAAAATCCATTTTCGGTACGGTAGTTGTATTTCTCCAACTACGTCGTGCAGGTTACGAGTATCTCCAACGCCTCTCTCCCGTTCGGCAAGGCTGCGGACAAAGCTCTATTGCAGCCGAAGCTTTTCCCTTCTGGTCCGGTCAATCCAATCCTACCGGTTTGCGCAGAGGCTCTACCGCCGGAATGGAATCTCCGCACGTCGTTAGCGAAAATCGCGATCCGCATAGCCGCATCTCGGCTGCGGATGGATGCTCTCTTTTCCCTGCCTTGCGGCAAATCTTCTATCCTCGGATTTTGATCGGCCTAACCTCGGAACGGTTGTTGTATTTGATGCCGGGGTGTTTCCCCTTTTTATGATCGACTGCCGCCCGCCATCCGTCCCGCAACTCCTCCAACAATCCGCACACCTCCTGCAAATATTTCCTGTTTTTCTGGATATTGGCGTCGATCAATCGATTGAACATATAGCTGTATAAAGAGTGCAGGTCTTTTGCGACCTTCCCTCCGCTTTTTAGCGTCAAAGAGGTCATCAGTTCGGAGATAATATTTTTCGTCTTTACGATATATTCATGCGCCTTTTCCAAATCGTTTTTCTCGATTCGGATGATGGCACTTTTCAGAAAGCGAATCGAGCCGTCGTACAGCATGATGATCAAGACACCCTGGTCTTCCGTGTTGACGGCTGCCTTTTTATAGGCGTCGTTGCCTTTAAAGTATGGATTCATTGTAAAGTTATCGGTTTAAGCTTACCGGAGGTTTCTTAGCCAAGTTTGGCCAACTCTCTCGTCATATAGTTCTGTTCCGATTTCAGTTGACCGAGTTTGGCCTCCATCCTGGCGAATTTTTCGGTCAGCTTCTCTCTTTTTTTGGAAATGCGTTCTTCCAGTTTCTTTACCTCTTTTTCGTATCCGTCCAGTTGCTCCTTTACGGTTTTGGTATAGATTCCCAGTGCCCCGGTTTCGGGTTTTAAAATGGCGTCGATATACTCCTTTGCCTTCGTGGCAACGCCTTTGGTGAAAACCATATTGCCTTCGGGACCCGTTCCTATTTGATTGGCCGCCAGAGAGACGAACAATTTGAGATCCTGGAAATCCGTTCCTTCCACTCCCGAAAGAACCTGTCCGCTTCCCTGCATGTCGACGCCGTTAATGGTTCCCTGGACATCCCGACCATCCTGGCCTTCTCCGTTGAGAAGAAAGTGATTGTAGTTGTCGATCGGATTCTCCACTCGTACTCTCACGGAAGATTTGCTGCCCGTTACGTTCGAGCGAATGCTCAAAATCCCATCCTTCGCCGCAATTTCAACCTTCATATTTCCCAGCTTCTTGTCGTCGACGATCTTTTTTTTCAAATCCTCCGCAATCTCTTCGATCGAATATCTCCCCGTTTCCAGATTTATGGCATCCGACTCCCGGCCGTTGATAATCAGGTATTCCGCTTTGTTTGCATCCGTTACTTGGATCTTTCCCGATTGCGGTTTTGTGGAGTAGATACCGTTTGTCGCGACAGCAGTGACATCTATATCGTACCCATCCGGTCCGCTGGTCCTGGAATGCTCCGATGAGCCGAGATAGACGATACCGCTATTGTCCGAACTGCCGTAGCTTCTAAAAAGGTTTGCCACTGTCGACAGATCCTCTTCGACCGCCTGGAGCAGCTTCTTTTCGTCGGCGTCGATAAATCCCTCTTTATTCATTTTCAAGCCGATCGATATCAGCATGTTTTTGTTCTTTTCCAAACCCCAGACCGTATCGATAAATATGCGGCTCATTTCTCGTTGAATCGTCGGCAGTTTGCGATCGCCCTGCAAGGGACCCGACTCTCCGGTATTTTTGTCGAATTTGGTCATTTCCTGAAAAAAGACCAGCATTTCGTTATATGCTCGAACGAATTCCGTTATTCCGGTTAGCGCTTTTTCCGTGTCTTCCCTGATACTGATGGTAACGGGTTTTTTATCGGCCGTTACGAGGTTAAGCGTCACGCCGTCGATTACATCCTTCAATTCGTTCGTCGGGTTCGTTACAAGCAGTCCCCCACCCAGTTCCGTAGCTCCCAATCGAATTTCGGCATTTTGCGGAGGCTGAATTACCGGCGAAAAAGTCCGAAACGTAAAGGAGTCCTTCTCGAATACCCTTCCCTTTTCCAGTACCAGCGAAAGACCGGAGTCGAATTCCAATGGCTGTCCAGTCTGATAGCTATTGCCGCCGATATCGAGAACGCCGGACTTCCCTTTGCCGTCTTCCCACTGAATCTTCAAATCTCTCGTAATGCCGACGCTTCCGTTTTTCAAAGCGGTGAAGGTGTACAGTTTCGACTCGTAGCCGTCGTACTTTCCGACGATCGTCTTTTCGGCGGTACTGGTTCGGCTTTCCGCCGGCCTCTTGATGTCCGACACCGCCAAGCCCTTTTCTCCGTCTTCCGGTTTGGTCCAATCGGTCAAATCGACGATCTGTCCGCCCCCGTGCCGCTCCTCCTCCTCCAGCCACCAGTAGTCGGCCGTCGGGTCCGCTTCGTAGGCAAAGGTGGCAAAGTCGCCATCCTCGAGCAAACCGGCGTTCAAGCTGAATTCCAATCCTTTGCCAAGGGACAGAACGGAACCCGGAACATATCCGTCGCCGACGAAGACCGTGCCCTTGAATCCATTTTCGGATTCGTACCGTATCTGCAGATTCTCGGCCCGACCGACCTGACCGGAACCGACGACAGTCAGCTTGAAAAAATCGTCCTCGTCGCTATCGTACTTGCCTTTGACGATCGGCCCGCCCTCGGTCTTCTGCCGCATCCAGGAACCCGGTTGGGAAATTCGAGGTGCGCGCTCTCCTTCGTTTTTCCACCAGTACAATACCGATTCCTGGTTTTTGGCGGTTGCGGTAAACGTGTCGTTAACAATGAGTTCGCCCTCCGACATCTTCAGCTGTATGCCATCGACTATATCGATGGGGTTGCCGGGCGTGTAGTGAAACGAACCGAGTTCCAAATAGCCGTGGCGTCCCGTATTGTCGTCCCATCGCAACTTCAAGTTTTCGCTGGTGCCGACGATGCCGGTGCCGACGGCCGTAAAAGTCAGCTCGATCGGCTTGTCGCCCCTGTATTCGCCGATCAGTTCCGGTACCGAAGTGGATGCGCCGGTCTCCGCAGGATGTCCGTCGCCGGCTCTATCCAGAGCGGCT
The DNA here is from genome assembly GCA_964562335.1 of uncultured Pseudomonadota bacterium. Classification (GTDB taxonomy): domain Bacteria; phylum SAR324; class SAR324; order XYD2-FULL-50-16; family XYD2-FULL-50-16; genus CAZJUM01. The sequence continues at coordinate 3,314 of CAZLTI010000116.1, read as the reverse complement.
CCGCTCCATTTTCCCGGCTGAAGATAGAAGGGATCGAAAGTGGGGTATTCGCCCTCTCCTTCAAGTTCGACGGCAATGGTGATTTTCCCGTCCAACCCGGTCTTCCTGCTTGTCAGCACAACCTGATACGGTCTCTGCTCGTTTCCGGTTTTTATGATGCTGGCAACGACATCCGCATCCAGGGCATTGATCGAATCGGCAAATCCCTGAAGCGTTTCGTTCCTGTCGTCGATAACGATCTCGAACTCCCGGTCGTCGCCGATACTCAACCGAACAGTGCCGCGGCCGATCGGACTGTCCTTTCTTTCGTAGCTTTGCGACGCAATTTGATGGCTCAGGGCCAGTTTGTCGACTACGATCGTGTGTTTTCCGGATTTCGCTCCCGAAGAGGCGGATGCCCCGACCACTTCGGGATTGCTGGATTCGACTATTTGTCCGTCCCAGACCGATCTGGCGGAAATCGAATCGGCAGCCGTGCCAACGGTCTTTATATAGCTCTCCACCTGCTTCCAGGTATCGAGTTCGATCTTCTTCGTTTCTTTCCGCGCGATTACGGGTTCCACCTTTTTTCGCTGCGCAGCCACCAGCTGCTCAACGAGGTTTTTGGTATCCATCCCGGATGCCAGACCCGTAATTACGTTTGGATTGAAATCTGTCGCCATCCAACTATCCGCATTGTAGGGGAGGGATCGGGCAAAATAGTCCATTCTCCCCAAAACCGTTTGTGACGGATTTTTTTCCCGCCCGCCAGATTCGCCAAAGCAACGCTGCCGAAAGCAGGGACATTTCGTCACGTCGACGGCCGATTAGCCGCCGACTGTCGGGATTTGCGAAACCCGGTACTTTGTCTCAATTCGGATAGTTGTACAATTATTATTCCATAAAATATAAAGACGATCAATAATTTACATTCCCCGGCAATTGACGGTCTCATCCGAGCGAATCTTTCCGCTTCGCGTTTTCTCCGCTTCGGGATGCTCTCTCTTGTTTATTAGTATCGGAGCTTCCCGGATTAACTTGAATGGTTTTTCGGTATCGTTTGCGAATTGCGGCGGCTACTTCCCGTTTGGGTGTTGCGCCTCGATCATTGGCTTCAAAACGTCCGTTCCGATTTCTCGGAATTCCGTCTCGAAAAGGGTGGTGTGCCTAAAGCAGATATCTATGTAGGCATCCTCTTTTTCCCCCTTTTTGAATCCGCTTGTTCCCCCCCAGGCTTGCACGGTTTTGGCTCTTGCCTCCTCTTCCGTTTTTTTCTGGCGGGTCGCGACGTATTGCAGGGAAGTATCGGGGAAAAACGGCAGAGGTTTTCGGTGCCCCTGCAGAAAGTACTCGACCAGAATTTCGAGATGCCTCTCCGGTTGTTCTATTCTAGGGCAGGTAAGCTGCAGGTAGCTTTTTTTTTCCTTACCGTAGTCCGCCGCCTTGGAAATGAAAATTCCCGGAATCGACCTCCCTGTGGCGCGGCAAAGGACAAGCTGGTCGATCCAAAGCGCCAATCGTTGTTTTGCCTTGCATTTTACCGGACTGAATCGGACCAATTTTCCATCCCAAATATTGTCGATAGTGCCGGAGAATCTCAACCCGCCCAAGTCGAAATCGTAGTCGGTCGGTTGTCGCTTTTTGCCGAAGACATAGGGGTCGATCAGCTCGAACAGTCTCCTGGTTTCGGTTTCCAAGGCGCGGTACTGAATGTCGCCAATCCGTTGCAAAGGCAGGCGGTCTTTGTTTCGGTAGACCTCTTTGATATCGGAAGAGGCTTTCGGCTGGTATCTGGCCCGTAGCAGTTCCGACTGAATGAGGAACGAGGAAAGAGTATCCAAAGAGAACAGTTCGTGCTCCTGTTGCTCAACCTCTTTATCTTCGAGGAAAATACCCAGCCCTTCGTTTAACAGGTATTTGCACGGATTGGCAAAGAATCGGACCAAGGTGTCGGCATCGACGGCTTCCGGCCGAAAATCCGGACAACTCGACAGAAAGGGCCTGTCGGGAAGTGCAGTTCGCTTTTGACGTCTTGCCGCCCGAAAGTTCTCCTCCGAAAAGCTAAAGAGTCTTGCGTCGGAACCGTCGAAATAGCGCGGACTGAAGGCTTTCAAAGGATGTCGCGTTACGAGCCGGTCCGTCAGGTCGCCGTCTTGCAGACGGTATCCGCGATCTATGTAGTGAAGCAGTTCGTTCAGTAGGCTGCTGGACGGAAGTATCGAATTGTCCTTTATGTTCTGCCCGATATAACTGATCGAAAGGATGGTTCCCGCAGACAGGATGGCCTCCAGAAATGTGTACTTGTCCTCTTCCCTGATCGAGCGATCGCCTAGTCGCCTTTTGGATGCCATCAAATCGAAACTTGAGTGCCGCAGTCTTCTAGGAAAGATGCCGTCGTTTAACCCGACGATAAAAACGACGGGAAAGGGAATGCTTCTCATTGGCAGCATGGAGCAAAACGTCACGCCCGACCCCAAAAAACCGATCCTGCTTTTCTGATCCTCCAATTTCGACTTCAGGTGCGAAACGATGACGTCGAACGAAATCCGGCAACGAATGTCGTTTTGGGACTGAATGTTCTCCAACAGATCGAGCTGCTCCCTGATAGTCCGATATTCGTGCATCAGTCTGTCGGGCAGGGAGAAAAAATCTCGAAGGAGCCGTTCCAGACGAGTCGACCACTGCTCGAGCGTCCGGCTTCGGTCCAGCTTCCGCCGTTCGTTTCGTACCAAATCGACCAGCTTGTAGAAAAAGTCCAGAAACTTGCCGAAACGGACGGTATCCGATCCCTCCACTCCGTCGTAGGGAAGGATGCTCTCGTAGTTCGGAAGTTTCAGCAGATGCCTCTCGTCCAGCGGCAGGGCCATGCCGGTGAGAATGCGGTCGATCCCGAACTGCCAGGTGGTATGGTAGACGCCCGCCTTGCCGTCTGCGGATCGAAAGTCGCGGTCGATCCCCCATCGAATGTTGACGTCGGTTATCCAACTGCCGATTTTTTCCAAATCGTTTTCCAAAATGTCGAATTTCTCCCGGATCGATTCCGAATCCAATATGTCGAACACATCGGAAACGGTGAACCGACTTTTTGCGACATCCAGCAGTTTGAAAAAATAGGGAACGATCCCTCCTCTTTTTGTCACGCCGCAGTCGGCAATGGAGTACGGAACCTCCTGTCCCGCCGCACTTCCGGTTGCGAAGACTGCCGTGATGTGAGGAACGTACTCCTCGACATCCGGGCTCATCACCACAATGTCGTTGGGAGTCAAATTCGCATTCGAGTACAGCAGTTCGAGAATCCGGTCGTGCAGGATTTCCATTTCTCTTTGTCTGCTATG
>CAZLTI010000115.1:285-9768 GCA_964562335.1 uncultured Pseudomonadota bacterium | reverse complement strand
TCAAACATAGAATACGAGACGGAATCCCGTAGGTCGCTCCGGCCCTGCATCGAACGTGCGCCATCCCCTTTCGATAGACCGTCGCCTCCGTATAGGGGGATGGCGTTGCGTCGTATGGAATCGAACACTCACACGATCCGAAAGGACGATGGACTATTTCGCGTCGCTTTTGCCATCGTAGCGGGCGGACCACTCGGCAAGAATGCGTTTCCGGTTGGCAGCGGCCCATTGAAAGTCGTTCTCGATCAACTGGCTTTCCGGTTCGGCGGGAAAGCCTTCCGGGACTGGCACTCCAGTCGGGTAGGCAGTCACCGGATACACCTTGGCATACTCCTTCATCACCTCCTCTCCAATCGCCCAATCCAGAAACGTTTTGGCGGCCTTTTTGATGTTCGGCTTTTTGATCAGACAGTTGGCCTCGACATCCCAACCGGAACCCTCCACAGGAAAGACGGTAGTCACCGGTTCTCCCTTCTTTTTCTGCATAAATCCCCGGTAGGCAAAGGAGATTCCGATCGGCAGTTCGCCGGACCCGGCGATTTTGCAGGGTTTGGATCCCGAATGGGTATAGCGGGCGATATTTTTGTGAAGTTTGTCCAGATAGTTCCATCCCGGCTTCTCCCCTTTCATTTGCAGAATTGCGGAAACCGTCAGGAATCCCGTTCCCGAAGAGGCGGGATTGGGCATGACCAGATGTCCTTTGTAGACGGGATTGAGCAGGTCTTCGAAGTTCTTCGGCACGGGAAGCTTCAGCTGCTCCACCTCCACCGTGTTGACGCAAAAACCCGTCATCCAGGCCTTGATGCCCACCCAGTGGGGAACGGAGTTGGAGTCTTTCATTTTTGCCCTGACGCGATCCAACCCTTTCGGACTGTAGGGTTCCACGATTCCGGCCTGATCGGCCAGCATCAGGCTGGTTGCCGCCGTCCCCCATACGAGGTCCGCTCTCGGGTTGTCCTTCTCCGCCAAAATTTTGGCCGTCATAATTCCGGTCGAATCGCGCACGATTTTCACGTTGATATCCGGATGACTCTTTTTGAAAAGAGCCAGATAGCGTGGAATTTCGTCGTCCTCCAAAGCGGTGTAGACCAGCAGGTCCTCCGCAACGGCCAGGTTGATCCCCATCGTCAGCAAAATAGCCACTGTCGCCAGAATCGTCTTCGCAACACCTCTCTTCACTCTTTCCATCTCTTTCTCCAAATCTGTCGATGAGCCTTACAGCCATCGCCGCTTCAAAAAAAGGCATCCAGTTGCCGATGGCAAAAGATGCCGCCCAAAAAAAATCGAAATCCTGCGGTACGGTAGCGAGTCTAAAGCATCCCCATTCAACAGACAACGGATGAAAAAAAAAGGCAAGTTTGTGCCCGTTTCTCAGCGCAGGGGCAGGCTGTATCCCATTTCCCCAAACGCCCTTTTGGCAACGACGAAAAAATCGTCGATATCCCTTTCCGTTAACAGTCCCAGGTTGCACAGACGGAAGGTCTTTCGACCGAACATTTTTCCGGGATAGATAGTGAAGCCGCGTTCTCGGCAGTAGTCGTGAAACCTGTCGAAATCGAATGCGCCGTGGTCGGGCGCTTCGACGGTCACCACCAATCCGCTCTGTATGCGTCTATCGATAACGGATTCAAGGCCGATCTCCTCCAGGCCCCGGTGTATCGCCTCCCAGTTTTTTTGCAGGCGCTTCCAGCGGTTTTCCTCCCCCTCCGCAAAGTACTCTTTGATGGCCTGCCGCAAAGCGTAGATGGTTTGCACCGGCGGGGTAAAATGCATCTCCCCGTTTTTTTTGAAAAATTCGTACTGCATATAGAGATTGCAGTAGTAGGAGCGAATGGGATAGCTCCTCGATTTTTCGATCTCTTCGATGCTGCCGACAGTCCAGGATACTCCCGTCATTGCCGCCAATCCCTTTTGAGCGGAGGACATCAAAAAATCGATGTTCTCCTCTTCGATATCCAGCGGCCTCAAACCGTAGGTGGAAATGGTGTCCACCACAAATACGCAATTGTTGCTGCGGACAATTTCGCCGATTTCCCGGATCGGATTCACGATGCCCGTTCCCGTTTCATGGTGGACTGCGGCAACGACCGCAATGTCTTTGTCATTTTCTATGGCAAACCGGACGCTTTCGATATTCGGTAGGTTTGTGGTATCGAACTCCAGATTGAGGCAGGGAATTCCGTAATGTTGGGCAATTTCTACCATCCGAGACGCATAGGCGCCGTTGTTGACCACGCAGATCTTTTTGCCTTGAGGAACCAGCGAGTTGACCAAAACATCCTGAACGATGGTGCCCGACCCGGCAAACAGTATGGCCGTGTACTTTTCCGCATCGCCGTGAACCACCCTGACCAAATCGGCCCGCACTTCGGCCATGATATCGACGAACTCCCGCTCTCTCGGGCAGATGTCGGGAACCACCTGGGCGTACTTCACCGCATCGCTTGTGGTGGCCGGGCCGGGATTCAACAGAATGTTTCTTTTCACGGGTTTTACTACCTCCATGGCCTCCCTCCTCCAAAGTAGCGGGTTGTGCGTGTTGTTTCGGGTCGGTTTTCCGGTCGATGTGGGTTCTCCTGCCGACTTCCGCCCATTTTGTGCATTGCTTATAGACAATTTCCCTATATGTCAAAGGCAATACATATGGGGTTGCAATCCCGTGCTATGCCCAAATCCGGTGCGGAGGCAAAGAGATACGCCGCATGAAGGATATTCTCAACCATAGGGAGTATGGAACCGGATTTCCCGTCGTAATTCTTCACGGGCTGTTCGGTTCCTTGCGAAATTGGATGCCGGTGGCGAAATCGCTGTCGGAGCTTTTCCGCGTTGCCGTACCGGACGCCAGAAATCATGGGGAATCGTTTTGGTCCGACAGCATGAGCTACCCGCAGATGGCGGACGATGTGGCGCAGTGGATGGCTGCGGCCGGAATTCGCAAAGCCCATCTGATCGGCCACAGTATGGGAGGCAAAACGGCGATGACGCTGGCTCTGAAACGTCCGGAACGAATTGGGAGGCTGATTGTCGTCGACATTGCGCCGGTCAACTATCGGAACTCCTTTGCCGAAACCCTTTCCGCTTTGGCAAAGCTGCCGCTGGACGGTTTAAGAGACCGAGCGGAGGCGGACGACCTTCTGGCTGCCGATATACCCGACGGAAGTTTACGAACGTTTCTGGTCGGTAATTTGATCAAACGGGGAGACCGCTTCCGCTGGCGTATCAATTTGAACGGCATCGCAGGCAATATTGGGAAAATCACGACGTTCCCGCATCTTTCGCCGAACCCCTTTGGAGCGCCGGTTCTGTTTGTGAAGGGAGAGCATTCGGACTACTTGGCGCCCAGGTACTTTGCGGATATTTTTCGTCTGTTCCCGGAGGCGTCGATCAAAGCCGTTCCCCGATCGGGCCACCTTCCCCACATCGAAAATCCGGCCGCCTGCTGCCAGATAATAAAGGAATTTTTTGCTGAGGATTGACGAAGCGGTAAAAAGTCGAAAAAAGAGAGCGCCGACTTTCAGTTGACGTGACGCTAAAATGGAGTGTCCTGCTCTTCGCCGTCCAGCCATACCGGCGGGGCCTCTCCACTCTCCTTTTGGTTCGCCGACGGTTTGCCCTCCGCCCGCGTCTGCGGCTCCGTAACTCTCCAGGCCTGCAGCGTATTGAAATACTTGTCGACTCCACTGGGATCGGTCCACTTTCTCCCCTTCAGGTTAAAATGCACTTCGATCTCCTGTCCGACGGAATATCCGTCGATCAGGCTGCACTTGTCCTGAATCATTTCGAATTTGAGAAACTCCGGATATTGCGGATTTTCGACATATTCCACCACAAACTCTCGTTTTTGAAACGAAGCAGTAATTTGCTTTGTCTCGAATATCTTAACGATCTTTCCATTGATGTTCATAGCGCATTATTCAAAAAAACATTCGTTTTAAAAAGCTTCCCAAAAACTCGGAACGTTTCCTTTCCCCGCCGAACCGGAGCGCCTTTTCGCGAGAAGAGGCCGGAGGTTCTTTTACGCGCAACCCTGCTAAATAAACCGTTTCACAATTTCGTCCAGCACGCTATCGATGTTTTCCGGCGTCACATTCAACTGCCGGGCGGCACGTTCCACCCGCTCCCGTCTCTGGGGAATCGACATGTCGGACAGCCCCCGGAACAGCCCCATCCTGCTGCCCAATTGATATATACTTTGCCGGCAGGGATCAAGTTCCAAATAGCTTTTTAGGATGTTCAGCATTTTCTCCTTGTCGCCGGGTAGCTCTCCTTCCAAATCCTGAAAAAGATTTAGAATATGGTCGCTCCGCACAAAACTGGAGATGCCCTCTAGACTGCCGATAAAATGAGAAAGCTCCCGAACGATTTCCAGATTGGAGCAGGCGACAAACCTTCCCTCTTTTTGCTCCTTGGCCAGTTCGACCCGATCGGGGATTGCCAGGGTGCGGATTCGGATAAAATCGGGATCGATCCGATTCAATGTTTCGGCCGTTTCGGTTGCATGCAGGGAGGAGAGCCGCCTTCCTCCCAATCCGGGCATCACGTACTCGGAGAGCTCGATTCCGGCTCTTTTCACTCTGCTCCCGGCCTCGATATGAACTGCGGCAGTCGCTCCCTTTTTCACCATTTCCAATACGCGGTCGCATCCCGACTCCAAACCGATGTGAATGCGGCTCAGCCCGGCCCTCTTCAATTCGACCATCTCGCTATCGCTTTTTCGGGCAATCGTCTGCGACCGGGCATAGGAGGTGATCCGGCGAATTTCGGGGAAACGGTCGCGCAAACGGCGCAAAATAGCGGCCAGGTCCTTTGTTTTCAGGATCAGGCTATTGGCGTCTTGAATAAAGACGGACTCCATACCGCTGCGGAACCAGACCAATGCCGCATTGTACGCTTCCAGTTCGTCGCTATTTCCGGCTTCCGTTGCAATACCGGAAAGGAGACCTCCGCCGGGAAAGTTTCCCTCTCCGGAGCCGCCTTTTAGCAGAGACACGTATTTGTGTATCAGTTCGATATCGCGAAGGATATGTTCGATAGGGCGCTTGCCAAATTTCGACCCTTTGTAGACTGGGCAGAAGGTACATCGGTTCCAGGGACAGTTGCGGGTCGCCCGGATCAGCAGACTTCCCGCCTCGCTTGGCGGCCGGATCGGACCCTGTTCGAACCCGCCATAGGGTTCCGTGCAGTTTGCCATAGTTTGACGTCAAAGGGAGAGAGTCCCTCAAATTAAGTCCCTGCCACTTGATAAAGCCAATTTTTCAATCGAACCCAGTGCTCCATTTCCTTTTCGGGCAGATTGGCTATTTTATCGGCAAGAAACGACTTGTTACTCTCAATAAAATCAGTCTTTTCCTGTAACATCCTGCCAATCCGGCAGGATGTTCTTTTCCCGTCTAGAATACGACAAATTTTTTCCCATCGTTTGATGGAATCCTGCTCGTTTTCGGCAAAAGCCTGCATTTTCCGCTCATGATCGAGGAATTGCTCTTCATTGCAGTTTGTTCTTTTCAGGACCTGTTTTTTTAAATCATCCCCAACCAGTTCCCAGCTATCTTTATCTTTTGCCTGTCTGTCTCCATCCGAACGATACGCTGCGTGAAGAGTGGAAAATGCCGTTGCCGCCATAAAATCGGTTTCTTCACTGCAGAGCCGTTCGGCAATCTCTTGCGAAGATAACGTAGGACGCACGAACTCCTTGTCCCAAATCATTTCATAAATAATATCGGGATGAAACAAATAGTTCTCCAACTCCCAACGGTGAAGAACAAATACAAATTCTCCAAATGGTTTGGCTTCGGAAAATTTATCGTCGTCTATTTCCCAAAAGAGCGTATCTCTCAGGTTTTTTTTGCTCAACAGAGCATCTCGATCAACTATACCGAATGCGGATAGGCCATTTTCATGCCGAATCTTCATTTTTTGCAAAACGACCCGACAGCCTCCACCGCCAGGACTCTTTCCATCCGTAGCATCAATAAAATAGAGCCGACCGCCAAGCTGCGTAAACCATTTCCGCTGATACAGATGTCTGTCGACCACCGATTCGACAAATACCGGTTTGGCTCCTGCAGTGCCGTATTCGTCGGAAATCTTCACTTCCGGTTTTATTGACTTAAAATCACTCATATTCCGACGGCTAGCTTAAATTTTCGATTAAATGCCCCCCCTTTTGGAGACCCTCTTCCTGCACCCCTAGAGATTCCGTAAATACCTCTAACATTTCCATAGAATGGGTTGTTACAATCACCGTGATGTTGGCATCCTGTTGACTGGCCAACCCTTTTAACGCATTTAACAAACGATATTGCCATCGTATGTGCAAATGGATATCGAATTCGTCGATCAATAGAATAGTATTCCTAGTCATATGGGCGCCAATACGTAGAAACAATTGGGTTAAGTTTTTTTCGCCGCTACTGAGACGACAAAGAGGATGGGAGATTTTTTCGCCGTTATTGACTTCGACAACTGCCTCGGGGGGATCTTTTTCAACTCTTTTTAGGTACTTGGGAGTTCTCGCGAAAACATGTTTGTTTACCTGTTGGCAAGCTCTCTCAAACCGACCGTCATCCATCCATTTGAACCAGACAAGAAGATTATCCAATGAGTGGGGCCACTCGGTGTTATGTTCCGAGAATCGGTGGAGGCTGCGATATGTCCAATAATACGGTTGCGATACCCTTCGCCGAGGACCGCTTTCCATCATAGGAGGAATATCCCGATAGGCGGAAAAGCAAAGCGTGGTTGGTGCAGGGAAAATACTCTCATTGAAGGTTCTCGGAACCTCCTTTTTGCAGATTCTTAAAAACCCTAGGAATTCCCTGACCAGTTCATCGCTTTTGTGCGTAGATAACGGTGTTAAGGGACCCGTTGCGGTTTTTCGGTGTCCCAACCTGTGCCAACTCGTGGCGTTATACTTCTCCAATTCCTCTTTAGGCCAAACTTTTAACGACAACTCTTCGCCAAGGTTGCCCGCTAGTATAGAGAATATCACCCGCCTGTCCCTGCCCTGCCAATGACAGCGTATCCACACATCCAACTGAGCTCGGCCTGCACCTTGGTCGATATCGTCGTGCCCGAAGAATTCAATCTCCTTTTGATCGATCATGCCAAGCAAACTACCCATGATATCCAACAGAGTCGTTTTGCCATATCCGTTAGCGGCGACCAACATATAGAAATTACACGGTTTATACTGGTCATTCGTAAAATCGAGCTCGTACATATTTTCCTGAAACGGTCCGATGCGGTCCACCGTCAGGTGTACGGGGCGGAACTCATGTATGATCAATTGGTCACGCACCATAGGGAAACCTTATCGTTTGAGGTTGCTTATACAGTGACTGATATCGTCTTCGGAAATATACGCTCCATGAGTTCTGATAGCTTCGGAGGAATCTACTTTTACAATCATATCGCCAAAACCCAGCAGTTTTTCAGCTCCGGTTTCATCAAGAATAATCTTCGACTCCGATCCCTTCTGTACTCTTAAGGCAATTCTCCCCGGAATATTGGAGCGAAGCAATCCCGTGAATGTGGCAGCATCCGGGCGCTGAGTCGTTAGAACCAAATGAATGCCTGCCGACCTCCCCTGTTGCGCCAATCTCACTAACGGCTCTTCGATTTCTCTCGATTGAGAAAAAAGATCCGCCATCTCCTCTACGATTACTACAATTCTGGGTAGGTCAAATCCTCCGGTCTTCGCAGCTTCTTCTATATTTCTAGCCCCGATCGATATGGGACCTTTTTGCGCCGTTTGACTCAAAATTCAAACCAAACCCCATTGATAGATTACTCTTTTTTGGTTCGATATTTTCCGTTTGAGTCGCATCATGAATCTATCCGAGGATTATTTCAACGGTTACCTCTTCTTGCCCTCCTTTTTCAGGCATCGTCCCACCATTTTCCGAAGGTCGTACCGGATCGTTCGAAAAAACGCTGCCGGTCTTTTGCTAATCCCTTTGATGCAGTTCCCGCCTTCAAATGCCTCCTCTCGACCGCAATCCCAGTCTTCTATCGTTTCCGAACCGCCACAATAGAGAAGACTGGGTTATTCATTAGGGTCGGACCAAATTAATATACTGATATTATTTAATTATAAATCAATTATTGGAATATTTTAAGCTTTAAAATACTATTTTATACAAATAAAAGAAATTTAACAACACATATGGATCGAAATCACGCCTTCGCATCGAAAGCCGTGCCGGATGGAACATCCTTTGCGACTTTAGGAACGACATCCGGTTTTGCATCCGCACCTCGGCGAGTCGTGCGGAATACGGGCATTGTACCCCGCTTCCGTTGTGCCGTTTCCCCCAGGATTGATTTCTGCCCTGTTTTCCGTGCAAAGTGTGCCAAACCTTTTGAATCCCTTGTATTTTAAGGCTTTTGCGGGGATCAGTGCGCCCAAATGCTCAAAGGCAAAAAAACTTTTTTGGACAAACGCAATATGGCGTTCGCTCCGCTCGCATTTATACTTGGTTGTGTTCTTGCGGTCGAATATGGGAAACAGTCTTGCACATGGATGCAGATGGGCAAGTAAAGTATCCTGTCGGATATACAAAATGTGTTGCTAAAAGGCATGCATTGTAGTATATTTTGCGCATGAAAAAATTTGAGTGGAACCAACGGAAGAATATTTGGCTAAAAAGGGAGCGAGATATATCGTTTGAGGAAATCATCTTCGCTATTGAAAATGGATACCTGCTGGACGAAATGGAACACCCTTCAAAACGCAATCAAAGGTTATTGATCGTGTATTCGAAGGACTACGTTCACGTCGTTCCTTATGTTAAAGGAGAAGGAGACAGTATTTTTTTAAAAACGATTATTCCTAGCCGAAAGGCATATAGAAAATATCTTGGGGGACTTTAAAATGAAAAGGAAACTCAACTTGGATAGTGAAGAAAAAAAAATCCTGGAATCATTCGAAAAAGACGAATTTGTTTCTGTTTTTTCCGATACCCGTAAAGCCGATCTGATAGAGGCAGCGAGAAATACGACCAAAAAGACAAGACGCGTCAATATTCGAATGAGTGAACGCGACTTCGAGCGGATTAACATCAAAGCAATGGAAGAAAATATTCCCTACCAAACGTTGATAGGCAGCATAATTCATAAATATTTGGACGGTCGGTTCGTCGACCGAAACGTGAGCGCAAGCCCCTAATTTTCATTAGAAACCCTGGAGTATGCTGTTAGCAGGGGGTATTAGGGTCAGACCAAATTATTATACTGATATTATTTAGCAAAAAATCCATTATTGGAATATTTTTTCTTTAAAATACTGTTTTTATGCGCATAATAGCATTCATATAGAATATGTGGAAAGGAGTCATGCTTTCGATGCAAAACTACGATGCCAGCCTATGTTTGACGAAACGGCAAAAAATCACAGAACCGTCATTCCGTGCAATTTTCAACTTTTTACCGGCTCATCATGTTTAATTTATAATAACTATTTTTATATAAAAATAGTTATTA
>CAZLTI010000115.1:0-275 GCA_964562335.1 uncultured Pseudomonadota bacterium | reverse complement strand
TAATTCATAAATATTTGGACGGTCGGTTCGTCGACCGAAACGTAAGCGCAAGCCCCTAATTTTCATTAGAAACCCTGGAGTGTGCTGTTAGCAGGGGGCACTGGGTATTAGGGTCGGACCAAGTTATTAATTTGATACTATTCAATTATAATTCCATTATTGGAATATCTTTTGCTTTAAAATACCATTTTTATGCATATAATAGCATTAATACAGCTCACGTGGAAAGGAGTCATGCTTTCGATGCAAAACTACGATGCCAGCCTATGTTTGAC
>CAZLTI010000114.1:0-9845 GCA_964562335.1 uncultured Pseudomonadota bacterium | reverse complement strand
TGCGTGTCGCCTCCTCTGGCGAAGACGCCGGACGGTTTGTCCGACAGACCCGACACTTCGGGATCGTATCCTACGATGTTGGCCGCCATCCTGGCAAATTCCAAAAAGCTCGTATGGATTCCCGTGGAGAGATTCAAAGCGCTGCCGTCCCGTATTTCGTCCATGGTTGCCAGAACGCCGTCTACGCAGTCATCGATATGGATGAAGTCGCGCATCTGCTCCCCCGTTCCCCAGACGGTCAGTCGGCTGCGGTCCCGGTTGAGCAGGGCGCGTTTGCAGATACTGGGAAAGGGATAGCAATCGTCCTGGTCCTCTCCGTATCCGGAAAAGGGGCGGTAGGTTACCGAGTGGATTCCGTGTTTTTCATAGGCCAGAAGAGCGAGATATTCATGGGTTAGTTTTGCCCATCCGTAGGACATGTCGGGCTGTCCGATGGAGTCGTCGAAACCGATGTCAGACTCCTTCAGCAACCGGTAGTTGGATTGTGTTTGCAGGTGAATCGGATAGGCGGCACTGGAGCTGAAGCAAATTGTCTGTTTGGGTTTCGTTTCAACCGCCCACTGCCAGTATTGGGAATCGATGGAAAGATCGTCGGCAACCGCCAATGGATTGTTTTCGATGATCTCCCGTCCGCCCACTACTGCCGCAAGATGCAGTACGTAATCGAAGTCGGTATCTTTGCAACTTCGGAAAAAGTCCCGGCAGTCGACGGGATGAAAGAGGAAGTTGTCGAAATCGCGAGGATCGAACAGGGGCCATCCCTTGCGGGGATCGATACCGCCGGTCAAGGGTGCGAGGTTGTCTACGCAGATAACGCGGTCTCCCGCTTCGAGAAATCGTTTGACGAAATGTCTTCCGACAAAACCGGCGCCGCCCGTCAGTAGAATTTTTCTCACTTAAAACAAGCTCCTGTAGATCTTGAAAGCACGGGCGGACTCTTCCGGCAGATAGTCGAAAATGGCATCCGGATTGTCGTAAAGCGCACGAATCAGGTTGAGGTTGTTTTCGTAGCCCAGGTATTCCTGTTTCATGTCCTTCACCAGGTCGTGGACATTGCGGTCCTGGTAGACCGTCGGCCGGTCGTATACGACCCTGGCGCCTTTGGCCTGTACGTAAAAGGAGGCCCATATGTCGTCCATGCGGCCGATATGCGGAAACAGGAAGTAGTCTTTGACAATACGGCGCGAGATAAAGGTGTTTTGCGAATTGAACGGACCGATTCTATTGGCTGCCATAGGGAAGCAGGCCTCGTCGAACCTACATTCCGGTGCATGCTCCATTCTGCATATGGCGTCGATATCGGGATCTCCGTTCCAGAACATGGCCTGCACGTCCGGCACGATCCTTTTTGTCGCCTTTGTCGAGTAGTCTCTAGTAGGGAGCAGTTGCAGAGGAAAGCCGCGGTGCCACAGATGGGATTCGTTAGTGGCGCCGACCGGATCGAATGCCGGCGCTTCCGTTCGGTACTCGGCTACTTCAACGGGTCGACCGATATATATGTTGTCGCCCCAGCTTTCGTACGGAATATTGTCGTCGTCTATGAGGGCGATGATGTCGGCTCCCATTTCGTATGCTTTGATCACCGCAAAATTGCGCCTTTGAATGCAGTTCCAACCTACCGCTTCGGACAGCTCTTCGCTGATTGCCTCCTGATCTTTGGGGGTTAGGTAGACGCCTCTGTCCAATCGGTATTCCTTTGGCGTCTTCAGGTCTCCGGCGACGACGATATCCCACTCCTCCATCCGTTGAAATTTCCCGATCGCCTGGGTGGGCGGATTGATGGTCGTTGTAGCGATGATTTTTTTCATATTAGGGATAGTCGGTTTTTAGAATTCGCTTTTTGCCGTACCTCCAAACTCTTAGACCGATGCGGAAATACTCGAAGTTTCTCCAGAAAGTATTTTGGGATTCCCCCTCGTTTCTGGCGGTCCAAGTGGTGGGGATCTCCACGATCTCCGCACCGACTTTCAGCGGTTTCAGAACGGTTTCGAAAAGAAAGGGATGCCGCAGCTCCTCCCATTCGATCGCCTGGAGCAGTTGGACGGGAAAGATGCGAAATCCGTATGTCATGTCGGTAAGATTCGTCCGATATAAAAAGGCAAAAAGATTCTGAAAAGCATAATTGAGAATTTTTTTTACGGGATCGTATCCCACAAAGGCATTCCTTTCTCTCCAGCGCGTAGCCGTAAAGATCGCATGCGGTTTTGCTTTCGCGTGTCGAATGAACTCCTTTACCAAGTGAGGATCGGTTTCCAGGTCGGAAGCCATCATCACCACATGGGAGCCGACGGCGACTTCGATGGCGTCCCGCATGGCTCCGCCGAGAAATGGCCGCTTCTGACGGAAAATCTTCGCTTTTTGGCCGCTTGCCTTTACTAGCTTCCTGCATATGGCCAAACTTTCCTTTTGCGTTTTGTCGCACACGACCAGCAGGTACTCTTCGATATCGCTGTCGCACTCTTTTTTCAGAATGTCGTATGTTTTGCGCAGCGAATCGGTTTCCGTGACGACAGGCAGCAGGATCGTTGCTTTGGTGAATGTCTTCTGCCGGACGAGGGTCATTGCTTTGGAAGGGTTAGGGGAAAAGGCGTTTGCGGTGCTCGGCGGAAGGGCGTTTTTTATCGGACGTAAAACACGGAGGAGTAGAGAGTTTCGCCCTCCCATTTGATCCAACGCCAGCCCGGTCGATAGTCGGATATTTTGAAGTCCCTATTGTCCTGGGAAATCTGCACGTAGGTTGACGGTGTCAAAAAAATGGTAATTCCAGAGGATTGTATGGTCTTTTCCGTATGGTAGTGGCCACAGACGATGTTCTTGATTTGAGGAATCGAACGCAATCGGCGAAACGCCTCCTGCCAGTTTTTCAATGGATAGTTTTTGTCCATAAAAAGGCAGTCGCACATGATGGGAGGATGGTGGATAAAAAGCAGCACTTCGTCTCTTCGGTTGCCAATATCGGCTTCAAGCCGGTCCAGTTGATGTTCGGGCAGAAAGTTCGACGAAGTGTCCAGGCAGAAAATCCGACGCCCCTTTTTTTCCAGTCCGAAATACCAGCTGTCGCGGTCCTGCCGATCCATTAGCCCGAAAGTGCTGTTCAGATTTTCGATCCGGTCGTGATTCCCCGCCATGATATGATACGTAATGCCTATACGATCCAATTGGGTTTTGATCCATTGATAGGAACCCGGATCCCCGTCCTCCGCCAAGTCTCCGCCCAGAATGATGCAGTCCGGTCGCGCTGCGCAAATGGCGTCCATTGCGTTCAGGAAGTTTTTTTGAACGTCGATACCTTCCAGCAGCTCGCCTTCGCGGGGCGCGATATGAATGTCGGTAATGTGTGCGATTTTCAGAGTCGTCATGGTTCCGTTCCATTTTGCAGGAGATACTGGTTGGCAATATCTGTCAGCGTGTCCCTTCGCCGGATCAATCTCACCCTGCCGTCGGTCTGTATCAATACTTCGGCCGGTCGCAGGCGGGCGTTATAGTTGGAACACATGGAATAGCAATAGGCACCGGCATCTAGCAGCGCCACAATATCGTTCTCTTCGACGGTCGGCAGTTCGCGCTCTTTGGCTAGAACATCTCCGGTTTCGCAGATATTTCCGACAATGGTGACCTTTTCGGTTCGATTGCGGTACTTTTCCTCTCTGCCGAAAACTTCGATCTCATGATAGGAGTCGTACAGCACTGGCCTCGGATTGACGTTGAATCCCAAGTCGGTTCCGACGTATCGAGTGCCAAATAGGGATTTGACGGCGTGCACCGTTCCCAGCAGTACGCCGCATTCGGCGGATATGAAACGACCCGGTTCGATCACGATAGTTCCATTCCATCCTGTCTTTTGCGACCAATCGAGAACGACCCGGTCCAATGCCCGCCCCATTTCCTGTAGATTCAGTCTCTTTTGTTGCGTGCGTTTGCGGTAGGGAATGCCAAACCCGCCTCCGAAATCGACGAACTGCAAACCTTCGAACTGCTCTGCGATTTTCAGCAGTTCGTTGGCGGCCGCCGTATAGTTTTCGTGCTCCAAAAAAAGGGAACCGATATGCATATTGACCCCTTCCAGAAGCAGCCGGTAGCGTTTCAGCCGTTTTTTAACCTCGTCGATCTGATCGTACAGAACGCCGAATTTCGTTTTCTTTCCCCCCGTTCTGACCTTTTCGTGATGTCCGGCGCCGATTCCCGGATTGAAGCGAACGGCAACTCTGCTTCCCGGTTTCGCACTGCCGAGCAGGTCGATTTGCGAGAGCGAGTCCAGGCTGACCGTAACTCCCTGGTCGACGGCTGCCGCCATTTCATCGGCGGACACGTTGTTGCAGACGTAAAGGATCTCTTTATTGGAGAATCCGGCCTGCTGCGCGATGAACAGTTCGCCCGGAGACATGGCATCGGAATGGAGCCCCTCCTCCCTGATGATTTTTAACAGTTCGATATTGTTGTTGGCTTTGATCGAGTAGTGCACATCGAACTTGCCATACGTCAGAAGGCTCCTTATTTCCCGGCATCTTTGTCGAAGAATCGATTCGTTGTACACGTAAAGAGGCGAACCGTATTGTTGCACCAAATCCTTCGGGTGCGTTCTGTCGAAATATCGGCTGCTTCTTAAAAAATCGTTCATATCGAAAGTATAGCGTTGGCGTCTATCTTGAACTGGCCGACCGATCGACCAATCTGCCCTGCCTGCCGGTAAAATCGCCTATGCCAGTTCCAGTGCAATTTCCACCATCCGATCGAATGTTGTCTGGCGCTCTTCGGTCGAGCACAGTTCGCCTGTGAGCAGCTGATCGCTAACCGTACAGATAGTCAGCGTATTTACGCCGAGTTTCGCCCCGAGCGTATACAGGGCGGCAGCCTCCATATCTATGGCCAAAACGCCGAATTTTGCCCAGGTTTTCCATAGCTGTTCGTCGTCGTAGAACACGTCGGAGGAGACGATGTTTCCGACATGCACGGGAATGTTTTTGCTGCGAGCAATCTCGTATGCCCGCTTCAGCAGTCCGAAATCTCCGATCGGCGCATAGTCCATTCCACGAAGCGGAATGCGGTTGATCGCCGAGTCGGTACAGGCAGCCTGAGCGATCACAACGTCGCGCAGCTTCACCTCTTCCTGTATGGCTCCGCAGGATCCGATGCGGATGATGTTTTTTGCTCCGAACGTGGAAATCAGCTCGTTTGCATATATGGAAATGGACGGAATTCCCATCCCGGATCCCTGGATGGACAGGGAACGGTTTCCGTAGGTACCGGTAAAGCCGTACATCCCTCTTACTTCCGAATAGCAACGGGAATTTTCCAGATACTTCTCCGCTATATACTTGGCCCGTAGTGGATCGCCCGGCATAAGGACCGTTTCCGCAACATCGCCCGGCTGGGCGCCGATATGAATGGTCATTTTTTCTCCAGTTGGAAGGGTTGCCGGTACGGCACTCGAAATGGAATGGCACGACGGCACTTAGAAGGAAAATAGGAGGTCGGGACCAATAAGTCAAATAGTAAACGGGTGCGGTTTCCATCGCGACAAAGAAATGGGAGAGCGGTTAGCATAAGCCGTCGAACGGGTTTTATGTGGTCGTTCCATTTTTCCTTTTGCATTTTGTCCGGGGCTGTTTTAGTTTTCCCGTATAGTTTTTTTCAGCACGTAACGCATTCAATCGCATCACCGGGAGATAGGCATGAAAAGACTATGGTTAATCGCGGTACTGGTGTTTTCCACAGTGACAGTCGGAATGTCGGCCCAGTTGTATCAACAGGGAAAGACATACAAGATTACCATTTTGCATACGAACGACCATCACGGTCATTTTTGGAAAAACAGACGGGGCGAGTATGGATTGGCGGCGCAGAAGACTTTGGTGGACAGAATCCGCAAAGAGGTCGGCAGAAACGGTGGTTTCACTTTGGTGCTGTCGGCGGGAGACGTCAATACGGGTGTACCCGAATCCGATTTGCAGGATGCGGAGCCGGATTTCAAAGGGATGTCTATGATCGGATACGATGCCATGGCATTGGGCAACCACGAGTTCGACAATCCGCTCGAAGTTTTGAAAAAGCAGAAGGAGTGGGCGCAGTTTCCGTTTTTGGCGGCGAATGTCATTCGGAAAAGTACCGGGCAGCCCCTTTTTAGCCCCTATGCCGCATACAGTTTCGACGGGTTGAGAGTCGCCGTTTTTGGACTGACCACGAAAGATACGCCCTCTCTGGTGACCCCGACCCATGTCCGCTCGCTGAGATTCGACGATCCCATGAAAACGGCACGGGACTTGGTGCCCAAGTTGAAAGGAAAGGCCGGTCTGATCATCGCGCTGACCCATCTGGGACACTACGAGCAGGGGAACTACGGCAGCAATGCTCCGGGAGATTTGAGTTTGAGCAAAGCGGTACCGGGTATCGATATTATTGTCGGAGGCCATTCCCACACAAGGCTGATGGAGCCGGATACAGTAAACGGAACCATCGTCGTGCAGGCAAATGCGGTAGGAAGGTATGTGGGCCGTCTGGATATCGAATTTCTGGATGGCGTCGTCTCCTTGCAAAACTACCGGCTGATTCCGGTCAATCTGAAGAAAAAGAAAAAAGTCGATGGCAAAACGGTGCGCGTACTGATTGAGGAGGAAATTCCGGAAGATCCGGAGTTGTTGGCTTTTCTCCAAACCTACCAGGATAAGGGAGCCGATGAGCTGGATGCCGTGATCGGCAGTGCGGATGGAGATTTAATCGGCCAGCGCAAAATTGTGAGAAGCCGGGAGACGAACCTGGGGAATCTCATCGCTCGCGTGCAAAGGCTGAAAGTGGGGGCCGACGTGGGCGTGATGAATTCGGGCGGTATCAGAACCAGTCTGGCGAAGGGAGACATTACCTATAAGGACGTACTGAAAGTGCAGCCTTTCGCCAACTCCATAGGATTGGTCGGCCTGTCGGGCAGAGAGTTGAAACAATATCTGGAAGTCGCCGCGAACAAATCCGCAGGTTCGGGCGGTTTCGCTCAATTCGACAATGTGGAAATCGTCATGCGCGGCAAAAAGCTGGAGAGCCTCAAAGTGGGGGGCCTGCCCGTGCGGGACGACAAGTTCTACAAGCTGGCCATCAATAACTTTGTGGCTACGGGCGGAGATAAATATATGAAGGTGTCCGATCATTCGACCTATGTGGATACGGGATATATCGATGCGGACGTATTAAGGGAGTATATTCAAAAGAACTCCCCGATTCGGGCGGCAGAATTCGCTCCGACGAACGATGTCGTCAGAAAGTAGCCGTTCCGTAGGACGGGGAGCCGGACGCCAGAGATGTCGTCCGGTGATCCGAAGTGGCGTCCGCTCGATAGGTTGGTTGCCCTCTGTTGTGCTTTTAAACAAACGCGTCTCCCGGTTGAGTAGGAGGCGCATTCGATGAAGGAGAAAGAGATGTCTACTCGCCGATTCGTTGGCCTTTTTTTGATACTGGGACTCGTTTCCGCAACAGCTTTCGGCTTCAGCCAAAGTCAGGTCGACGAAATGATTAAGGATTCGAAGACGAGAGCGGATATTGTGGAAATCGCGGAAAAGGCGGTAGTTCATATCAAAGTGGAAAAAACGATCAGGGGCACCGGCGGGTCGCATGGGTACAATAATCCCTACGATCTGTTCAACGACCAGTTTTTCGATCGGTTTTTCCCCGGATTCAGGAGGCGCCGGTCGTTTCCCAATCAACCCAGGGAGTTCAAGCAGGAGGGAGCCGGCAGTGGATCGATTATCAGCGAAGAGGGGTACATTCTCACCAATAACCATGTGGTGGGAGATGCGGACAGGATTGTCGTCAGCCTGAAGGACCGCAGAGAATTCGAAGCCGAACTCATAGGAACCGATCCTCTGACGGATATTGCAGTGATCAAAGTGGAGGCGAAAGGTTTGACGGCCCTGCCTACCGGAAACTCGGACAGTATCCGGACAGGCGAAACCGTGATTGCCATCGGCAACCCGTTTGGATTGTCCCATACGGTAACTATGGGAATCGTCAGTGCCAAGGGGCGATCCAATGTGGACATTGTGGATTACGAGGATTTTATTCAGACGGACGCCGCTATAAATCCGGGAAACAGCGGTGGTCCGTTAATCGATCTGGAAGGGAAAATTGTCGGAGTGAATACGGCTATCTATACGAGAAGCGGCGGCTACCATGGAATCGGATTTGCCGTTCCGATCAATATGGCCCGGCAGGTAATGCGGCAGCTCATCGAAAAGGGTAGCGTATCGCGAGGATGGTTGGGGATTTTACTGCAGGATTTGTCCCCCGATCTGGTGAAGGCCCTGAAGCTGAAAGACACGTCCGGAACGATCGTTGCCGCAGTTACGGAGGGTTCTCCTGCGGAAAAGGGCGGGTTGAAACGCGGGGACGTCATTGTCGGGCTCGACGGAAAGTCGATCAAAAACGCGGATCATTTAAAAAATCAGGTCGGAATGGCCTCTCCCGATGAGGTCGTGCAGGTTGTCGTGTTGCGAGACGGCAGGGAGAAACGGTTGAAAATCAAACTCGGTTCGCGACCGACCGAACAGGAGATGCGGCTTCCTGCCCCAAAGCTCGACAAAACCTTGGGGATGCGAGTGCGGAATATGACACCTCAGCTTGCGGAGAATTTCGGCTTTGACCGAGCGACACGCGGCGTGATTGTCATCGAGGTCTCCCAGAGTTCCCCGGCTTTTAGAGCGGGTTTAAGACCTGGACTTTTGATTCTGGAGGTCGACCGGAACAAGGTTGCCGACGTCGAAGCGTTCGAAAATTTGATTGGAAAGGCGGATCTGAAGGATGGCATACTGCTTCTTGTGGCAAATCCGCAGGGCGCTCAATATTTGGTTCTTAAACAGTGACGAAGCGGTAAAAATCCCAAAACCGTCATTCCCGCTTTCGCTCAAAGTATCGCAAACTCAGTGCGGGAATGATAATTCGTGCAATTTTTCGACTTTTTACTGGTTTGTCAATCAACATAATTCAATGGAAATCACCATCAACATACCCGATACTTTCTCCAAGCTTCCGGCAAGGAACCAAAAAAGAGTAATCAAAAAGGTCGAAAGAGAGGTTGCCAGAGTCGGTTTTTTGGAAGCCCTCGAAAATACCGAAGACGCAGAAACGGATTTGACGGAACGGGAGCAAACGGAACTGATCGACCGGGCGAGACAGGAGGCTTGGGACAGAAAGCGGAATGCAAAACTTTAGATGTCCATAAGACTGATTGTCGATACCAACATCCTTGTCAGCGCCTTTGTTTTTGGAGGAGCGACAAAACGGTATGTGGACTTGGTTTTTTCGGCAAAAGATATCGCGATGCTTATGTCGGACGATACGATTGACGAACTTGGAGACACCCTGTTTAACGAAAGATTCCGAAAATACAGGCCGGTTTCCGAGCCATTGGCTCGCAAGTATGGCAGCATATCGCAAGCAGACAGGGAAGATTTTGAAATTTTGTTCAACGCTTTACTGTCGAGGTGGCCGGACGACCAAAGAAGCCTTGCGGAAATTGCCCGCCAAACCTCCGCCATGGCTAAAGCCAACGGTCTTGACGAGGAGGTTCTAAAAAAGCTGTTGGATGAGGAATAAATTAAGGCTGGTTGTAGACGCCAACGTTTTTGTCAGCTTCCCCGGAGCCACCATTCGCACTTCGACGGAAGGTTGTGTCGGATTTTAATTAATCGAAGTGCCCTTAGATGTTAAGATAAGATTCAAGAGAAAAAGCCGTTTCAGGGAAGTTCCGAAGAATTTTTTTGTCTTGTGTAACTAATTCTGTTTCTAAGTATTTGGCCAATGCTACAAATTCGCAGTCATATGCGGAGCAATCGGATTGAGATACCAATTTTAATACTTGTAGC
>CAZLTI010000113.1:0-9876 GCA_964562335.1 uncultured Pseudomonadota bacterium | reverse complement strand
TGGAACTGAATGTCGACCTCCCTTTTATAGTTCCGATCCAAAGGTTTCCCTTGATAGAGAATTTCACCGGAGGTCGGTTTGGTAATACCCTCCATCATTTCCACCGTCGTGGTCTTGCCCGCACCATTGGGGCCAAGCAGGCCGAAGCAGACCCCTTTGGGGATGGAAAAGGAGATGCCGTCTACGGCATTGAGGCTGCCGTAGCGTTTTACCAGATGGTTTACCTCTAGAATCTTCGACATAGAATAACGAATGGAGGAAGTGTTTACTTATATATTGTGCCATGGTAGGTTTTGCAATTTAACCTACTAGGAGATTTGCTATGAACTGCAAACACTGCGGAAGCGCCAACTGCTACAAAAACGGTTTCAGGAACGGAAAACAAAACCGCAAATGTAAGGATTGCGGAAGAAACTTTACCGAAGGCGACAACCGTCGCACCGACAGAGCAAAAGAAAAGGCGGTCTGTTTCCTTCTTTATACGATGGGCAGGGCCTCGATGCGTTTTCTTGCCGATATTTTCCAGGTGTCCGTCAGGACAATACATGTATGGATCAAGGATATGGCCGACTCTACTCCTAATCCCGCAGTCGGGACGGCAATCGAGGAGATCGAAATAGACGAAATGTGGTACTATCTTCAAAAAAAACTCGAAAGCTATGGACGCTCGAGGCGTTTGACCGTGTCGGCGGGCGAACTGTCGCCCGGATTGCGGGCCGTCGTGATACTACAACGCTACGGAGACACTGCGCCAAGTTGAAACGTCTTAAGGAGTGCAAGTTCCCGCCGACGACCGGGGCGCGCTTTCCGCCGCTTTTCCGAAGGGGCGGCTCTTTGTCGAAAAGAGGCACACGCAGGCGATAGCTCTTTCTCGTTGACATGGTGCATCATTGTCAAACGACGGTCAACGGCTTACATCGGGTGACAAAACTTCCGGTATGCAATGTCTCTTTTGTCATTTTTGTCGTGGTACAAATTTTGTCAATTCGTTGATTTATTGCACTATCCGGCGGGTGGCACGTTATATGGAATAGAATGGGGTCGATTCTGCGGGAAGTGAGAATTGGGGATCGACGGCTCTACGCCGTCGTAGCGAAAAGTCACATTTTATTCGCAAGAGAGATATTATGAACAAAAAAGGAGCGATTCTATTCCTTGCGGTCGTGTGCGGACTGTCCGTTCCGGCCGCTTTTGGATTGGAGGGCAAGATAGACGGGAAGAGCATCCCGGAACTGCAATATGCGCTGGATACGATCTGGGTGATGGTGGCGGCAGTTCTCGTCTTTTTTATGCAGGCCGGTTTTGCCATGGTAGAGGCCGGTTTTACGCGATCCAAAAACGCCGTGAACATCATGATGAAAAACATGATGGATTTGTCGATCGGAACACTGAGTTTTTGGGCTATCGGTTTCGCTTTCATGTTCGGCAACGGCAATGGAATTATCGGCTTAAGCGGATTTTTCGTCGGCCCCGAAGCGGTGGACTCCTATGATTCCCTGTCCTGGACATCGGTGCCCGTACTGGCCGCCTTTATGTTCCAGGCCGTATTTGCGGCAACGGCCGCGACGATCGTATCGGGAGCGGTGGCGGAGAGGATCAGATTCAGCAGCTACATGTTGTTGTCTGCGGCAATCACCATGGTGATCTATCCCATCTCCGGACACTGGACTTGGGGCGGCGGTTGGTTGGCGGAGATGGGATTCACCGATTTTGCCGGTTCTACGGTGGTGCACGCCGCCGGTGGATTTGCCGCAATCGCCGCCGTTTTGATATTGGGTCCCAGAAAAACGAAATATGGCCGAGAGGGCAGAGCTAGGGCGATTCCCGGTCACAATATCCCTCTGGCTACATTGGGTGTGTTTATCTTGTGGATGGGCTGGTACGGATTCAATCCAGGCTCCACCATGGCAGCAGCGGCGAACGATATCGGCCATATTGCCGTAACGACTACGCTATCGGCCGCAGCGGCTTCTCTAACTGCCTTTTTTGTGACGTTCCTGCGCTATCGGCGTGCCGACGTCGGCATGACTCTCAACGGTGCTTTGGCGGGACTTGTGGGAATCACTGCGGGTTGCGCAAATGTCGATATGTGCGGTGCCATAACCATTGGAGCCATCAGCGGCACGCTCGTGGTCTTTTCCGTTCTATTTTTCGACAAAGTCAGGATCGACGATCCGGTAGGAGCGATATCCGTCCATGGTGTCTGCGGAGCCGTCGGTACGATACTGCTGGGATTTCTGCACACCGATAGCGGCCTCCTGTATGCAGAGAGTGCAGGAGAGGGATTCGATTTCCTGATCGTCCAGATGGTTGGAGTGATAGCCATCTGCCTCTGGGTGTTTGCCAGCGCCTACGCGTTCACAAAAGTGATCGACATACTATGCGGCGGAATCCGCGTAGGCGAGGAGGAGGAGTATGCGGGACTCGATTTTTCGGAGCATGGCGCCGCCTCCTATCCCGATTTTAACGTGAACTTTCATCAGGCGGAGTGATTCGTACAGTCGGTTAGCCAGTCGAAATATACCCTCGACGCCTTTTCTAGAAGCCGTCTCTTCGGTTCTCCGCCGGAAATTGCAACATCCGCTCGAACCGGCGCAGGCAAACTACCGAAGGGACATCCCACCCGTAGCTTCGTTTCTTTCCCAAACACTTGCAGACCGGATCGATAGGTTGTATACGCGAGGAAAACCAAAGCGGATGTTGCGCACAGGATGGCATTCTGCTATCCAAAATTTCAAACGACCGCTCTAAACGCTATCGGTACAATAACCTATGGGACATGATCCGCAAGTATTGGAAAAGTTGAAGGATGTTCAGTGTTCGGTTCCCGACAAAGATTTTTTCAAGGCCGCCCTCGACGAATCGAAGAAAAAAAAGGGGGAGCAAAAAAAGAGGAAAAGGGGTCCGCTTTTCGGTCTTTTGAGCAAAAGGGAGGAGACCCGCGAAAAGGAGCTGATGAAGGCCAGGGAGAAAATTCGGAACTTTCACAATTCGTTTGCGATGCACAATCGGCAGGGCGTCTCGAGCAAACCGAAAAAAGAGGACTACATGAGTCTCTCCGAACTGAAGAGCTATCGCAAAAGGATCAAAAAAGCGGCGGCGAAGGGATCGAACGACTATCGGGCTCTGGACGGCATTGTCACCTTTATCGATTTGCGAAACAGCGGTGTGACGACAGACAAGCAGGGCGTGATCCAGCAATGCGTCAAAAAGGTGGGACGGGCACTGTTCGACAACGGAGGATTGAGCCTGTTTCACGTCTCTTGGCTGCTCAGCATATACCGGGAATATTTGACGGTTTTCAAGGTTTTTCCGAAAGGAATCGAAACCAACACGCTCGCATCCTACGATGGGGAGCTCGTCGCGAAGATTGGAAAGCTGAAGCGTAGGGAGCGCGAAGTTGCCGTATACAGGGAACTGATCAACAAAAAGGAACCCGATATCAAGAGAATTGATCGCCTCAGCCAAGACCCCACTATCCTAAGTACCGATCACGGTCACCGGGGATGCACATGGGAACAGATCAATCAGTATTTTACCAGCTACGTACAGGAAGCCGAAAGCAAAGCGTCGGTGAGCAATTTAAACGATATCAATATCGTTATGGCGTATGCCATGGTATTTTGCAGAATTCCCATGTTAAGCCCGCTGGTCGCTTCCATTGTACGGGCAATTCCCAATCTGAATTTGACCATGAAAATGTACAAACAAAAGATCATTATCAGTCAAAAGGCCAACCAATTGTGGATTGCCAAGGAGATCTATCAGTACGAAAATTACAAAGAGTATATCGAAAAGTTGCTTCGGATGGCGTTTTCGACCTACGACTACTGCGTCAAAGTCATAGAGGAGAACAACCTTGAGAAGGCACGTCTGGGCAGCGAACTGTACGCCTTTCCGTTTATCAGACAGGCCTCCATTCTGATCGTCTACAAGCATATATTTTTGAGAAACGAAAGTGTGTATCTGGAGGCTCTAAGGCAGTCCATCGAGTTGTTGGAGTCTCTTATGTCGGATATCGCTAACGCTCTCGGTCCGTTGGTCAAGATGTACGATTTGATCGAAACCTACAAAAACAGTACCGAAGACATCATCTGCGAAATCGAATCGGGAAAGTACCGGTCCGATTGATCTTGCGAACCTCCCTTCTACGTAAGGGACCCAACCGAAGGAGAATCGAAATGGCAATCGGCGTAAGCAAGTTTCCGAAGAAAAAGGTCTCGCGATACAAGAATATTCGGCGTTTTATCCAGTCCGGCGATCTTCTGTTCTGTTCAGGAAACAAATGGACTTCCCGGACGATTCGGGCAGCCACAGGTAGTTGCTGGAGCCATATAGCGTTTGTGATGCGGCTGGATGCCATCGACCGCATCATGGTGATGGAAAGTGTGGAGTCCCAGGGCGTCAGAACCGTGCCGCTGAGCAAATATCTGAAAAACTACGACAACCGCAACCAGCCTTACGACGGAGGAGTGGCGATCGGCAGACACGGCAAGTTTGACGGCATCGTTTCCAAAAAACGGTTGAAAAAGTTTGCACGGCGCGCCGTGCAGCTGCTCGGACACCGGTACGATAGGGACGAGATCGCCAAAATCTGCGGCCGCATCGTGGCTTCCCATTTGCCGTTTTCAAAAAACGAGACGGTCCGCTTGGAGCGCGACAACGAGTACATCTGTTCCGAGTACGTGTGGGAGTGCTATCGGTCGTTGGGAATCGAGATCCCCAACGATACGAGAGGATTCGTCAGCCCTGCGGATTTTGCCAGGGCCGAAGAGGTAGCGCTTCTTTACGTGTTACAGGGGATCGGCGTTTGAAATTGCGGAAGGGAGAAACACCGCCGGATCCGTCTAATGCCGCAGTTCTCCGACCTCCGTTAGAAGCTTGCGGATGTACTTCAAGGGAACGTCGTCCGGGAACAGCTCGTTGATAAAGGAGAAGTTGTTGCGGATGCGGTACAAATATCGAAATGCTTCGCCGAGAATCGAATTGTGGTCGTAGACCAGCGGGGTATCGTCCGCCAGAGAAATCAGCTTTATTTCGCTCGCCAGGCCGCCGGCGGACATGTGCATGTTTTCGCCATAGTGAACTCCTATCATGCCGAAAGCGATCATACGTCCGTAGGGAGTTCGGTCCACGTTGTCGAAAGTGTCGAAATGAACGAATTTAATCTCCTTCTTAATGCCCAGTGAACACATAGCGCACCGTTTCGCGCCGTCGTAGCGTGTTTCGTTTTCGTTGATGACGGCGATGGGCAGGGACCAGTAGTCTTCGAACGGATGGTATTTTCGCTTCACGATCGCTACCGAGGTCTCGCCCTTTTGGGAAATGTTCACTACGGTGCACGTCGCAACCAGGCCTATGCTTGCCCATAGATAGGTGCTTTGAATCCCTCTCGTCGTACGGGAATTGTAGGAGCAAAATCCGGGCCGATAGACCTCCTCCTCGCTCTCTTTGATCGGTTTGGCCAACAGACCTATTCGCTCTCCCAGAGAATCCTTGATTTCGTTCCAGTTGATTTGAGTCCAGACGTAGAGGTCCCCCGTCGTGCGGTTGGGGAACCTCGCCAGCAGATCGTCCAGATAGGCCCCTTCGGCAAAAGGCAGGAAAATCCGATGGTACCACTCCTTCGCCACCTCTTTGAAGGTCATGCTTTTTTCCAGGCAATCCTCCAGGGGTTTGGCAAAGTGCTGGATAATATTCAGCAGCAATCGATAGGACTTGGGCCTGGTCAGTTTGATGTCGAACCCCTTTCCCAATTGATTGAGTCCGGTTGCCTCCAGAAAATTGATGTGCTCCTGTATTTTGAACCGATCCCCTACTGTCAGGTCCTTGGTCAGAGGGACGTCGATTTCATATTCGGTGATTTCCGCGTCGATATATTTCATCTTCCGGCTTTTGGCCACCGAGACACGGTGGTTGCCGTCGCGCACAAAATAGTAGTCGTCTATTTTGTATACGGAAATGGGCGGCAGGGGTCTATTCTCCTCCACGATTCTGTCGATTGCCGTCCATCTTGGGCGTAGCGTATCGCTTTTCGGGAAGAAGTTTTTGTTGAACTCCTCATATCTCCCTTCGCTACCGATGATGTTCTCGACGGGGATCTCCCTGATGCCGATATAGCGTTCGTTTTTTGCTTTGGTGATATCGATGACATCATTTAGGGAGGGCAGGCAGTCGTCATCCTTACTCAGTTTGCTGTAGACCCATTGAAAAAACGATCGAAAGCGGGCGCTGCTAAAGTTTGAACGCGACGTATCGTGTGTGGACAGGGAACTCATGGCTATTTCCGTTTTATTTGAAGGTTGAACCGTCGCCAATCGGACGGTTGGGGCGTAGATCGAGTCAGAAGTCGAATATGTGGTGTTGATATCCGTTGATGATTTTCGTATTGCCGTGGGTCATCTGCCTCGGATACCGCGAATAGTTCAGATGAACGTGGCCATGTAGGAAGTATTTGGGTTCGTGGCGCTCCATAATGGCCCGAAATACTTTGAATCCCTTATGGGGTCGAGACTCCAAATCTCCCAGACCATATGCAGGGGCATGGGCGACCAGGATATCGAGCCGGTTTTTTTTTAGCCATAGCTTCGGTCTCATTTTCATATAGCGAAAGGACATTTCGCCTTCCGTATACTGATGGGGACCCGGCTTGTACCTCATCGACCCACCCAAACCCATCAGCACTATTCCCTTATGGTCGATCAGCCTGTCGTCCAGCGTCTGCCAGCCGGGCGGCGGCGTTCTGACAAAGGCCTTATCGTGATTGCCCGCGACGTAGCAGCAGGGAATATTCAGCATGGAAACGATAAACTCCATGTAGTACAGGGGAAGGTCGCCGCAGGAGATGACCAAATCGATATCCCGCAGTTTTTCCGCATTGTAGCATTCGTACAGTTCGGGAGAGGTTTTATCCGCGATCAGTAGAATTTTCACAAATGGTATACTCCGGGTTCAAAGGGGCCCATCCGCGTACCTGAAGCATGCTCTCCAAACCTTGGGTTTCCCTCGTGTCTGGCGTGCCGTGGATAGCAAACCCGCAGGACCGCAACCGCCGGCTTTTTTTGATCCTGTCGCAA
This sequence comes from uncultured Pseudomonadota bacterium, assembly GCA_964562335.1. Classification (GTDB taxonomy): domain Bacteria; phylum SAR324; class SAR324; order XYD2-FULL-50-16; family XYD2-FULL-50-16; genus CAZJUM01. The sequence continues at coordinate 2,800 of CAZLTI010000113.1, read as the reverse complement.
ACGGAGCCGCAGGAAGAGCGTCCTGAAGATGTGTTGCGGACAGTACGGAATCGGAATCAAAAAAGGAGGTTTTTTGGATATTTTCCCTCCAGCATTCTCTGGTATTTTCTGCCGATGGGTACAAACACGACATCATCCCCGCTGTCGACTAGATGCAGTTGATAGTCCTGGACTCCCTTTCTGTTCATACCGACAATTTTGCGGGGATTCACTAGATAGGAGCGGTGCACTCTTAGCAAAAAGTCTTCGTTAAAGTCCTCCTCCAACTTCTTCAGTGTCGTGCGAATAATAAAAGCGTCGTCGTCTTTTGAGTCGGCATGGACCTCGCAGACGGGGAACCGAGCCTTGATATAGATGATCCGGTTGAAGTATTCGACTATTTTTTCGAATACGTTCGTATCTTCGCCTTTCTCTTGCCTTTTGGCATTTCCGGCATCCTCCCGTCTTTTGATGCGAAGAAAAACCTTGACTTTTGCCAGCAACTCCTCCTGTTTGAAGGGTTTCGTCACAAAATCCTCGCCTCCCGCCTCGTACCCTTGCAAGCGGTCTTTCAATAGCTCCTTCGCGGAAACGAATATGACCTTAATACCGGCAAGGCTGCTATCCGCTCTAATGGCGCGGCATACCTCGTATCCGTCCATACCGGGCATCATGACGTCGAGCAGCATGATGTCGGGCATGAAGCCGTGTACAAGCTCCAGTGCCTCTTCACCGGAGGTCGCCGTTTTTACTTCGTATCTTCCTTCGAGAAAATCCGCTATCAGAAACAGCGTCATCGGATCGTCGTCGACTATCAGAACCCTGCCTTTATCGGCTGTATTCCGCTTCATGTTGCGTTCTTTCTACGTAACGGTTCTGCGGTCAATTTGGAGAACCTGTTCCGGCGAAGCTGCACGCGGCATAAAGGGAGCAGTTCGGCCGAGTCGTCGAAAACGGGAAAATTCCGCTATTCGGGGGCTTCCCTATTTATCCGGAAGTTCGGAAAACCACGTTGGATTCAAATCTTTCAAATAGTCCTGGTACGATCTACCCACCGGAATCATGATCGTTTCGGAGTAGTTGTCCCTCAGCAGAACCGAATAGTCTTGGTTGCCCTTTCGGTGAAACGATACGATTTTCATAGGATTTACCAGATAGGAGCGATGTACTCTCAATAGGTCGGTTTTGCGAAAGTTGTTTTCCAGATCCTTAATGGTGATTCGAAGCAGCAAAGCGTCCTCTTCCTTCGATTTGCAGACAATCTTGCAGTACGGAAAGACAGCTTGCACATAGAGAATACTACTGAAAAAGTGGTTGATTTTTTGAAATACGTCGGGCTGTCTCTTTCGTTTCTCCATCTCTCCCGCCAGAGATTCGCCCCTGTCGTGTCTCAATCTCAAAAAAACTTTGATCTTTGCCAACAGTTCGTTTTGATCGAAAGGTTTTGTGATGTAGTCGTCCCCTCCGACCCTGTATCCGGTCAATCGCTCTTCGATCATGTCCTTTGCCGAAACGAACAGGATATTGACGTTCGGATGCCGTTCGTCCTCCCGAATCCTTCGGCACACCTCGTATCCGTCCATTCCGGGCATCATGACATCAAGAAGCACCATGTGCGGCTTGAAGGTGGAAAGCGTTTGCAGAGCCTCTTCGCCCGAACCGGCCGTCTTCACCTTGTAGTCCTTTCCCAACATCTCCGACATGATGAAAAGGTTCGACGGATCGTCGTCGACAACCAATATGCGAAATCGGTCGGGCTTTTTTCTGTCTTCCATACCGTCTCCCGTTGTGCGGTCTCCGGTTTTGCTACGAACGCAGTCAATCTGCCTAATTTACATCATTTCGTTCGATCCCTTGATAATCTTCGAGTAACCCGGTATTTTGAACTTCTGCTCTCAAAAAGGGCATCCGCACGTCGTCTGGGCAGTTTCGGATCGAAAAAACCTACCGTTGGACGCCGGACGGCTTTTTCCCCGAACGGATCGACTGTTCGGTTCAATTCCGAAGGTGCCAACGTAGCAAGTATGACGGAATTGTCAAAGCGGATTATCGCCCGACGGCACTTTTTCCCGGTTGCCGGTTCCTCCTCCGTGTCCGACATAGAGGCGAAGATCGTTTGGGAAGATTCGAGGAGATAGATGAAAAGAAAGATCATTGAAATCGACGAGGAGAAGTGCAACGGATGCGGGCTTTGCATACCGAATTGCGCGGAAGGGGCATTGCAGCTGATCGACGGCAAAGTGCGCCTGATCGGCGATCTTTTTTGCGATGGATTGGGTGCCTGCATTGGACATTGTCCCGAAGAGGCCATCGAAATAGTCGAAAGGGAGGCGGCACCGTATCGGGAGGAGATTGTGATGCGAGAGAACATCGTCCCGGCCGGACAGGAGACGATCCGCGCCCATTTGGAACATCTGCGGGAACATGGCGAAACGGAATATTTCCAGCAGGCTGTCGCATATCTCAAAAACAACAACATTCCGAATCCGTTGGAGGAGGAGACAAATCCGGGAGATAAAATGTCCAATCAAAAAAATTCGGGATGTCCGGGTATGCAAGCAAGACAGTTCCATCAACCCGAATCCCAGGAAACAAAACGGTCGGGAACCCTGCCCACCCAACTGCGGCAATGGCCGATCCAGCTCCATCTTCTTTCGCCATCGGCTCCCTTTTTCAAGGATGCGGACATTCTACTGGCTGCGGACTGTACCGCATTCTCCCTTGGCGACTTTCACGAAAAGTTCCTGCGGGGAAAATTTCTGGCCATTGCCTGCCCCAAACTGGACGTTTCGCAGGAAATCTACCTGGAGAAGCTGACGGC
>CAZLTI010000112.1:7589-9898 GCA_964562335.1 uncultured Pseudomonadota bacterium | reverse complement strand
ACCGAAAGCCTGCCGTGGACAAAAATACTCGACACGATAACGTGAAAGTGTCATTTTTAATCATATCAACGCACAACAAAGGAAATGACAGGTGACATTTAACGAACTGATAAGAAAACTTGAAAAAAACGGTTTCAGAATCGTTAAGAAAAAAGGATCGATCCGATACTATAGGAAAGAAAACTGGCCGAACCTTATCAGAATCGATTACCACGGGAGAAAGGAAGTCCCTGTAGGGGCCTGCAAAAAGATCCTAAAAGATGCCTGAATAAAACAAACAACGCTCCAAACGGGCCTTAGACAATAGGGGAAGCATGATTGATCTGGACTATTCATTGACGATCGAAGCCACAAGAGAGCTTGATTTTTGAGGTGGGCTTCAAACCCGCTCCGTCGAAAAACAGGCAATTGGTTTTTAACGCTGTGGTCGGCATTTCCGTCGAGTCCGGAAGGCGGGGAGGGAGGGCTTTGCATGGAGCCGATAGCCGGATTCGAACCGGCCACCTATACATTACGAATGTATTGCTCTACCGAATGAGCTATATCGGCTTCCAACGAAGAGCCGCCCGAACGATCTATTCGGCTTTGTCTCTTACTTTGCTGATGGTTGTCTCACCGGTCGACTGTCCCGGAGCGGACTCCATTACATGATGGATCTCGAAAACCTTGGGGTTGGGGAATCGGTGCTGCGATTGGGTTTGAATCCTGGCTAGCGCGGCATTCGCCTCTTTCTGCGTTTCGTAAAAGCCTGCTCTGACGCGATATTGGTATCCTCCTTCCCTACTTTTTTTCTGCGAAATGTAGGAAAACTCCACCAACGAAGTAAGGGCGCTAAAATCGCCGATTGCGTCCGTCCGGTTGTCCCGATGGGAGAACTGAATGATCCATGGTTTCGTTCTTTGAATGCCGAAATCGATCAATTCGCCGCTGAGTTCCTGATAGCTCGGCAGGACCGGCCAAAAATCGTCGGAAAAGATCCGACGTTCCATATAACGCTCGAGAATTTCCTCGCCGATATTCCTGACCTCCGCTTTTGTTTCGAAAAAACCGATACGAATTCTGTAAAAAAATTGCAACGTTCCCGTACTTGGATTACTGATCTTTTCTCGCGTTCTGTACAAATAGGCGTAGTAGCCGTCCTTTATCAGAAATTTGACGATATCGACGGCCGTTTCCAACTGATCGAGGTTCAGCGACATCAACTGCAACGCATAGCGTTTTTTTCTGGTCTTATTGAAGCTAATGCCGGACTTCTCCTTCTCCTGAGGTTTGATGATCAGCCGTTTTCCCGGATCCACTATCACTTTCCAACGTCCGGTCTCTTCCGAAACAATGGTGTAGTTGATTTTGTCCCTATTTTGAATCAGGATGGCCTTCCACTTCCAGGGATCGTTCAGAACTTCGTGCTTTTTTGCGATTTTCCAAAGATTGTCGCCCTCCTCAACGATGTAGGAGTGTTCCATTTCCTCGTCAATCGGCTCTTCGAACGGGGTGTCCGTCTCGATCGGAGATTCCACACGGGGCAATTCTTCGATAATGATTCTACTCTCTTCCGGCTCTTCCGGTTGATCCACCGTCGATTGAACTACCGACAGCTCCTCTTCCGGCGAAACGGGCGGTTTTTCCCCGCTGTCTTTGGTGAGTTCCAATAGCAGCAATACGAGCAAAATGACCAGCACGACTAACGGAACTGCCCAAAGAGCAATATTCAGTGTCTTTCGATTCAAATGCACCGCCATATGAAATTTCCGGTTAACGTTTAGAATACCAACCGACTGCACCGATGGTTTCGCTTTCTTTTCTGCTACCCTTACTATCTTGGGATAATTGCATTTGTCAATGTCTTATTCCAAAAAACCCATCATGGCAGCTCGCCGCAACCACAACCTCCGCGCCGAATCGGGACTCCCGAAAAAAACCAGTAAAAGGCCGAAAGGGACCCGGAGCCAAACCCCTTCCGCAACCTGGCGAATATTGACCAAACAGGCCGAACGGCCGGGTCGATTCCGTTTATACGGTGGCTTCGAGTCTTCCCAAAGGACTTATGGAAGACGCATTCAAATTCAAATCGGCATCTTTTGCCACGTCGCCCCGTTTGTAATACTGCAGTCCCGTATAGGCGATCATCGCCGCATTGTCCGTACAGTTCACAGGCTGCGGACAGAAAAACCTCCCTCCACGCCGTTCCGCCAGTTTCTGCAGCGATCTTCTGAGGCCGGAATTGGCGGCAACCCCTCCCGTTATGGCAAAATTATGGAGATCGGTTTTTTGCAGCGCCTTTTCGATCCTTTCCTCGAAGATTCTGCATA
>CAZLTI010000112.1:0-7579 GCA_964562335.1 uncultured Pseudomonadota bacterium | reverse complement strand
AATGTCGCCGACTCTCCTCTTATGCTCGCTTTCCGCAGTTCGTCGAACTGCTCAAGACCGATCAGCTTCCTTTTCACGGAATATACACCCTGTTTTAGCGCTTCGTTTCTGACGGCCGTTTTTAGACCGGAGAAGCTAAAATTCAAAGTGTTCCGGCCTTTGAGAGGAATCGGAAACTCGGTGGCAGGCGTCGGAAACCGTTCGGAAATCCGATCGACAATCGGTCCGCCAGGGTATTGGAATCCCAGCATTTTCGCAACTTTATCGAACGCCTCGCCAGCTGCGTCGTCGACGGTTTTTCCCAGCAGTCGATAGTTGCCAAAGTCGTATGCGGCAATCAAATGGGTATGTCCGCCCGAGGCGATCAGTCCAAGATAGGGAAAGCGGAGTTCGGCGTTGTCCAGAAACGGAGACAGCAGATGCCCCTCCAAATGGTCGACCGGAATCAGGGGACAGTCGTAAACCCATGCCAGGCTTTTGGCGTAGTTCACCCCTACCAGTAGCGACCCGATCAGACCAGGTGCATAGGTCACCGCTATCGCCTTGAGATCGCCGGAGTCTATTCGGTACCGGTCGAAAACGAAACGCAAAAGCAGAGGCAGCGTAGTCAGATGCCTTCTGCTGGCCAATTCGGGAACGACACCTCCGTACCGTTTGTGCAGATCCGATTGACTCGAAATCTTGTTGGCGATTACCGTTCCATCCATATCGAGGATGGCAACGGCCGAATCGTCGCACGAAGTCTCAATTCCTAAAATCATAAAGGGCGTTTTGTCGGTGCGGTTCGCCGACTTCGATTCCATCGACGCGGCAATGGAAAAATGGCGGATCGAACATGAGAACAGTGGGTTCCGCACTCCCTTAAAATACGAAAGCGGCACCGAACGCATACATAGTGCTGTCGAAAGAGATATCCTTCACGGTATCATCCTTTGAATCTATGTCGCTATTGATTCCATGATAGCTGAAGTGAAGATCGAACAGTGCCAGCACCGGAATTCCAATTTGCAGGAAGTACTGTGTGGCACTTCCCTTTTTATAAAGATCGTCGCACTCTCTACAGTCCAACTCCACCTGCCCCATTCCGCCCCCTAGAGTGATATTCACGAAAGGAATGGGCAGCAGGTAAAATAGATCGTACATAACCGTTTTCAATTTCATGTCCCCTCGATCTTTCTCGAGATCGTAGCCGGAATCGACTTTCAGCTTCGTCTGGTAAACCTCCACGCCAAGGCCCGGAAAAAAGGGGATATTGGCATGAATCAGGGCGCCTGTCGGTATTCCGTCCGCTTTCATTTCCGTATCCACATATTCAGGGTTTGTACTGACAAGTTTATCGCTATACTCGATTTTCAGATCGTTATAGGACTGCATAACGGGGAAGCCAACGCTGAGCGATAAAAACTCGGCGTGTAGGCTGCCACTCAAGCCGAGATAGGAGATGAAGAGTGCCGTTAGAACCGCTAGTTTTTTTGTTTTCATGTCGACTCCATCCAAAGATCAAATTGCTCAAAAAAAAACCAGGTTCGATCGGATTCCGATTTCCCCATGGCGTCAAGAGTATTTCCCAATCTCTGCAATATGCAAATTGCGTGCTTTTTGAAAATCGATTCGAATTTGCAGTGGAGAAACCGTTTCGATAGAGGCGTGCAACCGACGGCTATCGGTTGTGCAGCGCAATATCCGAACCCTGACCAAAGTCGAACGATAGACGCTACGACAACCAAAACGCTATACAGAACCACCCAAATTGGCTAATGATATCGGATTGGCGACGAAAGGGACAGCCGCAAACCTGTAGCCGCCTGCACGGAATCCCGCCCTACGGGGAAGGAAAAAGGGGGACGGCTCCTTTATCCGATCATGACGGAACGACCGCATACTATGGTTGGAGCGGATGGGCTTGGAAGATTTGCAGCAGATTGAAAGAATCCAAAAAGATCTCACGGCAGAATGGCACCTGCGCAGCCCTCGAATTCAATCGGCGGGTTTCCTGGGAATCGTGGAAGAACACCACCTTCAGAATTTTCTGCTGTGGCACAATGAGGACGATGCCCGTATGCCCGATGCCACAGATGCGCAGATCGCCGATCTGAAACGTTCTATCGACCGCTTGAATCAGCGCAGGAACGATCTGATTGAGAAAATCGACGAGGCAATACTGGCAATGCTGCATCGAAACGGATGTTCCCTTCGCGAAAACGGGCCACTAAATTCGGAGACTCCCGGCAATATGATCGACCGCTGCTCCATCATGGCCTTAAAAATATATCACATGTCGGAGCAGACCCAGCGTCTCGATAGGGGAGAGGAGCACATAGCCGAAGCCAAACGAAAAATGGACATATTGGAACTGCAAAAAGGAGATCTGCTTACCTGCCTGTTGCAACTGATAGACGACTTTACACTGGGGCGCCGATACTTCAAGATCTATCGACAGTATAAAATGTACAACGACCCCAATCTGAATCCTAGTATCTACTCCTCCTCGACCAAACAGTCGCAAGACCGGCTTTGACTGCGGGGCGACACAGCCGTTTACAAAACTCCACCGAATTTTGGATGACGGATATCGAATCGGTTCCTCCCGTTGAAAACTGCAAACTGGTCGTCTTCGACCTGGACGGAACCCTATTGACGGCCAACTACGAACTGACCCGCAATACGATCCGGGCGGTCGACCGCATCCGGGATCTCGGCATGCGCATCACCGTTGCCACCGGCAGAAGCCACAAAAGTGCCAAACCCTTCGTAAACCGTCTGGGCATCGTCGAGCCTATGGTGTTCAGCAACGGTTCCGTATACGACAACCCCGCTACCGGAGAGAGGGAAGTGGTCTGCGGCATTCCTCTGGAGACCGCGCTGATCATCCTTATGCTGCGGGATCGATACGATATCTCCTTGAAGATACACACGTCCGGCGACGCCGTTTACAAATCGGACAACACACCGTGGCCGGGCGAAGGCATTCATTTCGAAACCGGAACCGTAGTGGAGAATCTGAAGGCGGAACTGACAGAGGATCCGATCAAAATCGTATTTTACGCGGACAAAGAGCAGCATAGGAAGTTTCAAACCGATTTGATGCGAATTCTGGGAGAAAACTCTCCGATAGCTTTGTTCAATACCCACCCGCTTCGCGTCGAAGCCGTAAATCGCAATGTATCGAAGGGAAAAACCGTGCTCCGTTTGGCCGAACAGCTGGGAATCTATCCGAAAGAGGTTATAGCGGTTGGCGACCAGGAAAACGACTACGAAATGCTTCGCGACAGCGGCATCGGCATTATGGTGGGTTCGGCCGCTCCCCTGCTGAAGAAAGTATGCAGTCGCACCATTCCCGAACCGGAGAACGACGGGATATCCCAACTCTCCGACTGGCTGCAGGAGGCGCGCTGCAAGCGGCGTTGAAATGGCACCTTGCCGCACGAGTTGAGATCGATTTTGCGGAATAGAAGATGGAACGTTCGCGACGGCAGTTCCTACTTGGCGGCCTGAAAAGGCTGAACCGTGCCAAAAAGGAGGCCTCAAGGAAAGAAGAGACAACGTCGGAATTTCTCCTTCGCCCGCCCGGGGCGATTGCGGAAAAGGCCTTTTTGCAGACCTGCAACAGGGAGTGCCTGCAGTGCCTGACTGCATGTCCGTTCCATGCGATTCAAAAAGTCGGGAACTCTCTATCGCCCGCCTACCTTACCGCATATATCGATCCGGACATATCGGGGTGTTCGTTCTGTAAGGATTTTCCCTGCATCGAAGCTTGCGGATACGGTGCTTTGTCCGCCGAAATAGGCCCTCTGAGCAGGGCGGTAGTAACGGCTTCGTGCATCACTCGACAGGGAGAATTTTGCGAAATATGCATGACCTCATGTCCACCGGATCATCAATCCATAACCAAGGACAAAAAAGGCATTTTGCGGATCGATCCGAAAACGTGCGTAGGCTGCGGTTCGTGCGTTTCCGCCTGCTATCTTACGCCGAAGGCCATAGAAATCCATCCGACGGACAGGCAAGTTCCTTAGACCTTCGGCAGAACTCCTCTGCTCGACTGCCGGACAAATTCAATGAACGGACGCAACAGTTTCTCGTTTGCTACCTCCCGTTCGAGCACTTCGATCGCTTTTTTGGAAACGAACCCCCTGCAGTAATAGATGTCGTAAATTCTTTGGATTTGAGCAATTTCATCGGGAAGAAAGTTGTTCCTCTCCAGCCCAACACGGTTTATGCCATATACCTTCGCCCTCGCTCCCGTACAGATCAAATAGGGAGGCGCGTCCTGATAGACGGCACATAAACCACCGATCATGGCATAGTCGCCGATTCTGCAAAATTGGTGCATTGCCGACAATCCTCCCGTCACCACATAGGAGCCGATCCGGACGTGTCCCCCCAGCGTAGTGCCGTTTGCGAGCATGCAGAAATCGCCAATGCTGGTATCGTGCGCAAAATGCGCGTAAACCATGATCTGATTGTGATTGCCGATTTTTGTGACGCCCGTACCGTTTTGCGTACCGCGGTGAACCGATACGTATTCGCGAATTTCATTGCCGTCGCCAATCTTCACTTTTGTAGGCTCATCGCGATGTGCCCTGTCTTGAGCCGACAGACCTATGGAGACATACGGTCCGATCCTATTGTCTCTCCCGATTGTCGATTTCCCCTTTATCGTAACATGGTTTTCGACAATGCTGCCTCGTCCTATCGACACTTCGGCACCCACGATTGAATAGGGACCTATGGAAACATCCGAATCGATTTCGGCTTTGGGATCGATTATGGCGGTCGGATGTATTATTCTACCGTTCATCGAAAACAGGATTTCAAGAGATCAAAAGGCGCACCTGTGCGTCCGTTCCTCTGCAGGTAGGACGCCTCCAGGATCGCACCGGATATGAGGGTTGGCTTATTCCTGCAGTCGCTCCATCTCATCATTCTACGTCCCGAAATGTCGGTAGTTTTCATGCGGGGAGTATATCGCGGCAATACGCCAGCAGGGAAGCTTGCCGAAACGGCAGTCCTCTGCTTGGCGGCAGGTAATTCTCCTATGTTTTCGCGAAAACTTTTTGCAGCTGCTGTCTATTTTGTCCTATTCACCGCCCTTTTACGGTTTCCACTGCAGTGGCCTAGAAAATAGTGTTTGGGAACCTCTGAAAGACTCGATACTATGACATCCTGTAGCCATAGGGGAGCACCGCGTCCCGAAACAAAAAGATTGCCAAGGCGGCAAAGTTGCGGAATCAAACTGCTGCCGCCGACCTTGGTGTCTTGGATGTCAACATAAAAATGAATCCCAGTACGATCATAATGAGCCCAAAATAGGAAACAGCCAACGTACTATTTTGATTCATGATCATCAAGTATCCGATAATGGAAGGGCCGGTGGCATGGCCGAAGCGTTCCAGGAAGACATAGGTTGCCGAGACCGATTTGGCTCCATACGTCGAAGCGATTTTTGAGTTTCCGATGTGCGTCATAACGGGCGCGGCAAGCAATCCATTGGATACGCCGATAAGGATAATAAAAAACAGTATCAGATAGGAGTCTATATGAACAAGACCAAGTTCTTCCAATGAATCGTTAAATCTTACTGCCAGATGGGATAGCCAGGCAACACCCGGAGTTGTCGCCACCTCCAGCACTTTACGAATTCCGACAAACCCCAGGAACAACGACGATATCCCCCCTAGAAATGCGCTTGACGACAATACCCATTTCGTTACGCCGGGTTTGTCGATTATTTTTGTGGAGAGCTTGGTGGTAAGCATTCCCAGAATATAATACATCATTAGCGCCAGGCCGATATCTTCGGTAGCGAATCCTTTTTGCGATAGCAACAGCGGAATCGCAAACATCACCACGCCCGCAATGGATATCTTGCCGACTATGCCAATCGAGAGTAATGTTCTGATAAATTCGCCATCTTTCAGCACTGCCGCTGTATTGCGGAATAGGCCGGACAAAACCTTCCCGAAGGAGGTTCGTTTTTTATCCTCCTCGCTCTTTTTGAGTTCGCCGATTACCTCCTGTACAGTAGGCACCAGAGCGATCAGATAGAGCAGAGCGGACAAACTAATGACGGAAGCTAAGGTAAACAGGGACCGATAGCTCAAAAAAGCGTATAGCAAAGAGCCGATGGCCGTTCCGGCAATCAAGCCGGAGTTTCTGCCGACCACTTTGACGGCATGTCCCAAACTCTTCTTTCCGGCTGGCGTGATACCCAATACGTAAGATTGAAGTCCAATGAGAAATATTCCCTGACCGATCCCGGAGGCGAAGCGTCCGGCGGTCAGGGTCCAGTATTCGTCCGAAAAGGCGACGAGACTCAATCCGATCATTTCGGCTATAAAACCCGCACCCATGAGCTTTTTTAAGTTTCCTCTTTCGGCGTACTGTCCCGCCGGTATCATGACCAGAGCGAAAGAGAGGTAATACAGCGTAAAGGGGAGGGAGGCGCTCGCGATGGAAGAACCCGTACGTTGAGCAAAATCAGACACCAGTTGGGGCAAAAACGACAAAGAAAGCGCGTTGACAAAAACAATCAGGAAATAGGCGGGTTTGATCAACTTTAGACCTATTTCGAAATTCAAATCCGGACGCTTTTTCTCTTTTAGTGTACCCTCTCTAATTCTCTCATGAAATTTGTCCAGTTTTGCCTTTTCGACATCGGTCAGTTTTCTCAATTGTTTGATTTTTAGGTTTATACGCTCCTTGTCATCGCTAGTGGTATATCCTCTTTTGTTAATATCTCTTATGATGGCCGACAGCTTTTTGGATGTATCCAACTTCGTCGATCTTTTGGCTATGATTTCCAGAAAAGCGCTCCCTGCATTTAGAAAAATCAACGAGATGAGTACGCAGGCAATTAGCAATACGACAAATGCTTTGCTACTGCCCAGGATGGCTTGGGTGATGATCTCTCTCGGCATGGTGACGGCGACTCGGAATGTTTGCGATTCGCCTTTTTGCCTTTGGCTCAGCAGGTTGATATACTCCAGGCTATCTTCCGGTTTCACATAGGGCTTGCCTATTTTCGTTTCGTCCGTGTGGGAAATAGCAACCCCATTTTCTACAATGGCGATAGAATCAATATTTTGATTGTTGACTTGAAACCGTCGAAACGCGTTATTGATGCCGCTAATATCCCGTATATCGATATCGAGTTCAAAAATGGCCCGCAAACGCTGCGCCATGGAATCGGAAAAGGCTTTGGTGCTTGCTTTGGCGCCATGTTCGTATACCCTGAAAACAGTAACGACAATAATAGAGGAGAGTACCAGGAAAAAGGCAATATAGAAAAACTGATAGAGTCTCTGGCGATACTTGTTGATCGCTATAGCGGTTTCAAAGACAATTACCACCAAAAGAAACAGGAGAGACAATCCCAGGCTACTATAAAAAACGGTCGTGTATTCCCGATGGAGATAGGAGAGCAACCTTTCTTTGGGTGCTTCGATGGAAACGTATCCCGCAATACCGAACTTATTCCTCAACGTTTGAATCACTCGGTAGCTCGATTTGGACTCTTCCGCCTGTATCCGTTGAAACGTTTTGTCTCTTGAGGAAATGGCTCGATATTGTTCCTGTC
>CAZLTI010000111.1:0-9915 GCA_964562335.1 uncultured Pseudomonadota bacterium | reverse complement strand
AAATGGAGAGCGACAGCACCGAGTACGGGGTTTACGAAAGCATCATGCGCCAGGAGTTCGAATCGGCGGCAAAGGCTGTCGAGCATTTGAAGCTGGAAAACAGCCCCTATGCCGAATATTTCGCCTTTTTGCTCGATCTGATCGAAGGAGGGGAGGAGGCAGAATTGAATGCTGCCGAAAAGGAGAGCGATATAGCTTGGTTTTCCTTCTACCAGACGCAAAGTCCATTGACGGAAAAGGAGCCGGATCGGGCAATCCGACTGTTGGAAAGGGCCTTGCAGCTCAGACCCGATCTGCATTGGGTAAAGGTCAAACTGGCCATTCTATACGAAGAGTCCGAACAATACGACAAGGCGATCGGGCTGATCGATGACTATCTGGCAAAGTATCCCGATAGCTATTGGGCAAAGATTCGGCTGGCGATAAACTACGACTTCAGCAAACAGCCGGCCAAAGCGGAAAGAACCTATCTGAATATTTTGAATGCCAATAAGGACGATGCCTTGTCGCTCAACAACTTGGCATGGCTCTACCTCTCGACGGAAGACGAAAGATTCAAGAAGGTAAACGAAGCGCTTGTTATGGCGAAACGGGCTGTCGTCCTCAATGCCAGCTCCGAAAACCTGGATACGCTGGCGGAGGCCTATTTTCAGAAAAAGGAGTACCAAAAGGCGCTGCGGGCCATCGAGTACGCATTGGATAGGGACCGGGGCAATCGCGACTATTTTAAAAAGCAGAAGAAAAAGATCCAACACGCCATGGAAAAGGAGCAGTAGAAATATGTTGAGGGTCGACTTTCATACGCATACGATCAAATCGGAACACGCGGTCAATACGCTGGAGGAGACGCTGCGGCAGGCGGAAAAAAACGGAATGGAGGCGATAGCGTCGACCGACCACTGCCCCGGCATCGACAATACCTGCCTGTTGCCGTCGTCAAGCGAAGAGAGACAATCCTGGAAAAGAAGAATCAGAGGACCCGATATCCACTATTTCAATATTCTGCTTACGCGCTATCAAGCTCCGCCCGACACGCCGGTAATCCTCTTTAAGGGAATCGAATGCAATATTTTGAGCGATGGAGAGGTCGTTGCGGACGTTCCGCTGAAATTTGCGGATCGATTCGATATCGTTATCGCTTCCCTTCATGCGTTTCCCTTTCTGTTCGAAGTGAAATCGAAGGAGCAGATCACGGAAAGAATGATAACCGCAATGGAGCATCCGATCGACATTTTGGGCCATCCCTATATGAGGTCCTCCTGCTCCCATCTGGAACCTCTTGCCAAAGCGGCGGCAGATAGGGGGATTGTGCTGGAGCTAAACAACGCCGCCCTCAAACTGAACAAAGCGCCGGTGGAGAATGTCGCCTCCATGCTCCGTTTCGCCAGGAGGTTCGACTGCCGCATTTCGCTAGGGTCCGACTCGCATATGAACAACGAACTGGGAGCCGATTGCGAGATCGACAGACTGCTGAAGGAGCTTGAATTTCCCGAAGAGCTGATTGTGAATGCGACCCTTGCCGATGCGCAAAGATATGTTGCCGAGCGCAAGGAGTACCGATCCAAATTCGTGCAGAGGTAAAACCGGTCGATTTTCGCCGCCCCCGTTTCGGTCGGCAGCCGCTCTCTCCGCTTGAACGCGCAACCCGGCGGCCGGGCGAATGGAACCGATCGTCCGGCGAAAAACCTTTTTCTTTCGTTCGATGCTATGGCACCTATTTCGAGAAAGTCGCAATGAACTCATGTAGCCGGATCAGCCGGGCAATGACGATAAAGCTGGAAAGCATATTCCCGCAACTTCCTCCGGCGCAGCACTTTCGAGAGGGAATTCGAAGGGCTCCCAAGCGAAATCTGACGCTGAACCGGAAAGAGATCGAACTGGCCCTTAAAAACGCGCTGCGGTATGTTCCGGAAAAGTGGCATGCGATACTGGCACCCGAATTTTTGGAGGAGCTGCTAACCACGGGACGCATTTACGGATACCGTTTCAGACCTCAAGGAGCGCTGCGGGGAAGACCGATCGACGACTACAAAGGCAACTGCTTGGAAGGAAAGGCCTTTCAGGTGATGATCGACAACAATCTCGATTTCGATGTCGCGCTCTATCCGTATGAACTGACCACATACGGGGAAACGGGGCAGGTCTGTTTGAACTGGATGCAATATCGGCTGTTGACGCTGTATCTGGAAAAGCTGACGGAAGAGCAAACCCTGGTGGTGGAATCCGGTCATCCGCTGGGTCTTTTCAAATCCAATCCGACCGCTCCGAGAGTGATCGTTACAAACGCTCTGATGGTCGGCATGTTCGACGATCAGGACAACTGGCACAGGGCCGCCGCTCTGGGCGTCGCCAACTACGGACAGATGACGGCAGGCGGCTGGATGTATATCGGCCCCCAGGGAATCGTCCATGGAACCTACAGTACGATTTTGAATGCCGCCCGCGCCAAGCTGGGAACCCCGCCCGATTCGGACCTGTCGGGTCTGCTGTTCGTCTCGTCCGGACTGGGGGGAATGAGCGGAGCGCAGGGCAAAGCGGTCGAGATCGCCAACGGAGTGGGGCTTATCGCCGAAGTGGACGAGTCGCGCATCGCAACCCGTTTCGAGCAGGGTTGGGTCGGCAAAGTCGTCCGCGAACCTGCCGAGGCATTCGCCATTGCGGATATATGGCAGCGCAAGAGGGAGGGAATCGCCATCGCATTCCACGGAAACATTGTGGATCTGTTGGAATATGCGGTGGAAAAGAGAGTGAGGATCGATCTCCTATCGGACCAGACCTCCTGTCACGTGGTCTACGACGGAGGCTACTGTCCCCAGGGATTGACCTTCGAAGAGAGAACCGAACTGCTGAAAAGCGACCATGCCCTTTTTGCGCAGAAGGTCGACATCTCCTTAAAACGGCATTATGAGGCGATAACAGCCTTGGAGGAGCGGGGAGTCTACTTCTTCGACTACGGCAACAGCTTCCTAAAGGCGATGTACGACGCCGGTATTACGGAAATTTGCAGAAACGGCAAAAACACCCTGGACGGTTTTGTCTTTCCCTCCTATGTGGAGGATATTATGGGCCCCCTGTTGTTCGACTACGGCTACGGTCCCTTTCGTTGGATCTGTTTGAGCGGAAAGGAGGAGGATCTGCAAAAGACGGATCGGGCGGCAATGGCATGCATCGACCCAAATCGCAGGTTTCAGGATCGGGACAACTATATCTGGATCAGAGACGCGCACAAGAACGGGCTGGTGGTGGGCACCAAAGCCAGAATACTGTACTCGGACGCCCTGGGACGCACGAACATTGCCCTACGGTTCAACGAACTGGTGCGAAAGGGAGAAATCGGCCCCGTCATGCTCGGGCGCGACCATCACGATACCGGCGGTACCGACTCCCCCTATCGGGAGACGGCCAACATTAAGGACGGAAGCAATATCATGGCCGATATGGCCGTCCAGTGCTTTGCCGGAAACGCCGCCAGAGGAATGAGTCTGGTGGCGCTGCATAACGGAGGCGGGGTAGGCATAGGCAAGGCAATCAACGGAGGATTCGGCTTGCTGCTGGATGGTAGCGTTAAGGTCGACCGGATCGTTCGTCAGGCGATTCCCTGGGACGTAATGGGAGGAGTCGCCAGGAGAGCATGGGCCAGAAACGAAAACTCCATTGAAACCTGCATAGACTACAACGCGATGCAATCCGATTCGGATCATATAACGATCCCTTTCCTTCCCGAAAAGGGTCTGGTAGAGGAGCTGGTCGCAAAAAGGCTCTCCCCTTCCTCTCGGTAGCCGTTTCCTTTTCAGCCTACAAAAAAAAGGGGTCAAGTCTTCAAAAAGACATGACCCCTTTTGGTCATAATTGATGAGCCGGTAAAAAGTCGAGAATTGTGCGGGAATGACGGGTTTGGGACTTTTTACCGCTTCGTCATAACCGACCATTTTCCAGCATTTTTTCAAATGCTGATTTTATAGTTACCGTCGGGTGTAATTTTGATCTTCGCGTTGAGAAAACTGGCCTTATAGCCTTTTTCTTTCAGCGTTTCGTAGGCCATTGCAGCCCGGACGCCCGTTTTGCAGTGAACGACGATTTCCTTGTCTTTCGGCAGTTTGTTCAGGTTATGTACAACCTCCTCGGTGGGGATGTGCAAGGAACCCGCGAGCTTGCCCGACATAACTTCGTCCGCCGTCCGCACATCCAAAATAAGAGCATCGGAGGGATTTGTGTCCGCAATTCTTTTGAATTCGGCCACCTTGACGGCTCCTGCAACCGGTTTCGGTACGTAGGTAATTTTGGAGGCCAATGCTCCCTGTGCGAGCTTATTGCCCAACTTGCTCCAGGAGGTCAGCCCGCCTTCCAGAATGGAGGTATTTTTGTATCCCCATCCCCTGACGATTTTAAATGCGCGCCTGGCATCCCGGTCGTTGCCGGCATAAAGCACGATCGGTGCCGCTTTCTTTTTCGGCAGCCTCTTTTTTGCGGCTTTCAGCTCGCCAAGGGGAATCGTATAGGCTCCCTTGATATGGCCCTTTTGCGCTACGGCAGATGACCTCAAGTCCAGCACGACAACCGCTTTTGGCGTTTTGGCAAACGATTGCAGATACTTGGCTGAGGAAAAGACAACATTCTTCGCTTTTTTCCAAGCGGGAAGGCCGCCACGGAACACCTTAATGTCCGTGTAGCCCAACTTTTCTGCCTTACTGGCAGAAGAGGGACTGAGCCTTCAGGTGACACCTGCGCAGTAGAATATGACCGTTCTGTTTTTGTCCTTTGGCAGCTTGCCGACATTTTTGTCGAACATGGCGTCATAAATGAGGACCGCGCCTTCGATATGCCCTTCCAGGAAGAACTTGCCGGGCCTTGTATCATACAGGGAGAACTTTCCCTTCGCCTGCCCCAACTCCATATACTTCTGCATCTCTTTGACACCAATCACCCACTCTTCGGGAATGTCCGCCGGTTCTTTCGCCGCGACGTGAGTCGCCACCACCATATCTCCCATTTTTTTGTAGGAGACAGCTACTGCCCTGTTCTTTTTGATTTTTTTAAAGGTCTTGACTCCCTCCAGTTCTGTGGAGTCCTCAAACGCAACCTGCCAAGTGGCGCTTCCCATAAAGATCTGCATCGTTTTGGCCTTTTGGGAAATCGCCTTCACTCTCCCGCGCAGGACATTCTCCTCGGGATCGTGACACTGTTTGCACGGTTTGAGGATGATCGGTTTTTTATTGGCAGCAAGTGCATTCGGGGCGAATGCAAATCCCGTTGCCAATAGTACGACAAGACAGCATCGCATGACATATCGGAACATAATGAACTCTCCTTAAAGGTTGCAGGATTGTCGTCGCCCAAAATCCGCCAATCCGTCCGACGGATTCAACGACGGAATTCGCAAACGCCGCCGCATTTACGCACTTTTTTGCGAAGATAGAGGAATTGTTTTCGCTTGACAACAAAAAATCGAGACGAGCGATGCCTTTAGGCGAGAACGCGACTTTTCCGCCGTAAAGGGGTAACTACGGACAGTCGTCCGGATGCTCCTCTCGATATTGCTCCTGCGGCATTTTTCCTGTGATCCAGGAGGGATTCATAGGATAGATGCGAGGATTGAAAACCGTTCCGTACAGGTGCCAGATCAGAATCGACAGCGTGGCCAGCCAGGCTTCGTAAAAGTGAATGACGCGCATCACGTCGAAAAACACTCTCGGCAGATAGCGGATCAGGTAGTTGTCGAATACAAGAAACAGCCCCGTAACGACCATGATAGCGGTTCCCCAGATCACGGCCCAGTATTCGAATTTTTCGCCGAAGGTAAACTTGCCGAAGCGGGGCGTCTCCTTCGTAAATCCCAGATTGTACTTCACCATCTGTACGGCCTGCAAAAAGTCTGTTTTGCCGGGAATCATATACTTGAAAAAGGAAAATCCGCGCCTGCTTTTTAGATAGGCGATGTGCATCACGCTGGTAAGAGCGAGTAGAACGCCCGCAAAACGATGCAACAGGCTGCGGAGCGGAAATCCGCCCTCCCTGCCGAACAGCAGTTGCGCCCACCAGGAGTTCGGATAATGAAGCGCAAATCCCGTTACCACCAGCGCGGCGAACGAGATTGCCAACATCGTGTGTTGTAGCAGCGACCATCCGTCCATTCGCCTGATCTGCCGCTTTTTTGCCATATTGATAACTTGGCGTCCGTAGTCCAGCAGAATATAGAGTATCATAGCTCCTACGGTTATCGAAATAAGGAGCGTGTAAAGAATGGTGAAAAAATAGGGCCAGCCCTTTTGAGCGGAGTTTCGTATATCGTGTAAACGAATCGACGCCAAGTCTTGCGTGATGTTTTCGTGGCACTCCTGGCAGGTTTCCCTAATTTGGGAGGGGTGCAGAGAGGAGGAGGGATCGGACGGAGGCAATATCTTGTGCGCCCGGTGGCAGGAGGCACAGTTTGCGACGGAGGTGTCTCCCGCACTGCTCATGGAGACATGAAACGAATCGCGGAAATGGGCCGTTTCTCCCGGAGGCAGACCGTACTTCTCGGAAAGTCGGGCCGACTCGTGACAGGGGGCGCAGGTGGCCTCGGCCAATTTTGCCGGAAATACCGACGATCTGGCATCGGAGGAGGCGTAGATCCGGTGCTCTCCGTGACAGTCCGTGCAGACCGGCGAGTTGGTATCTCCCCGTTCGGTAAGCTGCCCGTGAATGCCGGTACGGTACGCTTCGGCCTCTTCGGTATGGCAATTGCCGCAGGTCTTCGGTATGGCAAAATGGTTCGTACCGGCCTGGGGATTTCCCGGAGAGAGAATGCGGTGCGCCGTTTCGTCGGGAAAATGGCAGTCCCTGCAGGTGGCGGCCTCTTGATTTCCTTCCGCTCGGGCCACTCCGTGAATGCTGGTTTCGTATGTCGCTATCGGCTCCTTGGGCAGAAAGGCGTGCTCTTTGGTCAGTTCGGGATTGTCGTGGCAATTGCCGCAGGTTTTCGGCAGATTGGCGGGGTGGGTCGTCGACTTTTCGTCGTCCATGCTCAACGTTTCGTGCGTTCCGTGACAGTTCGCGCAGGCGGGAGTGTCGTTGTCTCTTCCCGTTTCGAGCCGACCGTGTCGTTTGTAGATTTCCACCACCTCATCGTGACACTCTCCGCAATCGACGGCTTCGGCCTTTTCATGCGAATCGGCATCCTTCAGCTTCGTAATATCGGCATGGCATTCGATACAGTCCGTCCCTTCGTGTACCGATTTGTCGATCGTTTCCACCGTCACGATAGCCACCTCTTCTGCGTTTTTGTCGTGGCAGTCGAGGCACGCTACTTCCGACGGTTCGGATTCGGCAAATGCCGTCCAGCAAACTACGGCATAAAACAGAAAAACAAGGGGATAGACAAGCAGTCGATATTCGGCGCAAGCCTGGAAATTACTTCTTGGGTATCGGATGTGCGATTTCTTCGAGTCTCTCTTCATAGTCGAAACCCTCAAAGGTCGGATTGCGATAGACGGTTCCGCCAAGCGTCACCTCTTTAACATGACATCGCCTGCAGACTTTCTCGTCGGGCAGCCAAAGACCCGTCTCCTTTGCAGTTGCCGAATTCGCCGCCCCGCCCTCTTGGTATGTGATTTTTTTCATCGTCTTCTTTTTGACGTATCTCTGGCCGGGTCCGTGGCAGTCTTCGCACTGTACGCCATCCTCCTTTTTATACTTTTTAAGGAACATCAATGCCGGACGTCGGTTGCCCCGTTCGTCGTACTGGGATTTTAGATGGCACACCAGGCAGGCCTTCTCCTCCTGCGGCGCGGTTTTCAATCCCATTTTTTCGGCGAGTTCTCTGGCCTCGGACGTGCCCAAGGTTTTCAGAGCCTTGACATGTTCCCCTTTCGACCAGATCCCGTATTGAGCGCCGGCCTTCTTTTTCTTATGGCAGGATTTGCATTTGGATGCGCCCACATATCGATTCTCGGCCAGGGTAGCCGATGCGCCAAACAGCAACAGCAACAGTAGGGTCAGATAGATTTTCACTGTGTCGCCTCTTTTTATTTATGATGAAGCGGTAAAAAGTCCTTTATCGCAAAACCCCATATCGGTCTTTCCGAAACAGGATTTTGCGGTGGCTGCGAGAGGATTAGTCAGTTTCGTGAATCTCTTCACCGTTTTTGGCCGCCCATTTTCTATCTCGGCTACCGTGACAGTTCAGGCAGGCAAAATCCGCAGTTACGAACCCTTTTGCAAAGGTAACCTCTTTCCCTCCCAGCTTGCCTTTTTCAAACATGGTAGCATCCGAATCGAGCTCGATTTTGACAAGGTGCGTGCGAACATCGCCTGCAAACCGGCCGGTCTTGACAGCCGATTTCGTGGCTCGCGGCATATGGCAGTCGACACAGGGAATGCCGGACTTGCCATGCGTCGTTTCCGCGTAGTTCACAAACCCTTTTTCATCATGACAGGAAATACAGGTTGCTCTGATATTGATGGCGCGTTTGTGCGGGTCGTGGCATTCGACGCAATCCGTACCGGAATGCGCCCCTACGTTGACCTCGTTAAACTGCTCGTGGTGCCGGACAAAACCCTTGGCGGCCAGCGGCGGAATATCCATACCGCTGCGCTGATGGCATTTTCCGCAACTTTCGCCTTTGATATCCTTCTTGATCGTCTCTTTGGTCGGCTCCTGCTGATAGGCATGGGTCGAACCCGGACCGTGACACTCCTCGCAGCCGATACCGTTTTCCACCCAATCGCCTATCATGCCGGGGAGGCCATCTTTGTGGCCCTCTTTTTGGTAGGCGGTCATGTGGCACGGACCGCACTTATAGGGCTTTACTTTGCCTGCGTTATAGTTCGACCATGTGCCGTCGATCATATTGTACTGCGTAGGGGCTGGAGTTCCGTCTTTCGCCTGGGTAATGATGAAACCCTTTTGATCGATAAAGCGGGCCTTTTTGTTCTTCCCTCCGATCACATAGGCGATATCCTCCCATGTAAATCCCTTGGGCAGGGGGATACCCGTGTATCGAACCTTTTCCGCAACCCTCAGTTTATAGGGATGTCCGCTGGCCTGCCAGTGGTTGAACTGATCCATATGGCAGTCTCGGCACTTCTCCGACCCGATGTACCAGGGAGCCTCCTTGGAAGAGGCTTGGACCGGCGATATAAAAAGGGAACATACAAAGAACAACAAGACGTTTACCGTTGCTGCTTTCATCGCTATCTCCGCAAATTTTGGATGCGCGAACCGAGGAAAAATCTTACGGGCTACATATATACACCCCCCTTAGCTTTGTCAAACGGAGAAACTCCTGAAATCGGATGACATAATACCAAGTCGGCGCTTAACTTTACCGGAACCAACCTTTCAAACGGTCGGAACCTCTTGTTCGGAGTTTTTCAAAGATCCCTTAATATCCGCTTATAAAACTTCCTGAGCGAAAACGGGGTCCTGGATTCCTGTTTGCGCAGGCCTGTCTATTCTCTTTTCGCTTGAAATGCTGCCGATAGCAATGTCATAATACGACAGTATGCCATAGCGAATCCGGCTTTTTTGAACACCGACCATAAAAACGGACTTTATGACCGATCGAGAATATAGAGAACTGCTGGCGGAGCTGGCGCGAAAGGAGGCGGAATCCAGAAGGGAAATAGATGCGCAAATAAAGGAGCTGTGGGTTCTGCATGCCGAAAATGAGAGAGAAAGAAAAAGGTCCAGAAAAGAGGTAGACCGTCAATTGAAGGAGTTGGGTAGGTACATCGGGGGACTGGGAGAGAAGTTCGGCAGCTTTACCGAAGGGATGGCCTTTCCATCTATGAAGAGGGTGCTGAGAGAGCGATTCCGCATGGAAGTCATTTCCCTTCGCCATCAAAAGAGAAAAAACGGCAGGACGATGGAGCTGGACGTATTCGCCTATTCCAACTCCAAAGGCAACGAAGCCTTTATCGTGGAGGTGAAGAGCC
>CAZLTI010000110.1:0-9944 GCA_964562335.1 uncultured Pseudomonadota bacterium | reverse complement strand
AGTATCCGAGTCTAAAACGGGAAGATGTCTATGCTTGTATTCAATATGCGTCCAAAAGTCTCCTGGACCGATTGTCTGGAAGAAACGCGAGGTAAGGGGATCCCAATTGAGAGATACAATCGATAACTTATGCTGTTAGATACTAATATATGAAAACAACTAATCTATTTATAGATTTTATAATTATTGGATTTATTGGATTGTTGCCATTTTACCCATTGATCAATCTTGTCCAAGACCACTATTGTTTAGAATTGGATATCCTTGCCAAGAACACATCTTTAAGTTTGGCAATTATAACCTTATCTGTTTATTTGATCGGAGTTTTATACAATCAGATCTCTGGATATTTTGTTAAGATATTAGGGTATTTAAAAATAATGCCCAGAAGTTCTTCACTTCGGAAAAAATCTTTTTCAAATTCTGATATTGACTATCACGAAGCATTACAATCGGTTATAGCTAAATCTTCAGATGCATACTCATATCTCTCTTATCGAAGATCAATGGTCAGAATCTTTCGGTCTTTGATATTTACAGCATTTCTTTTATTTATTTCATCATTTATTAAATATATAAGTATGGATCAATCTCATTATGCATTGAATATATTGATTTTATTGATACCATTTTTGCTTTTTGTTTTTTCCAGAATAGTCTATGTCAAAAACATAAAAGGCTACTATTCATCTATCACCAACTTTTATAATATATTGACTCAAAATGAATAATCCTAAAACCATGAAAATCATCGAATTCGCAGGTATTCCAAGATCTGGAAAAAGTACTTCAGCAGAAGGTTTGAAAAGATTTTTGGAATCCAAGAAGAAACGAACTCATCTTGTAAAAGAGAGAGCTTCCCTATGCCCTATTCCAAATAAATTGCATCCTGACTTTAATCTGTGGACTTCGTTATCGTTCTTTAGAGAGTTATTAGTAGCGTCAAATAACAATAAAGAGTTTATCATTGCAGATCGAGGTCTATTTGATGCGAACATTTGGATCAATCTATTTTGCGAACAAGATAAAAGTTATAAAAAAGAACTATCTATTTTTCAATCAATATTTGATTCTGTTTTTATGAAGAATATTGAATATTATCTTTTTTTCTTTAAATGTGACATCCAATGTGCCTTAAACAGAAAGTATGAGCGTACACTTGTTAAAAAGACTGGACGAATAATGAATGAAGATATTTTAGGTAAATATATTCTTTCCTATAGTTCCATAAAGTCTCAATCTAAAATAGAAATAATTGAACTAGATACTACTAAAATGCCAATAGCTAATATGCTAAACTCAGTTTATCGTCACTTTGCGCAATCATAACATTGACGAACCGGTAAAAAGCCCGAAATTGCGCTAAAGCGTCATTCCCACGGAAGTAGGAATCCAGTAAAATCAATTAACTATTATAGATTCCCGTTCTTTGCTCAAAGTATCGCAAATTCAGTGCGGGAATGACAATCCGCGCAGTTTTCGACTTTTTACCGGTTCGTCAAGTATGTAAATTGGTTCAAAAAAGAGGTGAATATGGGCGATAGGAAAATTATTATAAATCCGGATATTTGTAATGGGCGACCGGTAATAAAAGGAACTAGAATAGCGGTTCAAACAGTATTGGAATTCTTGGGTGCTGGAGATTCGATTGAAGAGGTGCTTGTTGAGTATCCGAGTCTAAAACGGGAAGATGTCTATGCTTGTATTCAATATGCGTCCAAGTTAATGGCGAACCGTTATGAGGTGCAAGAGATTGCGTGAATGGGTATCTATTTGATGAAAACTTACCAATCAACAATGAATTCTCGCCAACCTTACCAGTCGAACATGTCACATCTATAAAACCGAGCCCGACTGACACGGAAATCTGGGAATATGCAAGAAAGAACAATTCGGCAAAGGTATTTAATATTCTCGAATCCTTAGACAATTCTACCCGCCCGTTTGAGAGATTGGCTCCGGGGCGGGTTTAGGCCGATGCATCCCGGACAAGGCTACAATCGGCGCATAATCAGATAAGATATAGCTATGGCAGCATCCATGTTGTGGGAAGAAGATGACCATAATGAAGACGATTGGCAAACATGGCATCTTTCAAAGGCCTAATGTCCCGTTGCTCTCGTATCAGGAGCCGATAAAGCCCGGCGTTCGTAATATCTCCGATGAAAACCACACCTAGGAGTCTATCCTCCTCTTTTGAAAATACAAGTTTTCTGAGAGTACCTGCCCCCTCAAATCTTCGCACTCTGACATCGCAGTCCTGGGTGTGAACGATTCCCATGGATATAAATGGAAGATTGGCAGTTTGGGTGGCATTCATAATCCCAAAGGTTCCGGTATACTTAACCTTTTTACCTACCATGTTTTGTGCGGCGCAGCGTCCCATTTCCACGGCATTTGTCCACAAGCCCGTCATGATACGCTCCCCTGTTATGGGATTAAAGGTGACGGCCACGTCACCTGCCGCAAAAACATTGGGCAGACTGGATCGGGTAAATTCATCCACTATAACGCCCTGATCCAGCGCTATGCCTGACGTTTTAAGAAAACCTGCATTGGGTCGGACCCCTTTTCCTATCATCACGATGTCGCAGGAAAGCTTCTTCCTGTCGTTCAAGACTACCGATGTAACCCCCGACCCATTGGCGTTGATTTTTACAACCCAACGGCGGGTAAGGATTTTAAGGCCCGCCTCTTCCAAAACCCTTCGAATCAGCCAAGCATCCTTGGGTTCCATCAATTGCGAAAGTACCTCTGGAGAATAGACCACCAGGGTCACCGAAATCCCCTTTTCCAGCAGAGCAAAGGCGGCTTTCAGATTCACTAGCCCGCCGCCGATCATAATGGCTTTTTCTGCTCTTCCCGTCCGTTTTGCCGCTGACTTGGCATGGGATAGAGTACGAAGGGGATAGACCCCTTCCTGATCGTTTCCTTCGATTTCCGGCGGAATGTAAGGTCTACTGCCCGTGGCAATTAATAGCCGGTCAAAGGGAACAATCTCACCGCCTTCGATCTCCACCTGTCCTTTTTCGGAATCCAGCCGAATAACGGGTGCATCGAGTCTGATATCGATATTCGACTGGATGTAAGGTCCACTGTTTTCAAGAAAAACATCCGAGGGCTTTTTTTTTCCACTTATCACAAAGGGGATCATTGGCCTAAAATAGGGCCTTTCCGATTCTGCCGAGAGCACGGTAACGGTTCCGGTTCGATCCATTTCCCGAATCACCGTTGCAGCGGCCATGCCCGCTGCACTGGCACCGACAATTACATATGCCCGCTTCGTTCCATGCATACTAGGCCCCCTTACCCGATACAAGTTCCCGGGCCGCCTTTTTTCTTACCTGTTTTGAAAATTCCGGCACGGTATTATAGACCAAGGCCTTTGTGGGGCAGGCCGATACACAAGCCGGAAGGGGCAATTCGGGACAGCGGTCGCACCGGTAGACCTTCCGTTCTTCGGTATTCCTGCCGATAACCCCATAGGGACATACCATAACGCAAGTCCAGCATCCGATACATTTATCCGGATCCGTAACGACGGCATCGTCTTCCGATCGGGCAATGGCACCGGCAATGCAGGCGTGCATGCAAGGTGCATCTTCGCAGTGACGGCAAAGTATCGGCACCTTGCTTTCCGGCTCTATCCATTCCACGTAGAGGCGGCTTTTAGGCTGTCGCTGTTTCGCCAGTTCCTCGTACAAGGATTTTGAGTTGGAATGGGCTACTGCGCAGGCGATTTTACAACTATCGCATCCGGTGCAGCGGCTCGCGTCCACGAATATCTCTTTTGTTTGGTCCATGATCGTCTCCTATTAAAGCCCCAGACCGGCTCTACGCTGGTCGATGGCGGTTAATATCTTCTCCGCTGACGATTCCGGATCGAGATCGACGATAAAGTATCCTCCCGTCAAATCCTTTACTTTGTCCGTCAATACATCCGTCGCCAAAGAGCTTCCCAGGACGGGCAACATAACGCCCACGTGGGTGGGAAGACCTGCGGAAACCGCATAGGCACCGATAGATACCGATTTTTCGGAAACCGCTTCGGGTGCCGAGGCTACGACCGGTAGCTGGCTGGTATCCACGCCAAGATAGTCCGCCACCGCAACGGCTAAGGCTACGGCCCTTGAATTGTCAACACAGGAGCCCATATGAAGGACAGGCGGTAGAGGTCCGCCCAAGCCATTTGCTTCTCCAACGGCTGTAAGCACGGCTTTTATACCGTCCCCACATAACTCATCTACATTGGTGGGGTCCATAAATCCGTGTCGCATCAATGCGCCAGCACCGCATCCCGTAGCAACGAGCAGCACGTTTTCCTTAAGCAACCGCTTGGCAATGGTGATGTAATTCAAATCCTGGGAGACTTTCACATTGTTGCAGCCCGCGAACAGACAGACGCCTCGGATATTTCCAGCCTTTATATTATCCACCACAGGTTTTAAGGGATCTTCTTTGTTCACCATGGAAAGGGCTTTCACTATCGCCTCTAGAGAAAATCCAGCCCAAACCGGCGTTGTAATGTCCGGAATCTCCACGGGTTTGCCCTTTCGTCGTAAAAAGCTCTGTGCCGCCCTTCTCAGCACGGCCTCCGCCTTTTCTCTAGCATGCGCTTCGTCAAAAGGCAGGTGTTCGCAACCCGGTATCTTACAAATCTCCATGGTGGTAATCACCGGCATCCCCTTGCATTCGGCAATACCGGCCACCGAAGGCATAATACATTGGTAATCTACAACCATGGCATCCAGGGCACCGGTAAGAATGGCCATTTCCTGGCTGACCGAATGAGTGCAAGAAGGGATGCTGTGGCGCATCATCACCTCGTTCCCGGTACAGCAGATGCCAACCAAATTAAACCGGTCGGCGCCAACGGATCTGGCGATCTCCTGGTGTCGTTCCGCTGTGGTGACAAGAATATCGGAGAGAACCGGATTATGCCCATGCATGGCAATGTTGACAGCATTTTCCTTCAGAGTGCCCAAGTTTGCCGACGAGCGCACAGGACTAGGGGTCCCGAAAAGAATGTCCGCAAGATCGGTTCCCATATAACAACCGGCCAGGTCCGCCACGCTGCATCTAAGTCCCGCCTTAAGCAGATTGATGGGATCCGCATCCACCCCATACAGGGTACGGTGCATGATCTCGGACACCTCAAAATCAATTCCTAGAGGAACCAAACCATTTTCCTTCAGGGCTTCCACCCGTTTTTTCGTGACCGTGGTTGCAGCCCAGAGCACTGGGGTCTCCTTTTCATGAAAATCGGCCAGTGCCGCCCTAGCCAGATCCCGGGCTATATCCATGTCCGGCCGTTCCTCAACATCGATGCCCATACGCCTGGCCACGGCCTTTAGTTTATCCGAATCTTTGATTTCATAATCCGGCGCTTTGCCGTTGGCCATCTTCAACATGGTATGCGCCAAGTGCCTGGCGTGGCCCGAATGCGCAGCCGTTCCCGCAGCAATGGCCCGGTCCAGTCCTCTGGCAACCATGGTGTCCGCCGTGGCACCGCAAATGCCGGTTCGAGGTTCGTCACCGAACGGATTGATGCGGCAAGGGCCCTGAAGACAATGGCGACAGCACAGCCCCGTTTCTCCAAAGCCACACTGGGGTTTCATTTTTTCATATCGATCCCACACGGTCGTCACGTTTTGCTCTTTCGCTACGCCGAGCATTTTCTGCACCGCAGGATCTCTGGTTTTATCCTCGAATTGATTTTGCGACGACATCGACACCTCCTTTCCGAGTTTTTATTTCTTAGGATTGAACGCTCAAGCCCGTTACGACCAGCGAGCTATCAAGCGTTTCGGTTTTTTAAACAATGCTTGCACCCATAAAATCCATATCGAATGCCTGTTCAGATATCGCATTGTCACAAAGACAGACCCCGCTTCCGCTAAGACCGTATTAGATTTCACAAAAATGACAATAAGGTAAAAAAAACGAAAAAATAGGGATAAAAACTAGTCAGTCACTAGTGACTTGAGGAAGGACCGGAGATTGGCTTTTTTCTTTCGCAATCGAAACTTATCACGTAGGTTTGCTCGATAGGTTTCGACGGTACATGTGGAAACGTTCAGCAAGTGGGCAATCTCTTTTGTGGTTCTCCCATGACGAATAAGATCCGCTACCTGAATTTCTCTGGGAGTGAGGCTTTTGTATTTGAGAAGAAGAGTCTGAGCAAATGCAGACGTAATCTTGTCGAGATTGTCTTTAATGATATGCAATAAAAGGATATTGTCGCGATCCCGCAATTTCAAAAGAAGTTCATCGATATAAGGCGCTACCAATTCATTTATATTATTAAGGATTTTTTCTTCCAATTTTTTTTCCGCCTCGCTGGCTTTTTGCAAAAGAATTCGTAGTGCAATGTTGGCTTCCCCAATTTGTTTGGAATTTCTTTTCAGTTCCACATTGGCTTGCTTTAGCTCCACCGTTCGTTGCTCAACGATTTTTTCCAAGTTGTTTCTGGAATCCTGCAAGGCCTTTTCGTTTTTCTTTCGCCGAGTAATATCTCGAACAATTCCGACACTGATCCAGGATGTTCCGACCTTGGCGACCGAAAGGGAAAGACCGACAGGAAAGTGCGTTCCGTCTTTTTTTACAGCCGTCAATTCCAGCAGTTTGCCAGTCAGCGGCCCTTTCCCTCTCTTTTTAAATTGCTCGAATCCGATTTTGTAGTCCTCGTGATATTTTGCCGGCGTCAATAAAAGATGCAGATCCTTACCAATCACCTCTTCTCTTTTATATCCAAAAATTTTTTCTGCAGCCGGATTCCACAACGAAATTTTTCCCTCCTCGGTTATCATAATAATGGCATCAATAGTTGTCTGTATGATCAAGTCGTATTTTTCTTGAACAGCTCTCTTCTTGGCCTCAAGAAATTTGATCTTTTCTAAAAGGGTGGGGATATCTTTCATGTGTATAAAATCGCGAAATCAGGGGACACTATGCCAATTTATTGCTCTCCACTTCATGTTTCCTGCAAGGAACCACTGAAAAACTCTGTCTCCTACCATCTTGTACTCCATTCGAGAAACTGGTTCCGGCGAAGGTAAGCGCCCGGCTATGCTCCAACTTCCGACAGGGTTCCACGATGGAGAACTTCCCCCCGCATTTCCGATTCGACATCGCAGAATTTCGTGTGTATGCAAATGGTCCCGTCCACAACGGGATCGATCTCTATTTTCGTTGCTACCAAACTCGCAAACCGAGATTTGCTTCGTGATCAATTTTGCCGCCAGTTACAAGCTACTACTCCGCATTCAATTCGTCCATCTGTCGAGCGTCATTTTCAAAGTCGTATAACGGCCGACTCCACCAAAGCTTTTTCGACCGGGGCAATTGCCACGACGCTGTTTTTCATTCGAATTGTCGAGTTCTGCTGTGATAAGCGATCTGCATCAAACAGGCTTCCATTCGCATTGTCGCGTCCTGCTGCCGCAAATCGACGGCGGCGAACAAAAAAGTGGCCCTTCCGATTTCGCTTGACAATCCGCAAACGATACCTTGCTCTATATTGTCATTCAGATAGTGTGCGGATTTTTCCGAACGATAAAGGATAAAACTCAACGAAATATATTTCTAAGGGAATGAAATGAAAACGCGACCGTCAAAAATCATCTATACCAAAATCGACGAGGCGCCTGCGTTGGCCACCTATTCTTTACTGCCGATTCTTAGAGCGTTTACGAAAGGATCGGGCATCGAAATCGAATCCTGGGACATCTCGCTTGCCGGAAGGATTCTCGCCTGCTTCCCCGATAGTGTAAGCGAAGTGAAAGGAACTCCGGACTATCTATCGATGTTGGGCGAGTTGGTAGAGAAACCCGACGCCAATATCGTCAAGCTGCCGAACATCAGCGCTTCCATACCGCAGCTGAAGGAGGCGATCAAGGAGCTACAGGCCAAAGGGTACGATCTGCCGGACTACCCGGAAAATCCCAAAACCGAAACGGAAAAGAAGCTGCAAGCCAAGTACGCGAAAGTGCTGGGAAGTGCGGTAAATCCGGTTTTGCGGGAGGGAAATTCCGATAGAAGACCCGCCGCTGCCGTCAAACGGTTCGCACGAAAAAATCCGCACAAAATGATGAAGGAGTGGCCGGAGGAATCGAAAGCATACGTCGCCCATATGACGGAAAACGATTTCTACGGAAACGAAAGATCGACAACCGTGGAAAAAGCCTGCAATGCAACCATCACGTTTACCGACGAAAACGGTACCAAGACGCTGCTGCGGAAAATCCCGAACCTACAGCCGGGAGAGGTTGTCGATGCTTCCGTTTTGAATGTAGGGGCACTGCGCCGCTTTTTCGAAGAGCAGATTCGAGCCGCCGAAGAAAAGGGCCTTCTGCTGTCTCTGCATCTCAAGGCGACCATGATGAAGGTGTCCGATCCTATCATGTTCGGGCACTGCGTTTCTATCTTTTTTCGGGACGTGTTCGAAAAGCATGCGTCCGCAATGAAAAAGCTGGCTGTAAATCCCAACTATGGACTGGGAGACCTAATGGCCAAAATCCGACTTCTACCGGAAGAGCAAAGAGAAGAGATAGAATCGGATATTCGAGCGGTCTTTCGCAAGCGTCCCCAACTTGCCATGGTGGATTCCGAGAAGGGAATCACGAATCTGCATGCCCCCAACGATACGATCATTGACGCCTCCATGCCCGTAGTAGTGCGCAACGGAGGCAAATTGTGGGATTCCGACAACCGGCTTCGGGAAACCGTCGCCATGATTCCCGACCGCTGCTACGCCACCGTCTATCGGGAGGTATTTAGAGACTGCCAGCGATATGGCGCATTCAATCCGGCAAGGATGGGCAGCGTTTCCAATGTCGGCCTGATGGCTCAAAAAGCGGAGGAGTACGGTTCCCACGACAAAACCTTCGAAGCCCCTGCCCAAGGAAAGATCGGCGTGATCGACAGTTTCGGCACGAAGCTGCTGGAACGAAACGCGGAAACCGGAGACATTTTTAGAATGTGCCGGACAAAGGACCTCCCGATTCAAGACTGGGTGAAGCTTGCCGTAAAACGGGCCAGGCATACTCGATCGCCCGCCGTTTTTTGGCTGGATGAAAAAAGGGCGCACGATGCGCAGTTGATCGGCAAAGTAAACCGATACCTGCGCGATTGCGACAGGAGCGGTCTCGACATTCGCCTTCTTCCTCCCGTGGAGGCGATGCGGTTTACCCTGAAAAGAGTCAGGGAGGGAAAGGATACGATAGCGGTCACCGGCAATGTGTTGCGGGACTATCTGACCGACCTTTTTCCCATTCTCGAATTGGGAACCAGTGCCAAAATGCTCTCCATTGTCCCCCTATTGAACGGCGGCGGTCTGTTTGAAACGGGCGCCGGCGGATCGGCTCCGAAACACGTGCGGCAATTCCTGCGGGAGGGACATCTGCGATGGGACTCCCTCGGCGAATACTGCGCATTTGCCGCCTCCCTGGAGCATCTCTCCAATACGCAAAATAACGGCAGAGCCCGCATATATGCCGAAACGCTGGATCGGGCCATCGAGAGGCATCTGGAAAACGGAAAGTCGCCCTCGCGCAGAGTGGGCGAGTTGGACAGTCGCGGCAGCCATTACTATCTGGCTCTGTACTGGGCGGCGGCGTTGGCGGAACAGGAGAAGGATGCCGAACTGCGGGCGCGATTCTCCGCAGCGGCTCGCAAGCTTGCGGAAAACGAGGCGAAGATCATCGAAGAATTGGAAAGAGCACAGGGCAGGCCGGTGGAACTCGACGGCTACTACCGCCCCGATCCCGTTTTGCTCGACCGGGCGATGCGTCCCAGCTCCACGTTAAACGCGATAGTGGATGCCATTTGACACCTTAAATAACAAAAAAAACCATGACGGGATATGCAACGCATAAACTCATGCTTGCCCACCGTCATTCCCGCGAAAGCGGGAATCTATAATCAACTGGTTTTATTGGATTCCC
>CAZLTI010000109.1:0-9957 GCA_964562335.1 uncultured Pseudomonadota bacterium | reverse complement strand
GCGGTCTGTTCCGCCACACCGGCAAGGCATCCCTGTTCGTTCGCTCTGTCGGGCTTGCCTGGAAAACTCGGACGCCGACATCGCGCATTCCGAACACGCAAAACAGAAAATTCCGTTTCGATCCGCAGCATTGCGGTCTCCGGTACTGTCTTACGGGTCCAGATCTCCTCTACAACCTACTTGGCGATCCTGATCTTTTCCAAAGTTTTGGCTTCCATACTTTCCAAGCCCGGAGGAACCGTCGGATACCAGTTTATGTTCTTTATCACCTCCGGCGGAAAGCTTCGGGTAAAGTTCGCTTTGATATGCGGGTCCAAATACTTCACGGCATCTTTGGAGGCCGTTCCATACTTCTCCTTGTTGGTAAACACCGCCGCATTTTCCGGTTTCAAGGAGAAGTTGATCCACTTGTAGGCGCCCGATACATTTTCCGATTTCGCCGGAATGGCAAAGGTATCGACCCATGCCAAAGCGCCGCTTGTGGGAGCCAGGTAGTCGATATCCGGATTGTCCTCATGCAGTTTCCAGGAGGCCTGCTCCCATCCCATGGCGGCCCAAACCTCGCCGGACCGAATCGATTCGATTAGCGCATCCGCATTTTCCCAGTAGTTGCGCACCACCGGCTTTGCCTTGATCAGGACCTTTTCCATCTCATCCAGGAAGCTTTGATACTTTTTCTTGTCGTGATACAGAGCAAACGGATCGTGCCCCAAAGAGAATCCCATTCCTATCAGCAAAGGCCTTTTCACGCGGTAGGAGACGCGGTTCGTATACTTGGGATCCAGCAGGTCCTTGAAGTCTTTGATGTCGGGAGCTTTAGCACGGTTGACGCAGAGGCCGGACGTTCCATAGACGTGGGGAACGGCGTAGGATTTGCCCTTCACTAAAGTGTTCTTTTTTACGGCTGCCAAAATGTTGGGATCTATCTGGTCGGTCTCCACCTGCGAGTAGTCGATCGGCTGATAGATTTTGAACTGCTTCTGCACCGTGGAGATACGGTCCTGGCTCGGCTGTGCCAAGTCGAACCCGCCGCCTCGCGTGGCGCGCAGTTTGGACATCATTTCCTCGTTGTTGCTGAACGTCACCTCCACGGTGATGCCCGTCTCCTTTTTAAACTTCTCGATCAATACCGGCGGCGCGTATCCGGTCCAGGATATCAGCCGCAACACCTTTGTTTCCTCGGCCTGCGCGCTTCCGGCCGCAAAAAAGGACAACAAAACAGCCAAGATCACCAATGCGCTCCTCTTCATTGCCTCCTCCTCTATTGCAAGTACTCGATACGCTCGAAACCGAACGGAGCGGAGCCCGCTCGATAGACGAAACGAAAACCGGAAGACTCGACGAAAAAACGTCCTATCCGCCGGATTGAACTCTTGGCCAAACGCTGCATTCCCACCGCCGCGATAGCGGCTGTTCGCCCGCACGGACCAAGAGGGCCAAACATGAGAGCATGCTATAGCAACGTTTTGGATTACTCAATCCAAAATATCCTTTGGGAGAAAAAAGCCGGAAGCAAACCGGAGCAAGAGTCGACTCTGCACGGGGATCGGTCAGGTCGGATCAGGTTCAAATATCCATTAAAATCATATTTTTTGCTTGTAAAATTGATTTTAATGAAATTATATAGTCTATTTTATGCTATTTCATACATAATTTCAAATAAATAACTTGGTCCGACCCCAAACAAGTTCTTGTCCAGATCACTTCATATCGTTGCGTCATTTCGACTTTTCTAATTTCGCTTCCAACCGTGAAAACACAACCTCTTGAGGTTTTCCCCTCTTTTTCCTAAAGTCTTCCTCTCCTTGAGCGATC
The DNA here is from genome assembly GCA_964562335.1 of uncultured Pseudomonadota bacterium. Taxonomy (GTDB): domain Bacteria; phylum SAR324; class SAR324; order XYD2-FULL-50-16; family XYD2-FULL-50-16; genus CAZJUM01. Next base: position 8,142 of record CAZLTI010000109.1, on the reverse strand, counting down.
AACTTCAAAATTCCCAAAGCATTACGCATGTTTTCGTAACTATCAGTATCTTGCAGCACTGCCTTTGGTATGCCATTTTGAGTAATAAAAACCGGCCGATGAGTCTCGTTAACCTGTTTCAGCAAGTCTGACGATCTAGATTTCAAGTAGCTTATCGTTTTGATATCAGTCGAAATATTCATTTTCCCTCCGGTCTTTTGTTTCGGTTGGCCAAGGCCAATCGGTCGATTCGGCACACTGCCCACCTACACCCATTTAAACACGGCGAAAAAAAAGAGGGCGGAAAGAGCCACCGCCCACGAAAGCGGCTGCCCGACAAAACCGAGCCATAGAAGGTGTATGAAGCAGCTGCCGAGAATGGAGATGAACAGCCGATCCCCCCTGGTGGTGTCCAAACCGAGAATTCCGCGCCGAGGATCTCCCCCCGGCCGATAGTGTTCCCAAATTCCCATGCAGGCGATCGCAAGCGCTATCAAAACAAAAAAGACGGCTGTCTGCCATGTCCAGGCCATCCAGGATAGAATCATCTTTTCTCCTTCCGTTTATACCCTTCCCAGTGCAAATCCCTTGGCGATATGGTGACGGACAAACCAGATCACAAAAGCTCCCGGTATGATGGTCAGGGTACCTGCCGCCGCCAGCAGTCCGAGTTCGTATCCCGAAGTACTGGCGGTTCTCGTCATGATTGCCGAAATCGGTTTCGCCGCGACGGCAGTCAAGGTTTTTGCCAGCAGCAGCTCCACCCAGGAAAACATGAAACAAAAAAACATGGTCACGCCAATGCCCGATGCTATCGTGGGGATGAATATCTTCACGAAAAACCTGGGGAAACTGTACCCGTCGACAAAGGCCGTTTCGTCCAACTCCTTCGGAACGCCGGACATGAATCCCTCCAGTATCCAGACTGCCAGGGGGATATTGAACAGGCAGTGGGCCAGCGCCACGGCAAGTGGCGTATCGAACAGTTCGACGGAGGAGTAGAGCTGGAAAAAGGGCAGCGCAAAAACGGCAGGCGGCGCCATGCGGTTGGTCAACAGCCAAAAAAAGAGATGCTTGTCTCCCAAAAATCGGTAGCGGGAAAAGGCATATGCCGCCGGCAAGGCGGCCACTACCGAAATCAGGGTGTTAAGGCTGACATAGGAGAGCGAGTTGAAGTATCCGACATACCAAGTGGAGTCGGTGAATATTTTGACGTAGTTGGCAAAGGTGAATTTATGGGGCCATAGCGAGAACGTCCCTAGGATTTCATTGGTGGTTTTGAAGGACATGCTGACCAGCCAATAGATTGGCAGCAGCAGAAACAGAATGTAAACCGTCGGAACGAGCCATTTGAAGTTTCTCATTTCTGCCCCTCGTCACGCATCATCAATGTGTAGAATACCCAACACAGCAGTAGAATGATCAGGAAGTAGATCAGGGACATGGCGGCGGCCGGTCCCAAATCGAATTGACCCAAAGCGACTTTCACCAGATCGATGGAGAGAAAAGTGGTCGCGTTTCCCGGACCGCCCCCGGTCAGCACAAAGGGTTCCGTGTAAATCATAAAACTATCCATGAAACGCAGGAGAATCGCTATCGTCAGCACATGTTTCATTTTGGGAAGCTGGATATAGCGGAAGACGGACCATCGGCTGGCCCCGTCTATTTTGGCAGCTTGATAGTAGGCATCCGGGATGGAGCAGAGCCCCGCATAGGCAAGCAGCGTTACCAGCGAAGTCCAGTGCCAGATATCCATCAAAACGGTAGTGAACCAGGCGGAGATGGGTTGCTGCGTAAAATTGTAGTCGATTCCCAATCCGTTGATCATTCTTCCGAGCAGTCCGATATTGGGAAGAGCGAATATGTTCCACATCGCCCCTACGACGTTCCATGGGATCAGCAGCGGCAGCGCCATCAGCACAAGACAGACGGATACCCACGGACCCCTTCTCGGCATGTTGAGAGCGATAAACACGCCCAAAGGAACTTCGAGCGCGAGAACGATTCCCGTAAACGCCATCTGCCGCATCAACGAGGCATGGAATCGTTCGGAATGAAGGACCTCCTCGAACCATTTCAATCCCTCCCAAAAGAAGACATTGTTTCCGAAGGTCTCCTGCACCGAATAGTTGACTACCGTCATCAGGGGTATGATGGCGTTGTACGCAACCAGAACGACAACGGGAAGCACCAGAAACCACGCCTTGCCGTTAGGGGTTTTATTCATAGTTCGCGCTCCTTAGCTCACCAGCCAGCCATCCGCGTACAGATGGCCCTTTCCCTCTTCGAAAGTGATGCATGCTTTACTTTCCGGGATCGGCATGTCGTCGGAAACCACTATCTTCAGACTGTGCTCCTCTATCGCGACATCGACGATCCGATACCTGCCTACGTCGTTGACCTTTACGACTTGAACGGGAATCCCTTCGGCGGAAAATCGAACGAATTCGGGGCGCACGCCAAATTCCAGTTTGGCCGCTCCCTCGGCTGCTTCGACAGTTTTTTGATGGGGAATTCTGAAGTTTTTGAAATAGGCGCGACCCTCCCGGATGCTGGCTGGCAGCACATTCATGCCGGGCGATCCGATAAAGTGCCCGACAAACGTATGTTTCGGAGTATCGAACAGCTCGACCGGAGTTCCCACCTGAACCACCTTACCGTCGTGAACCACCACCACTTTGTCGGCAAACGTCAAAGCCTCCGTCTGATCGTGCGTCACGTATATCATGGTCGTTTCCAAACTTCGGTGAAGAATTTTCAATTTCGACCGCAACTGCCACTTCAGGTGCGGATCGATGACGGTCAGCGGTTCGTCGAACAGGATCGCATTGATCTCGGATCGTACCAAACCTCGGCCCAGGGATATTTTCTGCTTTCCGTCGGCCGTCAAACCGGCGGCCCTATTGTTCAGGGAGGATTCCAAATCCAGCATTGCCGCTATTTCGATCACCCGTTTTTTTACGGAGTCCTCGGCCATTCTCCGGTTTCTGAGAGGAAAGGCCAGGTTGTCGAAAACCGTCATCGTATCGTATACCACCGGAAATTGGAAAACCTGCGCGATCTCTCTCTTTTCGGAGGGCAGGTCGGTCACGTCCCGGTCTCCAAACAGTATCCTGCCTTTTGTCGGATTCAGCAGACCGGAAATGATATTCAGCAGCGTCGTCTTGCCGCAGCCCGACGGCCCCAGCAGCGCATAGGCCCCTCCGTCCGACCAGGTCAGGTTGACGTCCTGCAAAGCCCAGTCCGTTTCATTTTCCGCAGCATCCGCATAGGAATGGCCGATATGATCCAGTACTATTTTTGCCATCTCAATAAACCTGCCATGTTCCGGTTTTCAAGAGCCTGTCCATTTTAACCGTCATTCCCGATGCACTAAGTCCGCATCAGGCGTAACTCTTCGTCGAAAATCAAACAGCGATCCGTTTGCAGGAATAGACTTGCGATCTCTCCGGCTTCGAACCGATGGATTCCATGGTTTAACGCCACCCAGGATTTGTCGAGCACCTTCGCGTGAATCGTGCTTTCGGAGCCGCTCAATTCCGCTATTTGCACCTCTCCCCGAATCTGCACCGAGTATTGATTGACCGGTGCCAAACCGACGTGATGGGGTCTGCATCCCAAGGTGTACTCTCCATCTCTCAGCTCCTGCCAGCGATTCTTCGCGGACCAGGAGATCCCCTCTCCCAGATAAAACCGGTCCTGCTTTTTTTCCACTTTGGCGATATTGATCGGAGGATCGGAAAACACCTGTGCGCTGATCAAATCGCAGGGTTCGCGATACACAACCGAGGTCGGGCCGTACTGGGTGATTCTTCCTTCGTGCAGCGTTGCCGTGTGGCCTCCCAGCAGCAACGCTTCCGAAGGTTCCGTCGTCGCGTAGACCACGGTTGCTCCCGTATCTCTAAAGAGCTTCGGCAGCTTCTCCCTTAGCTCCTCCCTCAACTTGTAGTCCAGATTGGCCAGCGGCTCGTCCAGCAGTATCAGGTCCGCATCCTTCGTCAGCGATCTTGCCAGCGCCGTTCGCTGCTGCTGCCCGCCCGAAAGCTCGTGCGGCATTCTCTTCAGCATGGCCGTGAGATCGAGAAGTTCCGCCACCTCCCCAACCTTGCTCCGAATCTCCTTTTCGGCCGCCCGCACCACTCTTAGAGGCGACGCAATGTTTTCGAAAACCGTCAGATTCGGATAGTTGATGAACTGCTGATACACCATGGATACTTTTCGCTTCTGCACAGGGACATGCGTAACATCCACGCCGTCATACCAGATTTCCCCGGCGGTTGGCCTCTCCAGTCCGGCCATAATTCTGAGCAGCGTGGTCTTCCCCGAAAGCGTCGTTCCCAGCAGGATGTTGAACTCTCCTCTCTCCAGCTTTACGTTTGTCTCGTGGATATGGGTCTGGACCCCGACTCGCTTTTGTACGTTTCTTAGTTCGATAGACATCGTCGTTCCGTTGCTCGCGACTGCAAGTCCTGTTGTTGCATACGATTCGCACGGCAGGGAAAGAGCCCCTATCCGCACGAATCGTCAATGCGACCCTACAGCGCTATTGTTGCCACTGTTTCAGCAGCTCGTCATACGCGATCGTCTCGCCTTGAGGTTTCTCGTTGGCCAACTTCGCCTTGGGCGAACCGGCTTTCTCCAACCAGTAGGAGCGATCTCTCTTTTTGTTGAGCCGCGGTCCGCATCCTCCGTAGACATTCGCACCTTCGTCGGCTTTCTGCATGCGGGCCATGGTAATGTCCATCTCCGCCGCAAGTCGGTCCATTGCCTGTTGAGGGGTAAAAACGCCGGAGTTCACGTCGCCGATCTGCTGCCACCAAATCTGGGCCAGCTTGGGATAATCGGGCACATTCACGCCGGTTGGCGTCCATCGAACGCGGTCGGGAGATCGATAGAATTCGACCAATCCACCGAGTTTCGGGGATCTTTCGGTAAAGGAAACGTGCCTGATATCGCTGTCCCGAATGGGCGTCAGCCCGACATGGGTCTTCTTCAGCGAAACCGTTTTCGAAACGACAAACTGAGCATACAACCAGGCCGCCTTTCTGCGATCCGGCGGAGTCGACTTCAAGATGGTCCAGGAACCGGTATCTTGATATCCCAGTTTCTGTCCGACCTCCCAATAGGGGCCGTGTGGGGAGGGAGCCATTCTCCAAAGCGGCTTGCCGTCGTCGTCGACCGTGTTGTTTCCTTCGCTCTTGGGAGCGACCATATTGGCGGTAAACGCGGTGTACCAGAATATCTGCTGTGCAACGTTGCCTTGGGAAAGTGCGGGCAGCGACTGATAGAAATCGTAGTTGGCGGCTCCGGGAGGAGCATATTTGCGCAGCCACTCGTCCCATTTTCCGATGGCGTAAACGGCAGCCGGCCCGTTCGCGGCACCGCCCCTGGATACGGAGGCACCGACGGGATTGCAGGAACCCTCCTCCATTCGTATGCCCCATTCGTCGACCGGGCGTCCGTTTGGCAGCCCCTTGCTGCCGGCACCGGCCATGGACAGCCAGGCGTCAGTCATTCTCCATCCTAGATCGGGAGCCCTTTTTCCGTAGTCCATGTGTCCGTAAATGCGTTTGCCGTCGATTTCCTTCACATGAACCGAGAAGAATTCCGCGATATCTTCGTAGGCAGACCAGTTGACGGGTACGCCCAGATCGTAGCCGTATCGCTTCTTAAATTTCGACTTCAAATCGGGACGCTGAAACCAGTCGTATCGGAACCAGTAGAGATTGGCGAACTGCTGGTCCGGCAGTTGATACAGCTTTCCGTCGGGGCCGGTGGTAAAGGAGATTCCCATAAAATCGTTCAAATCGAGCATGGGGTTCGTAACGGCCTTTCCCTCGCCGTTCATCCAGTCCGTCAAATTCACGGCAAGCTGCAATCGGGAATGGGTGCCGATCAAGTCGGAGTCGTTGATGTAGGCGTCGTAAAGATTGCGCTTTGTCTGCATCTGCGTCTGCACGGCCTGCACGACTTCGCCCTCTCCCAGGAGCTGATGGTTCACCTTTATGCCCGTAATCTCCTCAAAGGCTTTCGTCAGTACCTTGGACTCGTACTCGTGGGTGGGAATCGTTTCGGAAAGCACGTTGATCTCCATGCCCTGAAACGGAGAGGCGGCTTTGATAAACCATTCCATCTCCTTTACCTGCTCATTCCGATTCAAGGTAGACGGCTGGAACTCCTTGTCGATCCACGTTCCCGCCTCCTTCGTTCCTGCGTAAACGCTCTGCGAAAAGCAAAGCGCAACTGCTGCCAACAGCAAGGCAAACCTGTTTTTCATAAATCCTCCGCTGGTTATAGATACCTAAACGACATTCGTGGATTCGAAACGAATCCACCCTCCAAACGCATATTTCACGGAAAGAGGACTAAAATCAATAGAAAACAAAATGAAATCGAATTTCAGCGCAGCTCCCCACGGGGAAATTCGCACCGAATCGTACTCTGCCACAGCATTGATCAAAACGAATTCCGCTGTTACCTTACATTTCGTATCGAGTTGGAAACGCAACCGCTGGCGGTAAATGCGCCAGAGGAAAGTCCGGGCTTCGCAGAGCGGGATGCTGGCTAACGGCCAGAGGAGGTGACTCCATGGAAAGTGCCGCAGAAAAGATACCGCCGATGGTTTGGTTCGCCAAACACAGGCAAGGGTGAAAAGGTGGGAGGCAATCCTTTAATGTAAGAGCCCACCGCAATTATGGCGACATAATTGGCAGGGTAAACCCCATCCGAAGCAAGTCCAAATAGGACAACAGTGATGGCTGCTCGCCTAGTTGTCGGGTAGGACGCAAGAGGATTCAGGCAACTGGATTCCCAGATAAATGGTTGCGGCCTGGCGTCGGTCAGGTACAGAACCCGGCTTATTGACAACTCGATACTTCTCGTCCGATTCCGGCGTTTTACCGTTTTTGACCCTCAATTCCGGTTCGAAACGGCTCTTTTCGATTTATGGGGCGGGTGAAGTTTGGGGCGTTCGTTGTTTTCCGGTCGCAGAATTTGACACCTGCCGTGGAAATAGACCTCCTTTTCAATCCCAAGATTGCTGGTGTAAATTTCGCCGCTTACGGATCCGGGCTGCGTGATCTTAACCGTATCCTCCGCGATGATGCGTCCCTTGATCGAACCGTTCGAGACGAGGGATTGAGCGATGACATCCGCCTCGATTTCCGCCTTTTCCCCCACGAATATCGTCGATTCACTCCTTAGAACGCCTTTGACTTTTCCATCGATTCGCACGCCTCCCTTGGTATAGAGATATCCGTTCAGCTCCACGCTTTCCGAGAGGAAGCTATTCGTCTTAAACTCTTTCGATTCCTCCATGGGTCTATTTGGATGGTATTGTTACGCCTCGTTACAACGGCTCATACGAGAAAATCGTTCGGCAAAGGACTTCCACGCCGAAAATCGTAACGGGGAAAAATCTCCAAAACCGATAAAACCAGGAGCATATCCATTTGCCGAAAAAAACGCTACGGAATTTTTCCCGCGTTCCCTTTTCGCGCTTTAGCCGACCTCGCTCGCGATGCTTGCCGGCAATATGCGGCCGTAATTTGCCCAGCAAAAGGCAAACGATCCGGCAAACTCCAAGAAACGTTGTGTACAATTTAGATTCGATTATGGTAGGGGCTCTTTGATCAACTTATCAAAAAAGTTGTGTCGAAAGCCCCTACAGGCTGGAAAACCCATAATAGGATTTAGGGAAACATACAGCGTTTTCCTCCTCTAATTCCCTTTTGAGCAAGGAGTTATAAATGGCGGAACCGTATCAAGCTGTCGCCCGTTCGATCGCCAAAAAATTGGAAGCGGCTACCGGGGAGAGTATCGTTCCGTTTGTGGAGGCGGAGATCGACAGTCCCGGCTCCTCGAATAGATCCACTCAATTCACGGATCCAACCGTAGCCATTGCTCTCGCTTCCCTGATCGTTTCAACAGCTGGCGTGGTCTGGGCAATTGCCAGGGATGTAATCAAAGAGAATCAAAAACCCCATCCGGATTTCATTAGCAGAAAGGTTCGTATGGAGTTGGAAATTCCCAAAGGAGTTTCACAAGATCAAGTAGACAGCATCGTGAAGATCGCCGTTGAGGAGACAGTAACCTACTCTCATTAACTATAGCCCTTTCGCTCCTATTTTACTCCCAGTTGCCAGGGTTTCCCTTATGCCAACC
>CAZLTI010000108.1:0-9984 GCA_964562335.1 uncultured Pseudomonadota bacterium | reverse complement strand
ATAATATCCCAAATTTAGACAAAATATACATAACGATAATTACCTCCAAGGCAGATAAAATCAAAGCAATCCACCTTGGAAGCAGTTCAATATGTTTCACTTTGATTAAAAATCTCTTCTTATGTTTGCTATTTGACAAATAGATCCAAAAATCATTATCTGAATTTATTTTCTCATGACTCTTTAAGATCAATTCATTTCCTTTTTTAACTCCTCCTTTTTTATATTAATCATATTATTTGATGATATGAATCCTCTTCTCATTCCTTTTAGATCCCACTTTAATTCTCTATTTTCTTGGTTAATGGAATCTATTTTTTCTGGTATTTTTATGCTTAATTGAAATGAAATACTCTTTGAATCTTCGTTCAAATCGATCAAATAATCGTTTATGGCTATGTTAAATCCCCTTCGATAGTAGAAATTTATAGAGCTATTATTTACCTTTTTTACAGGCCAGAATTGATTTATATTCAATCGTTCATCTATACTTCTTTTTGTCAATAAATAGTTAACGTTTTCATATCTATACTCTCTATCAACGTAAGGGAATATTTGTTTTTTCTCTGACTTGGATTCTAGAAGTATTCCATCTTTCGTTGTAACTATAAAATCCATTGTTATATTTTTCTTTGAAATTTCTGTAAGATTTCCTTTTAAATCATTCCATGCCATATAAATTTTTTTCTTTTTGTTTGAATATTTATTCTCAACATCGTGTACCAAATCGCTGATTATCATGATCTCAAGAGCCGGTTTGGGATTGCCTTGGTTATATGCCATATATTTATCATTATATTCCTTATATTTTTTGTTTATTTGGGAAAAAAAATCTCCGAAATCTGTATTAGCATCTCCTTTTTGGTCTTTGAAATCATATATCTTTTCTATACCTTTCTTTATGTTTTCTTTTGTGAGTTTTGATGAAAATACATTTTTATTTTTGGGAAGAATTAACGTGCTTTTGCTGCCAATCGTCCATAAGGAAAATTTATCGCTAGTTTCAGGATTCTGTTCGCCTAATTCTACTAGGAGATTTATAATTTGAAATTTTGCCAACGTAAATCGACTTATCTTTTTTGCAGAACCTATTTTATCTTCAGGTTTCAGAAGGATTTTAGAAATTTTTTCATTTTTAATTTTCTTTTTAAGTAATTCATCAATCCAATTTGGTTTGTTTACTTTTTCGTCCTCCTTAGCAGACTTAACGGATCCACTAATATCCATGGCAAAAACAAAAATATTCTCCGTCCTATCGTGTTTATTGGCGCTAGCCTTTTTTGGCAATTTTTGTCCTTCATGTATAAAATTCGTGATCTTTACCTTCTCGTTTTTTGGATCCAATATGGATCTAAAGGGGATGGTAAGGAAACCAAATTCACTTTTTGAGAAGACGGATTGATTAATAGTGATTAAGGTTGAATACAAAAGAATATAAATGCCAAAAGTTATTGATATATGCTCCGTTAATCTTCTAAATATTTCAAAAGGTTTTCTTTTTATATGGCGGGAAAATTGTCTAAATTTTATAAATAGAAGCTTTAAAAATTTATGCATAATCAAATATGGTTTTCCGATATCAAACAACGAACAATTAAAAAAGAACCGATATTTTCATTATTTAACTTGACCTATTACTTATTGAAATCATTAGCAATCGATTTCAGAGTTTTTGCCTTCAAGCGAGGGTGATGCTTTCAAATTCTGGGAAAGTGAAGGCTCAACTCTAAAGGCTATTTAAAATAGACTTTTTTTCTTTGTTTAAGATTGGTTTAGATTCATTAGAAGATGTGGCGATATTCTCCGCTATTACCTTCAAATGTTGTTCTATATCTTCCAACTTATTTAGTTTATTAAATTTAAATAATTGTTCGGAATTGTCCCTTATATTTTTTGCTAAATCGGCGTATAATCGGTCTGAGTTTTGTAGTAAGGTGTTTCGAAAAGTCTCCAAGGTGCTTTGTATAGATGTTTGACTTTCATTAATAATTTGTTTTAAGCTGGTTTGCCCCTGATTTGTGATGAGGTCAATAGAAGCGACCTGTTTTGAAGAGATTTGATCCATATACAGTAAGCTTTTCTCCAATTTATCGTGAATATTGGTTAACGTATTGAAAGCTCTACGATCGTATTCTTGAATATTGGAATCAAAAATTTTGAGACCTTCTTTCATTCGTGCATCCATATCTGCAAACGTATTTTTCATACGGTTGGAAACCTCTTCAGTGCTTTCATAGAAAATATGAAAACGCTTTTCCAATTGGCTATCGATTTTTTCCGATACTTTTTTGATCAGGGTTTTACGTTCTTCTAGGATACTGAAGTGGGAATTTAAGAACTCCGTTAGTCTCTCGGCTTGATCAAGCTTGCTTTTGATAGCCATTGCTAGAGTTTTAAAGCTTTCCGTCCTTTCCAAAAGGTCGTTTACCTTATGCACGAGCAAATCGGAGTTTTCGATGAAAATATTGACTCTTTCTAGATATTTGGCAAACTGGCTGAAACTCTCAGCACCTTTTTGAAACTCTTTCAAAAGGATGAAATTGTCGGAAACGATTTTTGAATTATCGAGAGCTTCGATTTTTGGTTGCACGGAGTCTTTTTTTTGTATTATGCGAAAGGCACTTTCAACGGCGTTTGAAAGGCTGTGGATATTGTCGGAAAAGTGGTCGCTAAAAGTAGACATGCTTCTTTCCAAGGAACTGATACTGCATGCGATTCCCTGTGGCAGGATGGGTAACAGTTCGGTTTGAACCGCATAAAAAAATTGTGCTTTACCCGATTCGTGGCCTCGTTTCGCTTTTTTATAAAAGCTGGAAGCAATCACTATGTATATCAAGCCGCAAAGGCTGGATAACATGGCAATGGCTACACTCTCTATGGAGTTGCTTGCAGTAGCATTTTCGGAACTAAAGCCTAGCGGCACGGAAAGAGATCTCGCCGCAATTCCCAGTATGGTTCCGATAAATCCAAGATAGAGCGGCATCGTCAAATCGACGGATTTGTCGATGGATTCGCATTCCCTGGTAACGACATCCTTAATAACGGAAAAATCCGCCATTCTTCCCACTTTAGCGAGATATTCGTTAATGGTAGTGCAAATCTCTTTAAACTTTGGATTCTCTTTGGTCGAAACGTTTACTTGGATTTCTATTTTCCTTTGCCTTTCTCTTATAGATTCGCTGCTTTCCCTATTGATCCGAGCCTGTGCCTCTTCCTCCCCGCACCTCTCTTTCGGATACGTTCGATACAATTTCGTGTTTTCCGATGGTTCTTCCGTTCCCTTACGATTCGGCTTTTTCGGATCGTCTTCTGTCGCTGCACCGCAAATCGCGTCCTGTCTATTTTGATGGAGTACTTTCTCCACAAACTTATAGTGTTTCCGGGAAGGAAATATCGTTTTGAAATTCTGAATGCCTTTTATTGTGATGACAAAAAAGTACACCTGAAAAGATATCACAGGCACTGTGATAATCCACTCCAACCAGTATAGGGAAAAGATACTGTTGGTATCGTTAAATAAATTACTTATCAAAGCTTCCATGAGCAACACCCCGAATCGATTTTCCTTTGAAATTCATGCCACCGTAATGGATTCAACTACACGTCAGCTATAGTTCAGGCGACAGGCATCAACTGCAGTCCTCTTTTTTAGTCGAATGATTGCAAGAAAAATAGCAAATGATCAATTATTTTTTTTCTTTCCGTCAAAATAATCTATTCGGAAACCGCAGAGTGCTATTACAATGGGTTCGGTATAATTTTGCCTATCGGAGAGGCAATCAAGAATATGTTGCTCGACACTTGAATGGGTCCTGTAGCTTTGATGCGACGAAAATCAGCTATGATGGGATGGATTTCGAAGGTTTGAACTTAGGGAGAGAAAAAAGACAGCAGGAAAGGGCCGTTTGCTACCAATAGATTGTATGGCGAGCCGGAAATGTCACCTATCGGGAAAGTTGGTGGCGGTCGTTATCGAAGTGTTGTACGCAGTCTTGCTGTGTAGTCATTCGTATTGGATTTTGCTCTTTTGCGTTACCTCCCATCTATCTCCTCTTTTTTCGGCGATCCCTTCTTCGACAGTCACAAAGGAACTCTTATGGGGTTTTAAGGAATTTTCGCTCTCGCAGACGGGATCAATATATAGTTCCGGAGTGTTCAACGCCCTACGTTTGACACTGCGGTCATCGATAAAGGAGAATTGAGCTCTGAAGCCTGTTTCGTCCAGAATTGCAAATTGAAAGACGGAAATCCCGTATCGGACGGATTCCGATTTTTGACGGTCGTCAAAAAGTAACTTTCCCATGGCTACGGGAAGATAAAAGACCTCTTTGGGGGGGGCATCCCGCGGAACATCTATTTTTGCGTTTCCCGCACTCGGATGGTTGGGGCGCATTTTGGAAATTTTCCCATCGTTGAATGCGGTAGCAGTTTCAAGGGAAGGCGAAACAGACCGATGATAAGACATTCCTTTATTCGGTTCATTTTTTAATTGCTCGATTGCCTTTTCCAATTGCCCCAATTTCTCTTTCACAGATTGCTCGAATTCCTCTTTGTAGTCTTTACGATGTGTCTCCAAAGAGCCAACTTTTGATGCGATTTTTCCCCATACTGTTTTTATTTTCCTAAAGCTAAACCTCAAGAGTATGCCAAATAGACCCACAACGGCAATGATCAAGACGCCCCCAACAACATAGCTTAAGGTGGTGGGCCAATTTGAGTCAGTATCGCGAGAGCGCATTAAGTCGATATCACGGGCCGGATCCGTTTCTGCTGGCGAATCCTTCGGCTTCTCTTTTCGGCGCTCCAAGCATTGATCGATATAGTGGCCAATGTTCCTTTTTAACGAATCAACCCTATCGGAATTGAACGAAAATTCTGTCCATATTTTTTCAATGGTTTCATTCGAATCCTCCAATAGTTGCTCTATCCGATCTTCAGTAGTTGCACCTTTATCCAGCAAGTTGGCCGAGTTATCGTTTGTTGGATCTATATATCGGATAACTGGATTGTAGATTTTCTTAAGCGTTTGTTTCCAGCGCCCACCTATCGCCTCTTGCATAGTGACTCTATCCGGCGGATTGTCAATATTGGCTCCTTTGGTAAAGATACGAATCGTATTAAATGCTACTTTTTCCGCTTCAGATATTTTTGGGTTATTTGACACCTGTTCCATGCGGATCATTGTTAGATTCCAGGCAGAATAGTCGGCTAGACGGGCTGCTAGATTCCGGTCACATTGACTGTATGCCCCAAGGGTTCCGTAGATAGGGGAAATATATGGAATCGCCATAAACAATAGACTGAGAACCATCCGACGGGTTTTCCACATATCCGGTCCTTTGCATGCCTGCATCGTATGCCGCTCTTTTAGTACGGAACGAATCAACCTATCACTGCCATTCAGAACCTATTTTTAGATCGAGGGAAAAGCTACCCTTAAGAATCTTGGTCCGGTTTTCGCGTTAGTATGGTGTCCGCCAGTTTTTCCAACGATCTTGCTATAGGATAGAAAAATAGAGTTTCCTCCACGTTTTCTTTCGAACTAAAACCAGTTTCTTGAGTTTTTAACAACAAATTGCGTTTTAAAGAGTCTTCGATTTGCTGTTCAAGCTGTTTCCTGGCATACGACAGTACATTTTGGTCTGCCGAAAAATTGTCCGAGAAGTTGAACCGTTGATGAATTGAGAAAAGCATGTCGAAAAAATCTTTAATCTCGGCAGCGATGCCGGAATAGATTCTATCGTTATCTTTTTGAATTTGCTCGTAGGTGATGGTTTGCGTAGTCGGATGCTCCTTCGACCCGATCAGTACCCTTTTTAAAGATTCGACATTCGCATCGAGCCCGGTGTCTGCATATATTCCACCCTGGGCCGTAACCCTTTTGGGGTTCTCTACCTGGGCAAAAACCAGTCTTTCCGGCGCATTGCCAAAAACATGTCGAAAAATATGCTGTGTAAGTTGAGAGAGTTGTTGTTTGTCACTGCTTTGGTCGATAATGTTCAATATTTTGGAACCGTTGCCGCTGAACATGAGATTCGTCGGAGCCTGGCCTAGTTCTTGCTCAAATTCTTTGGTTTCTTTCGATCCACGTGCTCCCGATTGCGCCTCCGCATGTATCAGCTTGGCAATGTGATAGATTATGGCGGCATAAAAAACGATAAACAGAATCTTAAACTTGGCATTCGTCGCAAGCATATCAGTAAAGGAGAGAGACTGTATCCCTTTGGTGGACGGATTTCGTTCCAACGAAAAGAAAAAGGCGATCATATCCTCTGAGGTACCAGGCATTTTAAGATGTTGTTCGAAAACCTTCTCAAGTTCCCTTTTCTTATTGGCTTTTAGGGCGTCCCGAATTGAGTCCCCATATTTTCTTATAAACGCATTGAAGGATTCCTTTTTTCGATATCCGAATAGGCTATTTGCCGCGAATCGAAATGAGGTTAGAATCCGAGGCGAGCGATCAACAAATATGACTACATCGGTGGATCCGCCGCCAATATCGATAGAAACCGCCGATCCTACGGTACTCAGGTCTTTTTCGCTATCGTAATAGTAAAAGGGAGCGATACTTTCCGAAATAAACCGGGGTTTACACTCTTTGTGAATGTATTTTTCACACAAATCACTCCAGATTTTTTTCAGTGCTGCAAACCGGGCCTTCATCATACTGGAGGGGAAAAAACAGATTATTTCCGTATTGGCCAGATCGTATCCGTTTAGCAAGACTTTATTTCTAACCAGCAGCAACAGCGTACCAAAATAGTTCTCAATGCGAGCACGGATCTGCAAATTCTGCTCGCCGTGATCCTCCCATTTTAGATTCGTAGCTATTTGATGGCCCTCCCATGTACGGGCCCTTTCATAGATAAAGGGGATATTGTAATCGGCCAAAGGGGATGTTGGATTCATGTTATTGACCGCAGTGTTACAGGAAACGGTCGTTCTAATAGGAAAGGAAAAAACGTTGGAGTTGTCCCCTATTACGTAGTCGCCCTCATTTCGTTCGTCTCCTATTAAGTGGGGGACATGGAACTGATTGATCGCTTGTTGAAGGTCGGGAATGTGATGGGTGGATATGGGGAAAAGGCAGCAATTTTGAAGCTCCTTTTCTTCGATTTTAAATGACTCCGACCTATCATTCCCAATCTTGCATTCCAAATAGGTATTGGTTGTGCCGACATCAATGGCAAATCGACATCTGTCAGCCGTATGTTGGGCTATGGTTCGGTTAAAGGTCGGAATAATCAGACCCCGCATGTTGTGCAGCCCCGGTATGCTATTTATGAGGGTGAGTTCGATGCAGTCGAATCCATTTTTAAGCTCGTCCAATGTGTACGTAGTCAGCGCCGTCAGGTCATTTCCTTTTGGATTTCTTACTCTGATCTGTTCGGTTTTAAATTCGATATAGGACGGACCGTCGGCTTTTATCAGTTTCAGCGTCCACCGAGAGCCCTTTAAGAAGGGGCGATAATCGGCGTCTAACAAGAGGATGCGGCCATGGCTTATGTTGCGATTTGTGGACAGCGAAGGGTAGACGACTACTGCGATATAGGCATCATTGAAAACGACACCCTGATTCAGTTCGGGATGTGGTGTTGGAATGGCACCTTGATTTCGTTCGGAGCGCGGCGTGGAAACGGTATCGGACCCTCTATCAGTGTCATTTTTGTCTCTCCCCCTGTAGTAGATACGTTTAAGAGTTACATAGTCGCTCCCGCCGTTGATGTGAACTCTCAATTCGACCTTAACGCCCCCCGCCAACGGAGTCAGTTCAAAATTGTCGATTAAATCCGATATATCGAAAAACCGAAAATAGAGCTCCTTAACCGGGATCAGATATCCTTCCTTTTCGTCATCTATTGTTCCACCAAGGCCATTATAAAAGTCTTTTCCATTGATCGGGTAGGGGACCGCAATCAGAACCTCCTCCAGAAAATCGTCGACTCCCAGATAGGGGTACATGACCGATTCGTCGGGTAGTCGCCTCTTGGTAAAATCCTTTTCCGGATCCACCCAAGGAACCTTCGTTTCGGGATTCCACGGTTTGTTGATATAGGTTAGGTTTCCGGGGAAGTCGTTTTGCAGCACGAGAGGAAGTTGCAAGCCGGTTTTTCCATATTTCTTGGAATGGATCACAAAACCGCTGGTTTTTTCGACCATTTTATCCATAGGCAAACGTTTGCGTAGAGGACGTCCAATTATCTCGATCTCTGTTCGGGGTATTTCCCCTACCCCTTCGGACGTTCCTTCAGCAAAAAAGGGCGCAAAGTTCTTGCCGTAGTATTCTCGGTTGCCCAAAACTTGCGAAAAAATCTCGCCATAAAGCTCATTGTTATGTTTCTTTAATGCCTTGCGGTTTTGTTCCAAATATCTGTTGACGACTTCGAATAGGTCCTTTATTTGGACATCGACTTCCAAAAGGGAGTAGTAGAATTTTTGGAAATCTTCGCCTCTTTCATACAGAGACGCATATTGGTCGCCAAAGAGTCTTCGTCCCCCCAGTACAATATCCAAATTCGATTTTTCGTCCGGTGAGCTGAAAAAAAGCGTTGCTGGCGATGTTCCTCCCATGATCTGCATACCGTATTCCATAATAAATAGCCGATTCAGCTTACCGAAGTTGTAAGCTGCGGCATCCTGATGCAAAAAAAGCTGCAGCGTTTCTCCTAAATGCCTAAGTTTTCCATTTTCGCTATTCAGCAAATCCACTTCTAAATCATTTGCTTTGTCCCATATATGTATTTTTGCTCCTCTAGGCCCCTTTTCTAAATTATCGAAATTGAAGAACATTTCGGCTACATCGAGGCTCTCAGATACCATCTTATGAAAGAGCGTGGTCCCTCTCAAATTGTTTGCTGCCAAGGCAAAGGCTGTCCGCACTAGATCCAACCGAGCGAAGGGACTTGGAATGGAGGTCAGCTGCAGTTTTGCACTGCTGGAATAATCCTCGATTCCCTTTATATCGTCAGCATCATATCGAACAGACGGGAACCAATCTCTGCTAGTATCCTCTTCTACTCCCCTGAACAAGCGTAGTACATAGGTCATAAGAATCTCCTGCTGGTTTTGAATCAAACGTCCAATCGGAAAGCGACGGTATCTTTTATGGTCCTGTAGAATAGCTCTATAAATCTTCTTTCCACAGGTAGTTTTTGGTCCACTTTTCTGTCGTATTTATTAAGCCCGTTCCTGAATTGGTTGGCATCGCTGGAGAACGAAGTACGTTTAGGGTTTAATCCTCGCACGATTTTAAAATATGCTCCGTTTTCGACAAACTTGAAATTGAAAGGGGCAAATGGTCGGACGTTCTCGCTCATTTCCCTCAACCATTTTTGGAATTCACTGTTGAAAGCTCTTAAATAGATGCGAAAGAACTCGTTGCGGTCAAAAAAGTCCTCGTCGATTTTCGTTTGCTTCACATAGGGTTGCCTTCCTTTTCGAATGTCGCTTTCAAATTCCCGTTCCAGATAGGCAACAAACAGTTGATACTGTATCAACGGTTTTTGCAGGCAGTCTAGAGTGTTCCTTCCCAGATGGCGAAATTCGATTGGATTATCTTCAGGATCGTCCGCTAGACCGAACTCCCTAAAAGTCGGATTGTCGCGTATCTCGTCTTCTTTTTGATTGGCGAAGTCTACAATCGCCAGAGCAGCGGCTAACTCTATAAAATGAGCTCGATTAATTTGCTCCGTCGCCCCTTCGCAATAGTGATAATTGGGCACTCTCCGGTCTCCGATGCAGTAGAATGCGTTTATCTCTTTACCACCCAGAGTGTGTTCATAGTAGTTTAACGCAGCCTTGGTTTTGGTTAAAAAGGTGAAGCCGTCAATTTTGATCTCCTCACCGTTTTCGCCGGTTTCCTCCTCCTGATGGACTTCGAAATAGGGAAGTACACTGATCGCACCGATTAAGGCGTTCCGCAAATGCTCGTTTTTTACGTTTTCATTCGTTTCGCTTCTTAGGTTTTTGACCAATAGAGGAAAA